>JBMOJD010000056.1:0-22464 GCA_049317025.1 Fimbriimonas sp. | reverse complement strand
CGGGTGGGGGCTTTCGCACGCTTTCGATGGAAAACGAAGGCTGGAACGTGGCCAAAGCGCTGGCTAAGAAGGGTGTCGCCGCCTTCGTGCTGAAGTACCGACTCAATCCCACCCCGGCCGACATGCCCGGATTCGAGGCCTCTATGAGGAGCATGTTCTCGGGCACGGCAAGTAGGCCACCCGCTCCGCAGGATCCGTCTCTGGCCCTGGCTCCGCAGATCGCTGATGCGGCGGCCGCCTTCGCGCTCATCCGCTCCCGATCGTCCGAGTGGAACGTGGACCCGAAGAAGATCGGCATGGTCGGGTTCTCGGCAGGCGCGATGCTGACGCTGTCGACAACCCTCTACTCTAGCGACGCCCAGCCGGCGTTCATCGGCAACATTTACGGCCCCCTGAGTGCGGTGAAGGTGCCTGCGAATGCTCCGCCGCTCTTCATCGCGCTGGCGGCCGACGATCCCTTCTTTGCCAACGCGGGCTTTGGCCTGATCGACAGTTGGAAGGCCGCGAAGCGACCGGTTGAGTTCCACCTTTATGAGCAGGGAGGGCATGGTTTTGGCATGTATCCCAAAGAAACGACGAGTACAGGCTGGTTCGAGGCCTTTGCTTCTTGGCTTCGGATGCACGGTTACATCAAGGCGTAGGGATCTGTCGATTTGCGGGGTTCGGATACGACCAAAGAATGACATCCGGATGAACGGTCCGAAATGTCCAGAATAGGAGCATCAACATGAAATTTCTCGTATCCGCTCACCTGCCCGACGACTACCAACCTTCCGCCGAAGATGCCGAGCTTGGCCCTCAGATTCACGCGTTCAACGCGAAGATGGAAGCGGCGGGCGCGCTCTTCTTCGCTTGCGGGCTGATGCCCGCCAGCCTCGCCAAGGTCGCCCGACCCTCGGCGGACGGCAAGGTGCTCGTCACGGACGGCCCGTACCTGGAAACCAAGGAGCACATCGGTGGCTTCTACATTCTGGACGCCGCTAGCGAGGAAGAAGCCCTCGAATGGGCACGCGAAGGTGCGGCCGTTGCCAAGCGCGCGATCGAGGTGCGCCAGATCTTCTTCCAAGAGGAGTGAATGGTCACCGGCCATACGAGCTTGCGTTCAACCCAACTCGCTGGGGATGTTGCCGAGGGGAGCAGGCCACCGGCCAATGATCTTGTCATCAAGTAGAGTTGGGAATAGAACGCATGCCAACCCGATCACGTAACCTGCTCTGCATTGCCGGGAGCCTCCGAGTCCCATCGCTCAGCCTCGCGACGTGCAAGGCGATCGACGAATTGGCGACGGGCTCTGGTTTCCGCGTGGAGATCGCGGACCCGCGGGAACTGCGTTTGCCGATGTACGAGCCAGACTTCGCCCTCGAGGCATACGCCCCCAATCACCACGGCATCGAACGGTTGGTTGAGCTTTACCGCCGAGCCGATGCCATGGTCTGGGTGAGCCCGACCTACCATGGCACGGTGAGCGGGGTGTTCAAGAACATGCTCGACTTCGCCGAGCTTCTTTCCGGCGACGCACGACCTTACTTCCAGGGCCGCCCCGTCGGTCTGATCTCGATCAATGACTCGACAACCTTTGCCGCCATGCGCGACTGCGCCCGCGAGCTAAGAGCCTGGCTTGCGCCGACGCATATTGAACTGGACCGCAGCGACTTCTCAAGTGATCACGTCCTGAACTCCCCAAAGTCCCAGAACCGCGTTGCGCGCCTGATCGATGAGCTACAAGGGTTTGTTATCGGGCAGACCAGTGAGCGCCCGAAGACCAACGAATGAGGGCGGTGGGGTAAATTCCCCTCTCGTGAAAGCGCTCTCGCTTCTGACCCTGGCTCTGGCTACGGCTTGTTTGGCTTCGGCCCAGTCTCGCCAAGAACCGTCCCGACCTGATGAGCGCGCTCGATTGGAGCCTGGTGCTCTTGCCTGGCTCAAGGGCAACATCGCACCCTTCGCTGTGGACGTGCCTACCCCGGAAGACCTAAAACCGATGATGGCCGCGCTTTCGGGTGCGCGTGTGGTCGGAATCGGCGAGGCCACGCATGGTGATCAGCAGTCGCAGCTCTTTAAGACCCACGCGATTCGCGAGCTGGTGCGGCAGGGTCGGATCGAATCGCTCATGCTGGAAGTGAATCGGACGCCGGGCGCGCAGTTTGATGCGTTCGTGAACGAAGGCAAGGGCGACCTTGCTTCGCTAATCGCAGACTCTGGGTTGTTCGCGATCTGGAGGACGGACGAGTTTGCTTCGCTTATCCTTTGGCTTCGTGCCCACGTTTTGCGGACCGGCAAACCGATTCGCATCTACGGGATCGACTGCCAAGACGCGGGCGCGGACTTCGCTTTCGCGCTGAAATGGCTCGAACGGCACAACCACCGTGACGCGAGGCGCATCGGTCAGCAGTTGAAACCACTCACGGACTCGGTGGGGGGATCAAGGGGCTACTTTGGTTGGCTTAAGACCCAGAAACCGGGAGACTACAAGCTCTACCACGACGCTGGAGTTGCATTGCTGAAGTCTCTGGAGACCCAGCAGGGCAAGAAGAACGCGCCTGCCGGGGTCGCCGAGGCGATCTACGCTGCGCGCACGGGCATCCAGGGTCTTGACGCCTTTGAGTTTGAGTTTGGCCCCGGCGACCTCGACTACTCTAAGGCTCCGGTTGGCTACTTCGCACGACGGGATGTATTCATGGGGGCGAATCTTGTCCAGCTTCTGGGTAAGGATCGGGCTGCGCTGTGGGCTCACGACATGCATACCGGAGCGGTCGTGCCGCCCCTGGCGGCGATGAGCGGCCTCAAGACGGTCGGCACTGAGTTGCGTCGTTTTCTTGGTGAAGCTTATGTTGCCGTGGGCTTCGCTTGGACCGTCGGCAGCTTCCGCGCCAAACGTCAAGTGGGCAATGAAACCATGGCGGAATCGCGGGCCCGCGAGGGTGAGATTTTCTCGCTAGGTTGCGACCAGCCGGGCGACCTAGGGGAGTTCCTCGGCCGGGTTGGTCCCGACCATTTCTATGTTGATTTTCGTCGGGCCGACGAGGCTACCAAAGCATGGGCTAAGCTTCCCTACTACCGTGGCTGGGCAGGATGGAACGTGGACCCTAAGACCTGGCACACCTCCCCGATGGAAGAATCCGCCCCCTCCTTCCCGACCCACGACATCCTTGTTTACAGCCGCCGAATCGGCCCTTCGACGGTCTGGCAGTTGCCGGCAAAGAAGACCCGTTAGGTCTAGTTTGAAGTCTGTGCCCAGAAATCCTCGCCCCCTCTTAGGGGGCCGAGAATTGCATTCGGCTTAGTCGATAAAGCGAACCTTTCCGGACGCCAGGTCGTAAACCGCACCCTTTACCTGGATCTGGCCGCGCTTGACCATATCCGCTGTGAGTTTGTTCTTCTTGGCGAGCGTGGCCTCGACCGCCTTTACGTTGATCGCGATGGCCTCGTCCAAGGAGCATTTGGTTTTCGGCAGTGCGTTCTGAATCGGCTTCACGACCGCAGGAATGTTCCCGGGAAGCTTGCCACCCTTCATGGCTGCATCCACGGCTCCGCATTTGTTGTGCCCGAGGACGACGACAAGGCGAGCACCCAGCACTGCCGTGGCATACTCCACACTGCCCAGGTTCTCGGCATCCACGGTGTTGCCCGCAGTCCGGACAACGAACAGGTCGCCAATCCCTTGGTCAAAGATCAGTTCAGGCGAAAGCCGGGAGTCGGAGCATGTGACCACGACTGTGTGGGGCGTCTGCTTCTGGGCGACTTTGGCGCGGTGGTCGGGGGTCTGGTTGGGTCGCTCAGGGAAACCGGTGACGAATCGGGTGTTCCCCGTCTTGATCACTTTCAGTGCGGCATCCGGAGCGACGCCCGGTTTGTTGCCATCGAATTTCGCATAGGCGATCGAGCCCAAAATGAGCAATGAGGCAGCGAGCATGGCGTGCGAATTTCGTGCGTGGGTCATGTCTAAGTCTCCTTAGCCCAGCATGACGCGACAAAAAGACCTTCGTCGCGTCAGCGTTGAAGGTCTTGCGCTCTCTTCCGGGCCGGCTCTGGCGAGCGTAATGACGACAACGGATCTGCAAATTGCAGGCGCTACTCCCCTTCGGGGGCTTGGATCCAGTATACGCGGTAAGTTCGCATCCGTCGAGTCCTCCGGCAGCCAACTCCGGCCAGATTCGGGGTCGACCCAGCCTAATCCCTTTGCTCCATGGCCAGCTCAACCACTTGCGGGCTGACCCAGTCAGAACGCACGGCCGCTGCAACAGGGCTGAGGCTCGCTAGGTGTGCATATTTGCTCCAACCAAAGGCCTCTGCTCTCGCGATGGCACCACGTAAAGGTGCATCCAGGTTAGCGGGAATCTGCATCGATTCCGACCACTGTCCTTGGCACAAGTGCAATACCCAGAGGGGCTTACCGGAGGGAGTACAGTCGATCTGTATTCGTGTGGCACCTGACTTGATTGCTTCGCTTATAATCGCATGAAGTAGCCTACTTACTGGTGATTTCAAGAGGTAATCTTGTATGAGTCGTGCGGCGACTTCGTAACGGTCAGAGAGATCGAGAATCTTCAGTTGCAGTGCGAGACAGTCTTGACGTAAGGCTTCTTCCTCAAAAAGGAGGTCAGACTCGAAACGCATGTTGTCCAGCGCGATCTGCCAGAGCAAAGACTTCTCGTCTCCCTGGAGGCGTTTCAAATGCGCTCTCGCACGCCTTTCCACATTTTCGCCAGGCTTGCCAAGCGGATAAATGCCGAAGGCCCGACCAAACGCCCGGTAAAGGAACGCGCAGATCACTACCGCTAGCGACGCCTTCTGAAATATCCGAGCCATTTGAGCTTATTCTAACACCGACTTGGTGCCCGCTCCAAGGCTGTACCTAGTCCTTGTATGTTCTGGTTTCCTGCGTGCAAGGAGAAGGGGACTACGGACGCGGTCACAAACCATCCCGCGCCTACCTACGCACTGAACATTGAATAGAAGGACGACGGACGCGGGCAAAAACCAACCCGCACCTACCTAGGTTCTAAACATTGAATAGAAGAGAACAAACACTTGACAACCCTACATAAAGTCTTTACCGCAACTGGTTCGAGATACCAACCCAAGCACATCGGGGCCCAGAGGTATACTGCTTTTCATGCGAGCTTCTGTGGTCGCCTTGGCATTGTTGGCGTCGGTCGGCTGTTCGGCCTGCACGATTGTCTTCGTCGCGAGGGGCGGGCAGGTCATCGCTGCGGGCAACGAGGATGAGGACAACCGGCCGGAACTCTCGCGCCATACCATTCGTTTTGTGCCCGCCGACAAAGCGAAAGGCACGCTCGGGTTTGTCGCGTTTGGCTACAAGAACAATCCGTTTTCCGATGAGTCGGCCATGAACGAGGCGGGCCTCTTTTACGACTTTAACGCACTCGACAAGCTCGAACTTCCCCGAAGCGGGAAGCCGAAGGGCAAGTTCAACGCCTTCAACGAGATACTCACAACGTGTCGCACCGTCGACCAGGCCGTGGCTTACCTGGAGTCCATCGACCTTCCCTATCTTAGCTCGGCTCAGGTTGTCATCGGGGACGCGTCGGGGGCCTCCGCCATTGTCGAACGTCACGCCACCACTTGGCGGCGTCAGGGCTTCGACTACCAGATCGGGACAAACTTCCGAACGAGCGCGACTCCGGTGGCGAACATCACCTGCGAGCGATACAATCGCTGCGCGAGCCTCTTGAGCCAGAAGAAACCGGTTCGCGCCCAGACCGTCGCCGACCTGCTCAAGAGCACGATCGCGACCAAAGAGTCGGGTTCAGTGACCTGGTACTCGCTCGTCTGTGACCTAAAGCGCCGTGAAGTCAGCCTCTATACGAAGGGCGACTTCACGCGTCGCACGAAGTTCTCGCTCGCGAAAGAGCTGAAGAAGGGTGCCCGAAAGCTTGATATGGAAGAGTTCACGGCACGTTAGGCTACGGTGCTTCCTTAGCCCTTTGTCCATTCCTGGACGCCGTATTCCCAGGCCCAGGGCACGCCGGTCTGGCCCAGTACGAGCTTGACGATCCCCGGGAACATCGGTTCGGCACGCACATCGTTGGAGAGGATCACGACGGACCTTTTGCCCTTCTCGATTCCTACCCAGGTGTTCCCGGTCGAGTCGTTGTGGCCGCCCTTGTAGAAGCCTCTTCCCTGGGGTCCCCGGAATGTTACGACTCCGAGACCAGCGGCGAGCCCCTTGAACCGCGCCGCGGGAGGAAGTTCGGGTTGCAGCGACGGAAACTGGCTCGCTGTGGTGATGGGCAGGAGGGGAGATGTGAGCTTGGCTCTTGTCGCCTTGGTGAGGCCTGATCCTTGCATGTAGCCTGCGGCGAATCGGGCGAAGTCTGCGATCGTGGTGTCCATGGATCCGGCCGCGCGGGTCTTGCTCCGCTCATCGTGGGGTTCGATGGTGCCATCGGCTTTCCATCCATCGGCCAAGTTGGCGGCGAAGTCGGGTCGCCATGTCATGCTCGTGTTGGTCATCCCATATCGGTCGAACACTCGGCGCTTCATCTCCTTGCCGAGGTCCAGCCCCAGACCTCGCTCGATCACGAACTGAAGGAGGATCAGGCCGTCGCCCGAATAGGCGTACCGCGTTCCCGGGTCGAAGTGGAACTTCAGTTTGCCGTCCGGCTCGAGAAAGCCGAAATTTGCGAATCCGGAACTGTGCGTCAACAGGATTCTTGGCGTGAGCCTGCGCCACCGTTCGTCGCCCGCGAGATGCTGCCACGCCGCGTAGGCGTCTTCGTCGTCGGCGTATTCCGGCAGAGGCTTGGGCAGGTACTTCGCGATCGAAGTGTCAAGGTCAAGTTTCCCTTCGTCCACAAGTTGCATCACCGTGTACGCGAATACGGCCTTGGTGAGCGAAGCTCCGTACATGACGGTGGAATCGGTCAAGGGGTCACCCTTCGCATTCCGCTTTCCCCAGGTCTTCACGAGCTTGACCTTGCCGCCTTCGATCACGGCAATCGCGATGCCCTGCGTTTGCGTCCGGGCCATCCCGGCCCTCACGAGGGCATCGAGATCCGATTCAAGTCGTCCTTGGCCGGCAAGGAGGGCGCAGGCGCCGAGTATCAGTGCATGGGGCATGGCTTCAGGTTGGCACACGCCGATGGGTGGCCTTGGCCTACCAACCCTCTCTGGGATTGTCGGTTCGGCTGAATCGTGTCCTTTGGTCGATCGACCATCAATCCTCTGAGTGAGTTACAGACTCAATCAGTGATACTTAGATCATGAAGTTCCTACATATCGAAGGGCACCGTTCGCACCAGATTGGCTGGCTCCGGGCGGCCGTACTGGGTGCGAACGATGGGGTCGTCTCGGTCTCCAGCCTGGTGGTCGGAGTCGCTGCGAGCGGGGCGGGAAAGGGGAACCTGATGGTAACGGGCATCGCCGGACTGGTCGCCGGGGCCCTTTCGATGGCAGCGGGCGAGTACATTTCCGTTCAGTCGCAGGCTGATACGGAGAATGCCGACTTGGCTAAGGAAAGGCTTGAGCTGGTCGAGGCTCCCGAGCACGAACTCGACGAACTCACCGCGATTTACGTTTCACGAGGTCTTGAGGAGCCCCTTGCCCGCGAGGTGGCCGTCCAACTTACCGCCCATGATGCGCTCACGACCCATGCTCGGGATGAACTCGGGATCACCGAGGCCCTGATGGCGAATCCGATCCAGGCTTCCTTGGCGTCGGCGGCGGCCTTTGCGGTGGGGGCGGTCGTGCCGATCCTTGCGTGCTTTGCCGCGCCCCAGAAGTCCGTTAGCTTGGTCACAAGCTTGGCGACCGTCCTGACTTTGGCCTGCCTGGGTTACATGGCCGCGTACATCGGGGGTGCGTCTGTCTGGCGGGGTGCCTTGCGGGTCACCTTTTGGGGAGTCCTTGCTATGGCGATCACGGCTGGTGTCGGGAAGATCTTTGGGGCCACGATCTAGTGCCGTACCATCGGCTTTTGCCTTCGCCGACTGGGCTTAAAGGCAGGGGTCCGTTGCTTCATTGCAGCGGCGCGGAGAGCCGTCGATCACGCTCTGCGGCGAACGCGAGGCAGGCACGAATGTCGACCAGGGTCAGGTAGGGAAAGTCTTTGACAATCTCTTCGGGCGTAAGTCCCGATGCGAGGTGCTCCAGCACGTCCGATACCGTGACACGCATGCCGCGAATGCACGGCTTGCCGTTTCGCCGATCGGGTTCCAGAGTGATCACGTCGCGCCAATCCATTAGAGCACTTTACATGGGGTGGACCGGGTTGGCAGTCGCTCGGCCATCCGGCCCACCTTGAGTTGTGAACTTGTAGCGCACTGCCAACTAGGATCCACCTCGCCTACGCTTACATGCGAACTGTCGTGCCACCTCGAACCACTGTCACCGCTTTCTTCTTCGCTCCCGATGTAATCGTATAGTCCCCAAGGAATCCTCTAAGCTCCACTTCCCCTTTCGCGTTTGTCTTCAGAGTCTGGTCGGTCCACCACTTCTTGGTCACCAGGTCGTCCCATACCTTTACGGCGGGCCTCGGGGTCCAGTCTTTAGCATAGATCGCTGATGCGGGGAGCCAGTGACTGCCCTCCCAGAATCCCCACATCGTGAATCCGCGGGTGTTCGGATGGGCGAACCATGCCGTCAGTAGGTCCCGAAGGTAGTCGGCCTTAATCGTTTCATCGCGCGAGTTCAGGTCGTACTCGGTGATCTCAAGCGGTAAGCCTGTCTCCTGCTTCCAGCGATCGATCAGGGCCCAGACTCTTTCTGGACTTGTGGCGTCTTCGCCAAAGTGGGCCTGCCATCCCGAGAGGGTCACGGGAGCCCCCGCGGAGAGAAGCTTCTTAGTGATCCGCGAGGCCTCCTCGAAACTCTTGCCGCCGCCATCGTTGCCTTCGAAAACGGCAAAGTCGTTGTAGACAAGGTCGGCTTTGGGGAACGCCAGTCGCGTGCGCCGGAAGGTTTCCGTTAGGGCGTCAAATCCTAGGCGGTTCTCCACCGTCTTCTCGGTTTTCAGCTCGTTCAGGACGTCGATGTTCTCAAACTGCCAGGGCTTCAGCGTCGTCAAGCGCTCATCCATCGCGGAGAAGATCGCGGTCCGCAGTTGGTTGTCGTCGAGCCCGTTCAGTCGCTTTGGCCAATACTTCTCGGAGGGCCAAAGGATGTTGTGCGCTTTCATACGAATGCCGCGCTCGGCGCACCATCGGATGGTATCTAGGTAGCCCTGACGATTGGTTTCCCAGCCCCAATCCGACCAGTAGATCGGCACCGTCACGCGGCTAAAGCGGCGGTTGTTGACGATGGCAAGGAACTTCTCGCTGTCGGCCCGGGACTTCTGATCGAACACGTGGTACTCGATGAAGGTGCCGAACGGATAGGAATGGCGTCGCATCTGAACGTGCACCGGCTGGTTCGCCTTGGGTTTGCCGTTCTCGGTGACCACCACTCGGATCGGGGCCATTCGGTTGGCTCGGATCATCGCGTCCGCTTTTGCCCGCCAGGGAGCACTGGCCTCTCGGCCCGCGTAGGTGAAGGTGTTGGCGGGGATGTCCGTTTCCTTTGCGTTCGGGCCGAGGTTCATCGCCTGGAGGTTGCGGACCTCCAGTTCTTGTTCGGCCAAACCCACATGCAGAGTCAGTTCGGTCTCCCCGGCGGGGTACTCCTTGTCGGTGCGGTAGGCGTAGTGGAACGTCTTCCATTGCCGCCCTACGCTGCCCGATCCGTACCCCCAGCCATCGTAGGGGGCCTTGCCCCGCTGCATCGCCACATTCCACACGCCGAGGCCGGATTCGTTCTTGGAGGAGGGTGATCGGATATCGAAGCGAACGTAAATGAGGTCACCCTTGCCGAGTGCGAGTGCGAACGGAGGGGTCTTCAGTTCGGCCGAGTAGGCGTTCTCGCCACGCTGACGTACGGTAATCCTGCCGCCGCGAGCCATTCCCTCGCCACTTGCGATGTTGCCGGGGCTGACCCGCATGGGCGCGTTGCCGATCAGGTCAGAGCCAACTTGGCTGAGGAAAAGAAGTGCGAGGACCATGCCTGATTATAGCGAGGTGCCAACTCTCGTGAGGCCAGAAGTCATTCGCCCGCAGGCCGGGCGCAAAGGGGCGGCAAGCGAAGAGCCCTCTCGCTGGTGTTGACAGGTCTTCGAGTTGGTTGGGAATCCGGGTTCGACGCCGCAATTGCCTAGGAGTGGGAGTTGAACACGCTGTCCGAAGCCTTCGATCAAACTGGAGTTTCGATCAAAATGGTGGGGTGCGATTTGCTCATAGCCACGGGAGTTGAAGCCGTGGGAATAGCATTCGGAGGAACGGACAGAGTGAAAAAGACCCATATCGTCACCCTCAGCTTCGACGACGGATTCCGGAAGTCGTTCTACAAGACAGCCGAGATCTACGAGTCCTTCAAACTCCGAGCCTGTCTCAACGTCATCGCCATCGGCCACGAGCAAGGCCTTCAGCCTGACGCGAGCATAAGCCCTTTTCCGAAGGGCGACTTTGATGACTGGAATGCTCTCAAGAAACGTGGCCACGAGGTCATGACCCATACCTACGATCACACTAACCTCACGACTATCCCTCTGGATCAGGCGAAGGAGCACATCGATAAGTGCATTGCAATATTCGATAAGAAACTAGCGGGATTTGCCGCCAAGGACTCCGTTTACAACTTTGCCTACAATGCCTCAACCCCCGAGATAGAGGCTTACGCTCTCTCAAAATTCCTCGTGGTTAGGTCACACGGAAATTCGGCCATTAACCCTATCCCGATTGAGCGCAAGCCCGTCCGTATCGGATGTTGGGGATATGGCCCTGATAACTGCGATGACTTTTGCGAAAAAGCCATCAACGAGTTCCTTGCCTCTTCTGGTGGGTGGTTCGTGTTCAACACGCATGGCCTGGACGACGAAGGCTGGGGCCCCATGAGTTCCCGTTACCTCGCGGCTCTCCTCGAGCGGCTTGTGCGCCTCGACCATGTCGAAGTCCTCCCCGCTGGGGCCGTGGTTCAACGCCTGCCTCGACCGCGAACGTTATGATCAATCCCGAGACCCTAAAGCCCTTCCGCCCCGAGGTCCAGGAGGCCATCCAGGACTTCACCGAGACCCTTCAAACATTCCAGGTCGGCAAGCGTGCGATCACAATCGGCGGCTCCACCGGCAAAGGCATCTTCGACGCCAACAGCGACCTCGATTTCCGGATTTTCCACGAGCGGGAACTCCTCTGGCCAGACAAGGACCCTGAGCCATGGCGGCCAGTCTGGGCCAAAGTCGCAAAGTGGAAGGAACGTGGGATCAACATCGATGGCGTGCGGCCGCGATCGATTGGCGAAATCGATGAAGCCTTGCGCCGAGCGATCGATGGCCAAGTCGAAGTCGACCCCAAGGTCTGGAGCGTCTGGGGCTACCACCTGCTCACCGATATCGACAATCAATTCATCATCGAAGACCCCGTTGGCATCATCGCGGGCTGGCACGAACTGCTCCACCCCTTCCCGCCCAAGCTAAAGGAAGCGTTGCTAAAGAAGCACCTGGAGTCACTGCGCTACTGGCGAGCCGACTACCACTACAGGAACAAGGTCCAGCGCGGCGATCCCGTCTTCCTCGCGGCTTTGAGCGCCCGCCTGGTCCATGACATCATGCAGGTCCTTTTCGCGATCAATGAGCGCTACTTCCCCGGAGATGGCGCAAACCTGGTGTTCGCCCAGAAGTTCGAAATCAAGCCCGAAAACCTCGAAGACCGCTTAACTTAGGCCCTCTA
The DNA here is from genome assembly GCA_049317025.1 of Fimbriimonas sp. Lineage (GTDB taxonomy): Bacteria > Armatimonadota > Fimbriimonadia > Fimbriimonadales > Fimbriimonadaceae > Fimbriimonas. The sequence goes on along the minus strand of JBMOJD010000056.1, from coordinate 10,747 downwards.
TCCCGGCCCCGTGGAGTATCAACAGCAGTACGAACTACTCACAGCACTGATCGACGACTTGGAAGCATTGCTTGCCTAACGTCCTCCCAGAGACCGCAGCATGGTGTCGAGCGATTTCGCCACTTCCGAGGCGGGCAAAATTAACGCTTCGATGAAAGGTGCGCGTCCCACCATCAGTCCCACTACGCGGCCTCGGTCGTCCACTACTGGCGCACCGCAATGCTCCGGCCGGATACGGATATCGGTTCCGATGGCCGAAGCAAACGCCGAGTACCGAAGGCTAGACGCCCGCACTAACTGGCTGCTCGGCGTCGCTCCGAATTCCAGGGTCACGGTCTGCTTCAGAGTTTTGCCGTTCCGCAAGAACGTGACCTCGATTGGCTCACCCGAGACGCGGGGGCGCTTGCCGATCTTCTTGCCCTCGAATGCCAGCTTCACAAACGCGGCGGGATCTGGAACGGGAATGCCCTCGAGCTGAGTGATGACGTCTCCGACTCGCAGGGGAAAGAACGGCCTCCGCAGGCGATAGGTGAAGAAGGAGTCGGTGATTTCGGTGATCTCAACGCCGTTTGGAGCCGGTTTCGTGACGACGGGGATGATGCCCGCTATCGGCGGCACTGGCCGAGCGCGATAGCAACTAATGCCGGTGAGCGCCGTGAATTCAAGCGGCGTCGCCACGGCGACCGGGGTCGCAACGGGAAGATCGGGCAGAGACGACCACTTGATCTTGGGGATCAGTTTGGTGAGCTCGGGGGCATAGCTCAGGCGCAGAAGCGCAAGGTCGCGCGAAGGGTCGGTCGCGGCAACCTCGGCAAGGGCGACGTCGATGTCATTGAGCACCACTCGCAGTTCTGGTCCTAGTTCGCTTGCCTTGGTCACGATGAGACCTTCGCCCACAACGCAGCCAAAGCCCACCCATCGCTCTTGAGACCGAACCTCGACGACCGCCGACCGGATTGAAGCAGGCACGGAAGCCTTCAGCGCGGGCCCCGCCGGAGGACGCCGGGTCGAAAGGGCCGGGCGTGGCTTGGATGTCAGCTTCGACCAGCCCGCCAGCAGGGCCTCGATGCGCGTGTACCTCGTGTAGCTCCCGCTCGTCTCACCCGCATGGCAGACACCGATCAGGTTGCCGGCTAAATCAAAAAGTGGACCGCCCGAGTCACCACCCGACCCAAAGATCGAGGTGACAAGTTCCATCGGCTCCTTGTCGTAGGTTCGCTTCACCGGAGTCCCCAGCCGGACGTAGGCGGGATCTTGGCTGCGGTTGTCGCCCAGCAACAACGTGTCTGGATAACCCACGGCCATCAATTCACGGGCATCGCTGCGCCCAATCGATGCCACGGGCAAGCCCTTCGCCCCGACCATCTGCACCAGGGCAATATCCTTGCCCGACCGGCGCTCGCCCGGTTTGGGCAGCTTCGAAATGACTTTTGCGGCATACCGGCGGCCATCTTGCGTTACCACGGCCACGCTTTGGCCAACATTGGCGGGGATGTGGGCGCAGGTGACGACCAACCCGTCCTTGCCGATGATCGTCCCGGTGAGCATCGTCTCCTCGATCCAGATGCGCACGACGGTCGGCATCACCCGGCTCGCCACCGCCCTCGGAGACTCGGTTGGTAGCGCGGCCCCACCGAAAGCAGTGGATGCTACTACCAATCCACCTAACGTTTTAGCAAAGCGCATCATGATCCTCAATGCAAAACCAACCCGAGGCTAGGACGCATTGAGCAGATTCATTGGTTCTGACGGCAAAGTCGTCAGACGAAGAAGCTGAACTGACGCCACTTGATCACCCAACCGTTTGCCGAACGCTCGAGGACATATGTGGCCATCGCCCCATGCGAGCTTGGGCCTACCCAGGCGCGCACCAGAGCGGTCTTCTTATCTTCTGAGTAGCCGGGGGCATAGCACTGGAAGACTCCTTTGGCTCGGGATTCCAGCTTGGCGTTCGCATCTGTTTTGTTGCGAAACCCAAGGCTGAACTCGCCTAGAACGATGCGCTTATCCAGCCTCATCTTGCTAAAGTCAGTTACCTTTGCGTCCGGATCCTTTCGGCCCTTGTTTCGCTCGTAGAGCGCACGGACGAGGGCGGGCGGTGGCCCCTTCTTACCGAACTCGCTCTCGAACTGGTCCTGGTAGAGCATCCCCATTTTTCCTGGGCTCTTCGGGAGCATAAGTACCAGCTCCATGCCTCGGCCAAGAATGTTGGCCTCCTTTGCCGGATCGCGCAAGAAGTCGAGGAGCATCGCTTCGATCACCTCTTCGTCATCCGAATGCTGAGGGACGCCTGGTCCTTGCTGGCCCAGAAGGATGAGGCCGTAGACCAACAACCTTCCTGCCACTAAAGCGCTTCCCTTCCAGAGGATGCCCATTGCCATGGCTCAACTATACGCTACAAAACTGAGGCAGACAAGTGACAAGAAGGGGAGCGACACCATTGTCGCCCCTCTGGGTTTGGGGTGGAGTCAGAGGATCCGTATCAATACGTGCGAGTGTAGGTTCGAGCCGTGAGCGGGCTTCCGCCGCCAGACTTGTCGAGCGCGACCGCGACCGTTGAGGAGTTCGACGGAAGGTTCACTGAACCCGTGTCGATCGCAATCGTTCCCGGCGTGTTTGCGGGAGTGATGCGGATCTGGTAGTTGCCTGCCGTGACCGTCAGGGCGTTGCTGATCCCCTTGAAAGGAACATCCTCTAGGGTCGGAACCGCTGGCAGAGCGGCGCCCGGCGCGGTCACATAGATATCGACCGGGCCCGTCGATGGCGATCCGTGGACGAGGCGAACTCGAGCCTGGCCCAATCCGGGCCCGGAGTCGGGGTCGTTCACGATGATCGCGGTGATGCTCGCGAGGTTGTCAACTGCGAGAACGGTGTAGAGTCGGTCGGCATCCAGCGTCGGAGTCACGTCGATCACGCTTGTAGCCGAGCCGGTGCCGTTGACCCGAATGCGCGTGGCTCCTGGCGTCAGAAGCTGAAGGCCATCGGCGAAGTAGGGGACGTTGGTGAAGGCAACGGTGCTGCCGATTCGCACATCCACGTTCGGGGCCGTTGGCGATGCGTGGACGACACGAAGTCGGGTTTCCGGATCGTGGTCACTGGAGCCACCGCAGCCAACGAGCGCGGTGAGAAGAAGAGTTGGAAGAATGAGTAGTGAGAATGGTTTCATGATCTTCAGGTTAAAACTTGCCCGATAATCTGGATAGTCTGGGTTTCCCATTCCAGGCCACGGCGGGCGCAAATGTTCGAATGTCGCAGTCTCCTGCTAACCTAAGGTACGACAAACCTGACCACTCTTTACGGGTCCCGAGTAATGCCAACTAGGCATGTTGGACCAGCTATCCAGGTTTGGTCCAACATGCTCGGGGAATTCGGCGAAGGATCTGGCACCTAGTCGGGATCTGAGTGGAAGGTTACAGATCAACATCTCGAACGAGGCGAAGGTTGATCACGGCAGGCAAGGCAACAAAGCATGGCCTCCAACTGGTCGCAGCAACATCATCCAGGGCAAACTTGGCAATGAGGTACTCGCGCTCTGCGGGCGAAGCGGACAAACTCGCCGCCCGAGCGGCATAGATCCGGGCTTCCTCGATCCGCTCCAACTCCGCGAGGAAGTGCGCTCGCGCGACCAGATACGGCGCAAAGCCCGAATCTAGGTCGGGGTTCGCTTGGACCAAGGCATCTAGCTGAGCCAGACCCTCCGCTGGTCCGTCGGCCCGCGCCAGTGCCGCCGCTCGGCCCACATAGAATCCTGCCGTCGGCGCGTGGGCCAGGAGCCGATCGTACAACTGGACAATCATGGACCAAGGGGGCCCTTGGTTCAGCCGGCGATGGATATGCGCTGATTGCAGAGCGGCTTCGATTTGGAACCGACCCGGTGAGGCCAGTTGTGAAGCCTGGCGCAAATAGGCCTCCCCTAGCTCGATTTTGGCTACTTTCCAGTGCGAAGTATCCTGCTCTTCCAGGGGGATGTACTCACCTAGTGGCCCCGAGCGGGACGCCCGGCGCGAATCGCATAGTGCATTCAACGCGACCAGCCCGAGTGCTTCCGCATGCTGGGGCAAGAGATCCCCGAGAATCATCGCCAGCTCCAACGCTTGCGGCACATCCGGCGCGCCGCGCCACTCATTGAAGTAGAGCCCGTAGATGGCATGGAGCACGGGGATAACCCGTTCTTGTAGCTCGGCAGCCTCCGGCAGCCTCGGCAAGATGCCCGCATCGCGGATTTTGCGCTTCGCCCGCACGAGCCGCTGGGCCATGGCGGGCGCGGGCACCAAATACAGTTCGGAGATCTGCTCGACAGTCATGCCCACCACCAACTGCAACATCAGCGGGCACTGGAGCGATGAATCGAGCGCGGGGTGGGTGCAGAGGAAGTAGAGCCGGAGCCGCTCATCGGGAATGTGCGTGGTCATCTCGAAACTTGGATTCACCGGTTGGTCGCTGATGTCGTCGAGCGAGACCGTGGGGCGGGACCGGCGAGTCTGGTCAAGGGCTTTGCGCAGGGCGACCGCCATCAGCCAAGCCTCGGGATGAACCGGCGGGAACTTCGGCCAAGAGGTGAGGGCGACCTCGATGGCCGCCCCGACCGCATCTTCGGCCACGATGATGTCGAAGTCCTTGCGCAGTAGCAGCGCAAGGACTTTGCCTCGGGCCTTCCGTATGGCGGCGTCCAGGTCCAGACTCATTGGGCTGGCGGCGGAAGCACGGGCCGAATCTCGACCGCTCCATCAACCGAAGCGGGAGCCTTACCGGCCCAAACGATGGCTTCATCAAGCGAGGGTACGGTGATCAGCAAGAAACCGGCGAGCTGCTCGCGCGTGTCGGCAACCGGACCGTCCTGGATATCCTTGCCGCGCACCACCGTCGCCGTACTCGGCGGCTGGAGCGCAGCCCCGGCTCCCGGCACAAGCACCTTGGCATCGGCGAGCTCGTCGATGTAGGCCGACCAAGCTCCCCAATAGGCGGGAGCTTCGGCAGATTCACGACGCTCGAAATCGGCGGGAGATTCGTAAAAGGCGAGGCTGTACGTCATCATTGTGCCCCCTTATGTTGCTCCATCGGCAGCACTTCGCGCACCTCGACCCGTCCGCCGTCGGCAATCGCCGGGCTCCGGCGCGCGATTGCGGCCGCGTCTTTGAGCGAATTGGCCGTGATGATCAGATAGCCACTGAGGGTGGTGGCGGTGGCGCTCACTTTTCGCTCGCCGCGCTTGTCGATGCTCAGCGAAGTCAAGGGTGCCTTCAGGGCCGAGCCACCAGTCATGGCCCCAGATTTCTGGATCGAGCCGATGTAGTTGGTCCACTTGGCCCAGTACGCGGTCGAGTTTTTGTTGGTGCGATCCGCGAATCCCTGCGGGGTTTCGTAGAAGAAGATCGTGAACGACTTGGCCCCGGGGGCAGGCTTCGGACTTTGGCCGATGCCGGAGACGGCAGCGGCCATGAGGGCGAGAAGTGCAACAGATTTCATTGAGTTTGTCCTTTCGAGCCTCAATTCCGGGCTCGCGAAAGAAGAACGCCGGGGCGCATCGGAAATCGACAAGAAAATTTCGTCGTTATCCGAGAGCAGTCAGACCGCCCACTTTATGCAGATATGCTGGCACGCATGAAAGTTCGCGAACTCAGGAGCGGAGACGGCGCATGATTGGCCCGGAGTGGACCCTCCTCGAATGGGCAGGACTGACCGCCTATTTCGACCCGGCAACCCTCGGCATTCGACGGATCTCTGCGGGCAAAGTTGAGCTTATTCGCAGCATTTATGTCGCGCTTCGCGACCAAAACTGGGGCACGATTCCGGGCAAAATCACAAACTTTCAGCACCAGATGTCTCCGGACGGTTTCGTCCTGAAATTCCACGTCCATCATTTTCACGAAGATATTGACTTTCATTGGGAGGCCGAAGTGGTGGCGCAGGGCCGCTCCTTGAAGTACCGGATGGACGGCGTCTCCCATTCCTCATTCCTGACGAATAGGCTAGGTTTTTGCGTGCTCCACCCGATTCGGGAGTGTGCCGGGCAGCCTTGCCGGGTCACGCACACTGACGGTGCTGTAACTCAAGGTCATTTCCCCGCCTCCATTTCGCCGCATCAGCCCTTCTTTGGCATTTCTGCCCTGGAGCACGTCGCGCTCGACCAGATTCCGGTTCGGGTCGAGTTTGAGGGGGATATTTTCGAGATGGAGGATCAGCGGAACTGGACCGATGCCTCCTTCAAGACGTATTGCACGCCACTCGCCATTCCATTTCCCGCCCAGATTAAAGAAGGCGACACGGTCGCTCAGAAGGTAAGCCTCACGGTTGGCGAATTCATCGCGACGGCCGTCGATGGCCAAGCAGCACCTTGCCGAATCCGATTCGTGCCCGGGCTGTCGAAGCAGTTTCCAAAGGTGGGAGCATGCCTGCCGGACCTGGAGATAGATGCCAGCGCGCTCGCCAGTCTCGGCCTCGATCATGTTCGGGTTGACGCGAATGACCTCGACGGGGCGGCAGAATTGTGCCGGGTGGCCGGATGCTCGTTGGAAGTCTCGATTCAAGAGGGGCACGAAAGTTCGGAATTTGGGGATTTGCCGATTGCGCGGTTCCTCGTTTGTGGTCCCGATGTGGGCGATTGGGCGAATGAGTTTCGCCGGATGGCGCCGGTCATCGTGGGCGCAGAAGGCAACTTCGCCGACCTGAACCGAAACCGCCCAGTGACATCGGGGGCCGACGGTCTCTTCTTTTCGATCAACCCACAAGTGCACGCCTTCGACGATGCATCCATCATGGAGACTTTGGAGGGGCAGATTGCTGCGCTAGTCACCGCCCGAGAATTCGCGAATGACCTTCTGATCATCGTTTCTCCGGTCACCCTTCTCCCCAGAACGAAGCCGATTTCCGATCCCCGGCAATCGACTGCCTTTGGAGCTGCTTGGCTTCTGGGAACGCTCGCCGGGCTCACCGAAGAAGGGGTCGCGAGTGTGACAATCTACGATACTCACGGTCCGAAGGGCCTGATCGACACCCCGGCCGGGACGGTTCTTGCCCAGCTATTGAGTCTGCGAGGTGGTGAAGTCCTAACTACTGAATCCGATGATCCCGATTGGATCGCCGCAATGCTCTTTCGGACGCCCAGAGGTTACACCTGGTTCGTTGGAAACCTTACGCCCGAACCGGTCGAGGTCCTGCTGGAACTCGTGAATGACCCTATTCACTTGGCCCCGTTCGAAGTACGGAAAGTTGAAGTTTCTCGCGGGATTCCAAGCTAAAATACGCCATGCCACTCGTCGAAGACCTGCTCGAATCTTGGGATCGCCAATGCCGCATCGTTTCATCGGTCGCGTCGCTTATCAATGAGGAGAACCGAAGTGCGAAGCCTTCCGAGGATGGCTTCGCACTTGATGCCCAGCTTGCCCATATGCACTCTGTGCGCCGGTTCTTCCTGTCCCAGGTCGCCCCGTCGTTCACCGAAGGGCTGACTAGTGCCTACGCGGATAAGGAAGGCACCCCTTTGGCCGACCTTGATGCCATCAAGGCGTCCTTGGTCGCGAGCGGTAAGGCGGTCCGAGATGCGGTTGAGGCAGGTCTCCAAACGGGTGGTCCGATGAAGAGCGAGAATGTCACTTATGACAATCCCGTGCTGCTGCTTCAGCACATGGTGTGGCACGATGGCTGGCACGTGGGTCTGATCTTCTTGGCTCTTCGCCTGAACGGTCAGGAACCTGGTGAGGAATGGGAAGAGCCGAACGTGTGGGGCCAGTGGCGGACCGAGTCCTGGTGACCACCATCTGGTGATTCGTGGGGGGTTAACCCGCTTCGACCAAGGAGTGGGTGTAGTCTCGATACGCGTTGGGCCGAAACCGCCAACACGGGACTGCATTTCGGTACCGAACGTAAGCGTCGCCGAACTCCGACTCTAGGTATGCCTCTTCCAACGGGCGCACACAAAAATCCCACAAGATAGCCCCGCAGATCGTGTAGCTCACCGTCAGCGCACTCGGCAAGATCAGCCCGATGCAGACGCATTGGCCGATGGATCCCAACGCCATCGGGTTGCGGATGTGGCCATAGATTCCGCCGATGACCAACTTTCGGGTGCCCTGCGTAGGCAACGGAGTGCCCTCGCCCAAAGCGACCATATGCCTGCTGGCCCGGGTTGCAAACGCACCCAGTCCGAGCATGGGCACGACCCAAGCAAGTCTCAGCCAATCTGGGTCGCCCGACAGAATCTGCCAGCCAAGCCGAGCCTCGATCTGGACAAGTGCAGCTGGGATCCCGGCCAAGAATACTCCCCACATGACGGCTGTCTGCACAAGCACCTTCTGCCTGAGGCGCTTCTCCGACTCTGGTTCGCTCTTCTTGAACCGAAAAGGTCCCCACAAAATCGGAATGCCGCGCCTTGTGACCTCCATCGCGACCGCCAAAGTAGCAGCGGGCATCATGAGGAAGAACCCGAGGACAGATTCAGGCTCCGTCACCGCAAGCCAAAGCGAGCATCCCGCGCCGACCAGCACGGCTACTGTCACCAAGCTACCACGTGCCCGGTTGCCGGTTGCTGACCTCCATTCGGCGAATGCGGAAACGATCACAACTAGATCGGCAGGAAGAAGCCATAGATAGTGGTCTCTGGCCAAACTGGAGCCGACAAAGATTGCTCTGACCTGCGCCGGGGCGGCGAGCATGAAAATCCACCAAGCGGCAAAGGCAGCCGACAACCAACCATAAGCCAGGGCGTGTTTGGTTCGAACGATGGGCACTTGACTGATTGTGAACTAACTCCCGTCGCAGGGAAACTTCACAAGAGCCTCATCAGCGCACGGCGAACAAGCTCGAAGATGATAACGAACGCCGAAATCCCTAAGGCCAAAATTGCCCAGCCTGCATCACGGTGAATACCCGTGACCATCAGGACAACGAGCCGGTCACCATCCTTTAACCCTACCTTGGCCTATGGAAGAGGAGTCGATTGGCGATACGAATACTTGACAGCATCACCTGTCGCCATCGATCTTTGGCAACTATCCGACTCTGGGACGCGTCCGAACAATGGATGCAACCTAAACTGGCCGAAAGGGGGCCTTCCTGATGGCAGTGGTTGAACATCAGGTGACGATATCGCGCGACCCGGCATACGTCTATCGGGTCTCGCAAGACTACGACATTCGCTTCGACTGGGATCCGTTCCTCGAAAAGCTCGAAGTCGTGCGGGGCTCGGCCGATGATCCGCAGATCGGCACTCAGGTGGCGGTTCGCTCCCGCCTGGGCATGAAAATGGTGGTTGAGTTCGTCCAGATCGACCCTCCTGAGCGTGTGGCGGTGAAGATGGTCTCGGCTCCCGGCCTGATCGCCAAGTTTGCTGGCTCGTGGAACTTCCGGCCAATCGGCGAGGCGACCGAGGTCACGTTTCGCTATGTCTTCACGATGGGGCCCTTCGCCCGCCTGACCACCCCCATCGCCATCGCCTACTTCCGACGCGTGGTCCGCAAGCGCCTTGCGGCGCTGAAGAGCTATTGCGAACGTCAAGAGCTCCCTGCGAGCTAGCCCATGGTCTCCCGGCCCGGTCATGGCTTCGAACCAAAGACCACTTCGAGCCTCACGTGCAGCTCGTCGCCCACTTCGACCTTCTCCGCTTTTTGCACTACCACCTTGATGGGCACTAGGTAGATGCCCTCGCGGGGGAAAAGGGACGTCCGATACTCGGTTGACCCGATGGTGACCAGCGCGGGGATTACGCCCCAGCCGTAGGATGCTTGGGCCGCGACCGCCTTGATCTCGGCCGATTGTTCGGGCGGGACGGGCACAAAGACGAAAGGTGCCGGGCCTCGCCAACTGATCGCGGTGCCAGAAAACTCTAGGATCACAGCAAATTATGGCGTACGGTCGAGGTCGGGCTGGTTCACCGGCCTGGAAGCGGATGGGCAACACGAACTAGCATTTACGCCGATGGTGCCAAACCGAATGCGCCGACCTTTTGTCGCATCTCGGCGACCAATTCGGCGCGGACGTAAATGCCTTCTTCTCGATATTCGACCTTATGAACGCGGCCGAAGTCGTAGCATTCTTGGACCAGATGTTGGGCGGAATAGGGCACCAAGATCTCGACGGCACCGAGGAGCTCTTGCACTTGCTTTCGGATGGTCATGAACAGGTCGTTCATGCCTTCGCCGTTCTGAGCGCTGATGGCGACCGCTCCGGGGAACTCGGCGACCAGGTTTCGGATGGCGAAACGATCGGGCAGGGCGTCGATCTTGTTGAAGACCGTGATCATCGGTTTGTCTTCAGCTTTCAGCATCTGGAGGGTTTCCACTACGGCATCGCGCTGCATTTCCCAAGCCGGATTGCTTACATCGATCACGTGGATGATGAAGTCGCTCATTGTGGCTTCTTCCAAGGTGGACTGAAATGCAGCAACAAGGTGGGTGGGTAGGTTGCGAATAAAGCCGACGGTATCGGTCAAGAAGAGCGCGTACCCATCGGGCAAATCGACTTTACGAGTCGTGGGGTCGAGGGTTGCGAAGGGCATGGCGTCGGCGAGCAGATCGGTACCCGCCATACGATTCATCAGAGTCGACTTACCGGCACTGGTGTAACCCACGATAGATGCGAAGGGGAACGGATGCTTGCGGCGACTGGCGCGCTGCTGGTCGCGGTGCTTTTTGACTTCTTCGATTTCGTCTTTCAGACGAGCAATTCGATCGCGCACCAATCGTCGGTCGGATTCCAGCTTGGTTTCACCGGGGCCACGCATGCCGATGCCGCCTTTTTGGCGCTCGAACTT
>JBMOJD010000055.1:0-22513 GCA_049317025.1 Fimbriimonas sp. | reverse complement strand
ATGAACTCTCGGCGGGGTTCGACCTTGTCACCCATGAGCCGCGAGAACATCTCTTCCGTCACCAGTTGATGGTCATCGTCAAGCTTGACCTGGATAAGGACGCGCTTGTCGGGGGCCATGGTGGTTTCCTCGAGTTGCTCCGCGTTCATTTCGCCCAGACCCTTAAATCGCTGGATCACGGGGTCCTTGCGCTTCTTGTTGTTCCGAATGATCTCGTCTCGCTCTTCTTCGCTCATCGCGTAGAAGCGGTCGTTGCCGAACTTGACGACGAAAAGGGGCGGCTGGGCGAGGTAGATGTTGCCCGCCTCCATCAACGGCCGCATATAGCGGTAGAAGAAGGTCAGCAGGAGCGTGCGGATGTGCTCGCCGTCGACGTCAGCGTCAGTCATGATGATGATCTTGCTGTAGCGAAGCTTCGTGATATCGAAGGTCGCCTCCATCTCCTTAGGGTCCTTCTTGCCCTTGGAAGATGTTCCGAAATCGAAGACGGTCTTTTCGCCGTTCTTCACCGGCTCGGGCGAGAAGTCGAGGGCGTTCTGCGAGTCGTCAATGTCGGTGTCGACTTTCTTGCCCATCGAGAGGTCGATGCCGACGCCAAGGGCTTGGATCAGCGACTTGATTTCTTCGTTGTCGAGCGCCTTGTCGAGCCGGGCTCGCTCGACGTTCAGGATCTTGCCCCGGAGAGGCAGGATGGCCTGGGTCATACGGTCGCGGGCACCCTTGGCCGAGCCACCCGCCGAGTCGCCTTCGACGAGGAAGATTTCGCATTTCGAAGGGTCGCGGAGGACGCAGTCGGTGAGCTTTCCGGGGAGGCCGAACGAATCCATCGCATTGCTGCGGCGGATGTTCTCGGCGGCCTTGCGGGCGGCGTCGCGGGCGCGCTGGGCGGTGATGCCTTTTTCGACCAAAAGTCGGGCGATGCGCGGGTTCTCTTCCATGAAGGTGGTGAGACCTTCGCCAACGAGCGAGTTGGTGAGACCCTGGACTTCAGGGGTGACCAGCTTGACCTTGTCTTGGCTGTTGTACGACGGGTTTTCCAGGCGTAGCGAGATAACTGCGGTGAGGCCCTCGGTGACGTCGTCCGAGCTGAGGTTGTTGTCCTTTTCCTTCAGGAAGCCCATCTTGCGCGCGTACGCGTTGATGGCGCGGGTGAGGGCGGCGTTGAAGCCTGAAAGGTGGGTGCCACCGTCGGGGTTATGGATGTTGTTGCTGAAGGCGAGCAGCGTGGTGCTGTACGAATCGTGGTACTGCATCGCGATTTCGACCTCGGTCGATTCTTTGATGCGCTTGAAGTAGATGACGCCGTGGAGGGCTTCTTTGCCGTTGTTGATGTCCTCGACGAGCTGGGGGATACCGCGTTTGTAGTGGAAGACCTCGGAGTTGGTCGGCTCGATCTCATCGATGAACTCGAACCGGACCTGGGGGTTCAGGTACGCCAGTTCCCGCATTCGCGTGGTGAGGATGCCGATGTCGTAGGTGGTTTCGGTCAGGATCGCGTCATCGGCCATCCAGTGCTGGGTGGTACCGGTTTCGGCTCCAGATTGGCCAATCTCGATGACGTCGGTGACCGGGATTCCGCGCTCGAAGCGCTGGCGGTAGGTCTTGCCCTCACGTCGGACGGTCGATTCCATCCAGGCCGAGAGAGCGTTGGTGCAGCTGACACCCACACCGTGGAGGCCGCCGGAAGTCTTATAGCCGCCGCCGCCGAACTTTCCGCCCGCGTGGAGGACGGTCATGACGACCTGGAGGGCGGAGACACCCATTTTCTCGTGCTTGTCGACGGGAATTCCGCGGCCATTGTCGCGGATGCTCATGGAGTTGTCGGCGTGGAGGGTGCAGTAGATTTCGGTGCAGTACCCAGCCAGGGCTTCGTCCACCGAGTTGTCGAGGACTTCCTTCCACATCTGGTGGAGGCCGCGCTTACCGTTGTCGCCGACATACATGCCGGGGCGCTTTCGAACTGCCTCCAGGCCTTCCAAAACCTGAATCTGGTCAGCGTTGTAATCGCCCTCGACCTTGTTCAGGATATCTTCGATGTGTTCGAGTTGATCGTTGATCGGTTCGTTCGGTTCTTCGTTCGGGGGCATACGCTGCTCAAAACCTCGGGAGTGCGACAGAGCGTCGCGGGCGGCGGAGGATTCCCGCCGTAAATGCCAGTTTACCTTCTGAGGGGTTGCGGTCGTGGCCCGAGGTTCAGCCCGACAAGGTATCTTCACATAGGAGACTTTATAGACAGTGCCTTACGTAGTAACCGAACCCTGCATTGGAGTGAAAGACAAGTCCTGCATGACCGTGTGCCCGGTCGATTGCATTTATGAAGGCGAAGACCAGGTCTTTATCAACCCCGACGAGTGCATCGATTGTGGCCTTTGCGAGCCGGAGTGCCCGGTCACGGCGATCTTTGTCGATACCGACGTGCCCGAAAATTGGCGTGGGTTCATCGAACTCAACCGCCTGAAGTCCAAAGAACTCGGAAGTTCCAAATGAAGAAATTCGCCCTCGTTTTGCTGCCTCTTCTCGCCACCGGTGCCTTCGCTCAGGAAGCGACCAAGGGCTTGGGCCTCGAAGTCGGTGCCTTCTTCCCGATGGACAAAGAGACAAAGGAGCTTTTTGGCAACACTTGGCTCACAGTTGGTCCTGGCTCGGTCTCCCAGAGCTCGATCAAGGCCGGAAAGATCACCTCTGCGGTGAGTTTCATCCAGGCCCAGAAGGATGGCAACAAGGTCGTCATCGTTCCGCTGAGCTTGGTCTACAAGACGCTCTTGGGCGACGAGAATGCGGCGGCGGTGCCGTACTACAGCCTGGGCGCGGGCGCGTACTATTCCGACTATTCGGTCAATCGTGGTTCGGGATCGACCTTCCGACGCGACTCGGCCAAGGTTTTTGGTAGCTCGGCGTTTGGCGAGGTTGGCATCACCTTCGTGAAGCGAGCCCGCGTGACGGCTCGGTACAACACGTTTTCCACGACCCACGGCCTGAAGTTTGATGGCTGGGAGTTGGTGGGAAGCATCGACCTCTTCAAGTGGTGAGAAGGCGGGGACGCTAGTACCGAGCGGTACATAAGTCCCCATCTTTTAGCGAAATTGGGAGTATAGTGCAGTGGGTTGGCAAGGATTGGCGACCCATGCCGCTAGCCGGATTTGAGGCGGGCGGGAGGCTAAATCAGGATGAAAGCTGCCCCAAAGTCAGCGACGCCAACCAAGAAAAAGGTTGAGCCAGTCGTCTCCCATCGCCCGTTTGATATCGCGGGTGTCATCTTTGCGTCCTTGGCCGTTGTCGCCATTGTTTCCCTCCTCACCGCCGAAAGTGGCTTCGTAGGCCAGACCCTTAGCGGCGTGCTGACGACGCTGTTTGGTCGCGGGGCTTGGGCCGCGCCGGTGTTCTTTGTCGTGATGTCGGTCGCCATGTTTCGGGGCCGAAAGTGGGAAGCCACTACGCATCTGGGCTGGGGCCTCGGTCTCATCTTCATTGCTGCTCTTGGGCTGATGACCACGCCGATTGGCCGCGACTATTTCGATGTGCAAGCAGTCGCCAGTGGCGGCGGCTACATCGGGGCCATCGTGGGTTGGGCTTTTGCCTCCATGCTCGGAGTCGCAAAGCCCGTTGGCCTTGGCGCGGTTGCCCTGATCGGAACGATCCTATGCCTCGATGTCCCGCTGCGAAACTTTATCAGCTCGTTGCGAGGCAATCCTGCCCGTGGTGCGATCACGCCAGTGGCGGATCGGGCGGTCCAGTCGGCTCCCCGCGCTCTGAAGTCCATCGTTTCCACCGACCTGATCCCGGCCGAAGAGGAGTTGCCGGATCGTAAACCAGCTCGTCGCGAACCAGTGATCCGCGATGCCGCCCCCGCGCTCACGCTTTCTCAAGATGTGGCAGTTCCGAAGGAGGGCTACCAGCTGCCCCCGCTTTCGCTCCTGGCCGAGCCGGTCGTCAAGCCCAAGCGAAGCGTCACCGAGATGCAGCGCAACATCGAAACCCTGGAAGGAACGCTGGAGCAATTTGGGATCGAAGCCCAGGTCGTGGAAGTCGCGACGGGGCCGACGGTCACTCGATACGAGATTCAGCTTGGACCGGGCGTGAAAGTCGCACGAATCGTGTCGCTGGCGGACAACATCGCCATGAACCTCGCCGCTCCAGGCGTGCGTTTGGAAGCCCCGATCCCGAACAAGAACGCCATCGGCGTCGAGGTCCCGAACTCCAACCCGACCACCGTCATGATGCGGGAAGTCTGCGAGACAGCGGAGTTCCAAAACCATCCTTCGCGCTTGTTTGTCGCTCTTGGTCAGGACGTCAGCGGCAAGAACCAGTTCGCTGACCTCACGCGCATGCCCCACTTGTTGATCGGCGGTGCCACCAACTCGGGCAAATCCATCGGCCTCGCCACCCTCATCACCAGCCTCCTCATGCGCAACACGCCGAAGGACGTGCGCATGGTAATGATCGACCCCAAGCGCGTCGAGCTCTCTCTCTTCGATGGCATCCCGCACCTCATGTGCCCGGTCATCAAGGACGTGAAAGAAGCACCGGGAGTCCTGCGCGCGATCTGGCGGGAGATGGACCGGCGGTACGACCAGCTTTCGCAGGAAGGCGTTCGCAACATCCAAAGCTGGAACGAGCGGGCTTCGTTCCAAGATCGGATGCCCTACATCGTGGTCGTCATCGACGAGCTGGCCGACCTCATGATGACGGCAGGACCCGAGGTCGAGACCTGCATCTGCCGACTGGCCCAGCTTGCCCGCGCCACCGGTATTCACTTGGTGATCGCGACCCAGCGCCCCTCGGTGGACGTCATCACGGGCACGATCAAGGCCAACATTCCTTCGCGCATTGCCTTCTCTGTATCCAGCCACATCGATTCGCGCACAATCATCGACGCCAAGGGGGCGGAGACCCTGATTGGGCGAGGCGACATGATGTTCTTGCCGATCGAATCGAACAAGAGCATGCGCATCCAGGGCTGCTATGTCAGCGAGAAAGAGATCGAGGCGGTTTGCCGGTTCTGGCGCGAGCAGGAATCGCCTGCTTACACGTTGGAGCCAGTCGCCGAAGTCGCCGATGCGACGAAGGAAGCAGGAGACTTCGGGAACGACGGCGACCCCCTGTGGGAAGAGGCCGTGCGATGGGTTTGCGATCGGGGCCAGGCCTCGACCTCGATGCTGCAGCGACGGTTCTCGGTCGGCTTCCAGCGCGCTTCGCGCATCCTCGACATGATGGAAGAACGCGGAATCGTGGCTCCCCGCGATGGGCCCCGCCCGCGCGAGGTGCTCATGACGCCATTGGACGCGGATGGCCTATTCGGCACCGCGCCCAAGTATGACGTCGAGGTCGGCAAAGACTATTGAAGTCGGGGCAAGCCGCCGCCGGTTCGGTCCTTGTACGATTCGCGGTAGTTCTTGATCGCTGCCGCAACTTTGTCTTGGAAGTCCTTCGACATCGTCGAGAGCGAGGCCTTGCCCTTCTTCGTGGTGTCCGTGAGGTTTCGAGACATCGAGAGTTTTTCGGTGAGCTTTACACTTAACTCGATCGTCCGCCGTAGCCCACCCGACAAGCTAGATAGATCCATTTGCTGGTACTCATCTTGCATCCAAGGGAACAGATCAGGACGCTCTTGGGCAAAGGACTGCCAAGCGAAATCCTGAGGCGTCATCGGTCGCCCCGGCATCGTGTATTGCGATGTGACCTTGGGCCCGGAGATCAGCACCTCATCCGAAGTGTCGGTCATCTTGAGAACGGCATGGAGGGGGATCCCTTCTGGCAGAGCCTCAGTTGTTTCACGCTTGAGGCCATTGTAGTAGGATTGATCCATTTGGCCGTCGGTGTATTCAACATTCAGGTTTGAATTCATCCCGAAGACAAGTCGGTTAATGAGGGTGCGCTGCTCGGGTAGCAGGGAACGAATCGCAAGGCCCTCGCCGAGAGCCACCTGCCGCTGCTGCCTTGAGAGGCTTCCGTAGAGTTGGAGCGTAAGTCGGTCGTCCGAAAACTCCAATTCCGAAGTCCCCTGGATTAGCTGAGCAAGGAACATTTCGATGCCGAAGTCCTCGACTTTGCTTCGGTACGCGTACTCGGCCTTTTGCTCCAGGTTGATAGAGCCCTGCTTATCGATGGTGCGCAGGTACATCCCCAAAAGCTTGCGGTCGATGGTGAACCGTGCCGAGCGAATGGGATTCTTTTGCTTCATGATGAGAAAGCCATCTTTCTCTTCCATCTCGTGAAAGATGCCTGCGAGTGCGAGCGATCGGTTCAAGGTGAAACCGCTGCCCTCGGGGTTGGCCAAGATGATGTCGAGATCGCCGCCCTCGACGATGAGGTTCACGTTCTTGGCTTTGCCAATCCCGAGCATGATATCGCTCGAAACAAAGCTGAGAGGGTCGTGCTCTTCGGGCTGGAGCAGCTTGGCGCGGAGCTCAGGGGACATCTGGACCTTGCCACCTTGCCGAGCAAACGAGCCGCGCAACATCGCGGCGAATTCCTTCGATTCAGCGCTTAGCTCAATGACTGGGTCATCGGGTTTCGGCTTCTCCTGACCGATGCCCTGATACTGCTCCGACATCGTGTCAAGTGAATCGGTCGCCCGGGTGATGATCTTGCCCGTCGCATCCGCGAGCAAAACCTCGAATTGAACACTTCCCATGGCGGAGTAACGGCTAATGGTTAGCAGGACCTTGTCGGGTGGCTCGGGGAGGGACTTTCGCACACGGAGACCGCTTTCCCACATGGCGTTCTCGTCATCCGATTCAGTCGGGACGGTCGCGGCGGCTTCGGCCCAGGTGTTTTGCTCGCGGACATATTGATCGATGGCGGCAAGAGCGCGGCGATCCAGGGGAAACTGCATTTTGTTCGGCCGACTTGAGAGGACGACCTTGGTCCGGGCCTCGATGGCGGCAAGGTCACGGGGGTTCAAGGTGAGTAGCATTCGCTTGATCAGCCGATTGGCCGGGCCACGCTTTTCGAGGGCGTTCATCCGCTGCCATTGGGCCGCATTGAACTCTTGGTTGTTGGTTTTCTGAACTGCCCCGGTGAATTCTTTGGCGAGCGCTTTGGCCTCGGTCGGTCCAAAGACTCCCTGCTTGGTGAGCTCTTCCGCAAGCTTCACCTGGGCTTTGCGATATGATTCGGCCTCCTGGGCTTCTTCTTTCTGGCGCATCGCCAGCGTCTGACCTGCGTCGCGGACCAGCCGATAGCCCGGTCCCTCGCGCCGCCAAGATGCCGAAATGGTATAGGCAATCTTCTCCAGTACTTGGTCGGCGGGCGCGTCTTGGAGGCGAAGAATCAGGATGGAGCTCTTGGTCTGGGGCGTTGCTTCGAGAGTCAAGCCTAGCTTTTGGCCGAGGGTGGCGAGAAGCTTATCGGCGGTTTGTGCCTTAGCCTCCAGTGTTATCCGCTTGCCCTCCACGGCCTTGGCAATGCTTTGTGCCTCGGCCAGGGGGACGAGCATTAGGGCAAGAATGAAACCGCAAGCTTTTCTCATATTCGGAACACCAAGGTGCATTATCCAACCATTGGCCAGGAGCATAAGGTCCTTTTGCCTTGGAAAATTCGCGCTATCCTGATTTGAACGATGCGCTATTTCATTCTCGGCCCTTCGGGTGAACGATACGGCCCTGCCGATATGATGATGCTGAACCAGTGGATCATGGAAGGGCGCATTTTGCCCACCCACCTACTGGAGGCGGAGGGCACGGGGCAGCGAATCTCGGCCGGGCAGTTGCCCGGCTTGGCTTTCCCGAGTGCACCGCCCACCAGCTTCGCGCCCGGATTTCGCCCGTCTCCGGTGCAGCAGGCACCGGCGTACATGCCTTCGGCAATGCAGATGCCCGACCCTAACGCGGGCAGGCGAGAGATGAACCTGTCGTACATCTGCTCGGCTCTGTCACTGGCATGTTCTTTGGGTCTGCCATTGGTGATGTGCGTGCCGTATGGCAGCGTTGTCTTTGGCGTCATCTCGCTCTATACTGGGAGCAAATCCCGCACGGCGGGGGCCCTGGGGGCGAATTCAGCCGTCGCAGTGGCCTGGGTTTGCTTGTTGGTGGCGGTGGGAACAACGGCGGGAGTCCTTAGGATTCCCACTTTCTTCTGAGCTTGACTTGAAACATCCGGGGCACCTTTCGCATTATGGGAGGCGTAGGTAACAACATATGAAGTGGATTATCGGTGGAATTGTGCTGGCTCTGGTGCTGGCGTTTGTTTTTGGGCGAGCCCAAGACCTGAAGGTGCAGGGCATCGCCAGCGAGAGCCCCGTGCGCAAGGACAAGGTCGTCTTGACCGACGCCCAATGGAAGAAGAAGCTTTCTCCCGAGGCCTATAAGATCCTGCGCAACAAGGGTACCGAGCCCGCGTTCTGCGGCGTGAACCTTGACCAAAAGGGCGATGGCGTCTACCACTGCCTAGGATGCGACCTGCCCCTCTTCGTGGCCAAGCACAAGTTCAATTCGGGCACGGGTTGGCCCTCGTTCTACGACCCGTATGCCAAGGCGAATGTGTGGTTCCATAAGGACGTGAGCTACGGCATGGTCCGCACCGAGGTGTTGTGCGCCCGATGTGACGGCCACCTGGGACACGTGTTCAACGATGGCCCGGCCCCCACTGGTCTCCGGTATTGCATCAACGGCAATGCCCTCCAGTTCAAGAAGGGCGCAAAGTAAGCCTGCTGCCTTCGCGCCGCATCTGCTTGGTCGCTTCGGGCAAGCTCCCCATCCCTCCCCAGGGCTGGGGAGCCGTCGAGAACGTCATCTGGAACACGCGACTAGGTTTGGAAGCCGTTGGCTGGCAGGTTGACATCCTGAACCTGAACCGGAAATGGGTCGCCTGGGAACTCTTGCGACGCCGCTTGACTGGTCGTTCTTACGACTGGATTTATGTCCACAACGAGATGGCGCTTCCCAGTCTGGCCCGCGTGGAGGGCCTGTTGCGGGCAAAGTTGGTTTCTTTGAGCCACTCTGGTTTTGCCGACCCCGCTTCGATTCCGGGCACCAAGTGGTTCCGGCGGCTGACGGCGTGCCGCCGTCATATCTCGCTCACCGCGGAATTGGCCGATGCGCTCCGGCGTCACGATGATTCGTTCTTGGTAGAACAGCTGCCCAATGGGGTCGAGATTGACCGGTTCCGTTTCTATCCTGCGGGAAATGGGCGGGCGATCTGTTTGGGCCAGATTGGCGCGCGGAAGCGTCAGGCACGGCTGGCCGATGCTCTATCACGAGGGCCAGACTGCGATTTTGTCGGTCCGAACGACCCGAAGGCCGAGCCGAGAGACTTGCTTGGCGATGATCCCCGCCACTTGGGTTCCTGGACTCGCGAGGAAGTCTACGAGCGTCTCGGTGCCTACTCCGCCCTCGTGCTGTTCAGCGAAAGCGAAGCCCAGCCGCTGGTGATTTTGGAGGCGCTGGCTTGCGGCCTGAGCGTGGTGGGGTCGCCGGAGGCTCTGCGAGGGATCGATCTTTCACTACCATTTGTTCACCGCGTGGAAGACATTGCCCTGGTGCCGGAGGCGCTACGGCGAGCCTTGGCCGAGAATCCCGGCCTGCGCGAATCGGCGCGGCAGCATGCCGAGGAAAACTTTGCCTGGTCCGTGGTCGTTCAGCGGCTCGTCGCCACGCTGGACCGATGGACGGTAAACTGAGAGTTCATGAAGCTGGTCGATGGCCTTCCGCCGATTGTGAGTGCGGCATTCTTCGGCTACCGAAGTGATCGTGAAACGGGGCGTTACTACCGGCTCCTTCTCAATGATTTTGTCGAGAAAACCGGGCACCCAGTTTTGGTTTACACGAATGAGCCCACCGGATTTCACCCACTGATAAAAACTCAGTTCGTTGACGACCTAAACCCGTACATCCGCCGTATATGGCCCGATCCAGAGTGGCAGGAGCGGTACAGAACCGCTTTGGCATGGCACAGTCGCAACCAGAGGCTTGCGCAGGCATCAAATCCAAAGTTGGCGGCGGTCTACCTATCGAAACTGGCCCTGTTTACCGATGCGCTTGAGAATCTCGATGAAGCCCTTTGGCTCGATGCTGGCTTGCTTTTCAGTGTTTACTCCGGTCACGAAGTGCCGGATTCCTCCCCGGGGTACTCGTTGGAAAGGATCGAATCCCAGTTCATTCCGATGCTTAGGGGCCATCGAGAGAACGGGACTCCTCTAGTAGCAACCATCCCTAGGCGTTGGAACCTACTGAAGAATCACCGCCCCCAGTTTCACGGCATGAGCTACAACGACATGTCTAAGCTCGCCCAGACGTGCAGATGTTCTGCCCAAAATTACTACGTGGTTAGCGGACTCTTCTACTTCCCGAAGGCTCAGATGAAGTCTGTCAGCGAGGAGTTTGGAGAAGTCTGGAATGAAATCCTCAAGGCAAACCGAGTCGGGACGGAAGAGAACGTCATGTCGATCCTCTCTTGGCGACACGGCTATGACCACTTGCCGATGCGCGATTGGGTTCAGATGCTTGGAGAGCCACCCAAGGGCTGGGCCTAGGGTGGCTAACGCGAACAATTAGCTCAAAAGAGCTGTTGTAGCTTGCCGGTGCTGTTGCCGAGCGTTTCGATAGGTACTCCGACATTGTCGAGCATCGAAAGGAACAGATTGTTCATCGGCGTATGGGGAGCGTAGCGAATATGTCGGCCCGTCTTGACTCGGCCGCCGCCATTGCCCGCGAACAAGATCGGGAGATCGTCGTGGTTGTGCCTGTTTCCGTCGCTAATGCCCGCGCCATAAACCACCATCGAGTGATCCAAGAGCGAGCCATCGACTTCGTCGATGGACTGCATCCTCTTCAAAATGTAGGCGAGCTGCTCCACGTGGAAAAGGTCGATCTTGCGCTTCTTCTCCAGCTTGTCGGCTTCGCCGCCGTGGTGGCTGATGTCGTGGTGACCTTCGTTCACACCGATCATGCGGTAGGGCCGGTTGCTGCCGTCGTTGGCAAACATGAAGGTTGCGACCCGGGTGAGGTCGGCTTGGAAGGCGAGGACCATCATGTCGCCGACCAGGCGAATGTGCTCGCCAAAATCGGTGGGGATGCCGGTTGGCTTGGCCACACCACTGAGGGCGATCACCTTGTCGCTCTGCTCGAACTTGACCAGTCGTTCCTCGATCTCGCGAACGCTGCTCAGGTACTCGTCCAGCTTCTTCTGGTCGCGATTGCCGAGGCGGTTGCGGAGGGAGCTAGCATCCTCCATGACAAAGTCGAGCACGCTCTGCTTGAGGACCGATCGGCGATACCGGCTCGCGGCATCTTCTTGGGTGTCGCCGCTACCAAAGAGTCGCTCGAACACCAAGCGAGGGTTGACTTCTTTAGCCGCCGGGGTCGATTCGGACCGCCAAGAAATGCTGCTTGAGTATGCGCAGCTGTAACCGGAGTCGCAGTCGCCAGATTGGCCGCCGCGCTCGCAGCCAAGCTCAAGGCTGGCAAACTTGGTTGCGCTACCGATCCTCTGGGCTGCGACCTGGTCGGCCGAGATTCCGTTGCGGATGTCCGACCCCGCTGTCTTCTTCACCCGCACGCCAGTAAGCCAGACGGCGGTCGATCGAGCATGGTCGCCAGGGCCATCGGGACCCGCCGAAGCGTTATCCTGGGCCAGACCGGTGAGGACATTGAAATGCTTTCGCAGCTCGGCCAAGGGCTGCAGGGTGTCGGGGAGGGTGTATCCCGCGCCTTCCGAGGTCGGGGTCCAATGCTGCATGTTCACGCCGTTCGGCACGAACATATAGGCCATGCGCACGGGCATCTTCTTGGCGCTGACGGCGAGCGCATTGAGAGGCAGCATGGTCTCCAGCAAAGGCAGAGCCATGACCGTTCCGGCTCCACGCAAAAAGGTTCTTCGATCGATTGGCTTCATTTGGTTTTTCGGACTCCCTCAATTTCCCGGTTTCGGAATGGTTCGCTAAGCACGACGGCTTGGACCATTGCCCCGAAGCGGTCGCCGGAGGCCACCGTCTTCTTGCTTACTTCGTCGACGAAACACTTGTCCGCAGCCACAATGCCGCGTCCAAGCGCATAGGTTAACATTTTTTCCGAAAGCGCGCGAACGAACTCGTCCTTTCTTCGCTTCAGGAGGAGCGAAAGTTCGCTCGGCCCGGTGAATCGGCTGCCATCCGGAAGTTCGCCCGAGGCGTCCACCTTGAAGTTGCCATCCTGGGTCCGCCAAGCGCCGACTCCATCGAAGTTCTCAAGGCTGAAGCCGAGGCCATCCATCGACTTGTGGCAGTTGGCGCAGGCCGGGTTCGCCCGATGCTGCTCCATTCGCTCGCGAATGCTCAGGGACTCCACAGACTTGTGGTCATCCACGAGGTCACCGACTCCGGGCGGGGGCGGAGGAGGCGGGGCACCGAGAATGTTCTCCAGCACCCATTTGCCGCGCTTCACCGGCGAAGTCCGCGTTGGGTTCGAGGTTACGGTGAGCACGCTTCCTTGGGTGAGGATTCCGCGCCTGGGAGTGCCAGCCAAACTGACGCGGCGGAACTCGGGGCCCTGGACGCCCGGGACTCCGTAATGCTTGGCCAAGTCTTCGTTCAGGAAAGAGTACTGGGCATCGAGGAACTCAGTGACAGGCCGATCTTGAGCCAGGACATTCTGGAAAAACATCTTGGTCTCCGTGATCATTGACCGCTTCAGGCTTTCGCTGAAGGTCGGATACATCTTGGAGTCCGGCGTCAGAGTGGCAAATTTGCGGAGTTGAAGCCACTGGCCCGCGAAGTTATCGGCAAGGGCGGAGGCTTTGGGCGAGCTCACCATGCGGGCAACTTCTGCCTTCAGAATCTCGGGCTTCAGCAAGCTGCCATTCTGAGCTAGAGTCAGCAAGCGATCGTCGGGAGTCGAGCTCCAGATGAAGTAGCTGAGGCGCGTCGCGAGCTCGTAGCCATTGAGGACTCGCTCCTTGCCCGCGGCGACCTTGGGCTCGGTCTCCACCTTGAACATGAAATGCGGCGACGACAGGATGGCCTGCACTCCCAACTGGATGCCGGCCTCGAACGAGCCATTGGCCTGCTTTTCGCCGATCTTGTAAACGGCGATGAGGCGGTCGGCTTCTTCGGATGTCACGGGTCGGCGGAATGCCTTGGTGGCGAAGCCAGCTAGCATCTTTCGCGCTTCGGGGATCCGCTTTTCAGCAAGCACGGGCACGGCGGGGATGAGCTTGCGGTGCGATTCGGGCAGAGCATCAGCGGCTTCGGCGATCTCGATTGAATTCAGGATCAGGTTGCGATCGCCCATCACCGCCGGGTCATTGGAGGTGGCGTTGTAGTAGTCGTTTAGGAAGCTAACGCCAATCTTCTGCGGGCCCTTCAGCAAGATCGTTGGGACTTCGAAGGACCCCGGCTTCTCCGCCGTATTGCGAACCTCGAAGACCGCAATTTGCTTCTCGTTTACCCAGATGGCCATTTTCGTCGCTTCTGGTCCGGCTTGCTGCCCTGCGGCTTGAACGATGATGCGATAGCGCCCACCGCGCGCGATGTTGGCATTGTAGTCGGCTCGACCCTGACTAAAGAAGAGCTTGCCTCCCTCGGGAGCGTCGCCGACACCCTCACCGCCCGTCATCTCGGTGGCAGGCACCTGTCGGCCCTGCGAGCTCTTGACCACGATGGCCTTTTGGGCGATGGTCTCGGCCGCCGCCATGACTTTTTCCATCAGGAGCGGCGACAAGGTCAGCACGTCACCGATATTGTCGAAGCCATACCCAACGTCGTCGGAGGGGAAATCATCAGCCAAGCGCAGATCGAGCCCAAGCAGGTCTCGAATCGTGTTGTTGTATTCCTCTCGGTTCAGGCGGCGCAAGGTGACTCGGCCAGGAGTGGCGAGTTTGCAGTCGCCGCCGAGCACCGATTCGATGTAATCGGCAATCTGGGTTCGCTCAGCGGGCGAGGGTTGGAGGGCCTGCTTAGGGGGCATGTGCAGGCTTCGCAGGTTCTTCGCGACTCGCTCCCAGGTTGCGCTCGCCTGAGTCATTTCGGCCTCGGTCTTGGTCTTGGTCAATATCACGCCGCCGAAGGCAGTGTCAACGCTGTGGCAACTGACGCAGTACTTCTTGGCGAAGGGAAGAACGTGGGTCTCAAACTTCGTGCCAGCTTTCGAGGCAGCGGTTGCCTTGGCTTGGGTGGTCTTCGCCTGTGGGGCCGGCGCGGGAGCCAAAAATGCGGTGACGAGCACCCCTGACGACCCAAGGAGCGCGATTTCTCGGAGCCCAACCCAACCTCTTGTTCTCTTTCTCATCACTCCACTTCAGTTTGAACGTTTTGGGCCCGCCGCCACATCAGTAATCTACGCTGCCTTTTGGTGATTTGCATCACATGTTTGGGTTAGATTTACCTTCGCTGATGTCGCGGAGCATCTCCATCTGTATCTCTTGAATCTCCATGAGGCGCTCCATTTGGTGCGTGAGCAAGTGATCTACCTTCTCGTGCAATTGTCTAACCTCTAGTTCGGCTTTCAGGTTAGTTCGGTAATCATTCTCTGCCCGCATACGGTCTTTGACCTCCTGACGGTTCTGGCTCATCATGATGACCGGAGCTTGGAGAGCGGCAAGGCAGGATAGGACGAGGTTCAGAAGAATGAATGGATAAGGGTCAAATCCCCGCTGCATCAACACAAACGAGTTGACCGCAACCCATACCACAATGACCGATCCGAACAGAATAATGAACGACCAACTTCCACCAAAGGATGCGACTTTATCTGCTAATTTTTCACCAAAAGTGGCTTTGTTATCAAACTCCTCATTCAGATTCTGGGCGAGGACGGCTTCCTTCTCAAAGCTGCCAACGACGAGCTGCTCGATCACATCCAAATCGCCTCGATCACGTTCCAACACCAAGCGAACATAGGCCGATCGATACTGGTTTAGGCACTCATCACAGATCGGTTGGCCCTCCGACCAGTTGGGATGGTCCTTCAAAATCAGCTCCAAAACACCGGGACGAATGGTGCCAGGACGAAATGGCTTTGTGTGCAACGAGTGCTTATTACAACAACTGCAAACAGAGTTCTGCACCGATTCTTGCTTCGGCTCCTGAGGATTGGGATGCTTCATGATTCCGATTTCACCTTACCGTCATTCGCCAATGGGCCCAGGAGATCGTAAACTTAAGGTCCTCCAAGCAACAACGTGCGACGAAACAAAATATCTTCTGTCTGAATAGCTATGCATCCCAAATTTCCTGGTTCAACGGCAAGACTGATCAATCTAGGTAAAGTCGGCGACCGCCCAATCGAACCGGGGTTTAGAAAAGTGGGGCCTGGCCGATTGCGGTTTGGCAGAGTGAGAGCGTGACGATACAAGAGCCTCAATACAAGGTTGTCGTTGTGGAAGACGAGCGGGCGATGTCCGACCTGCTGGAGCAAGCGCTTCGGGAGTCGGGCTTTGAAGTCGCGGTCGCGGCAAACGGAGAGGAGGGGCTAGCCCTCGCCCCTGACTGCGCCGTCATGATCGTGGACGTCATGATGCCCGTGATGGATGGGTTCGAGATGGTGCGGCAGCTCCGCCAGGGAGGCAACCCCGTGCCCGTGCTATTCTTGACCGCCAAAGATGGCGCGCTGGACCTTGTCGAAGGACTTGATCTAGGCGGCGACGATTATCTCGTAAAGCCATTCCGACTAGTCGAGCTTCTGGCGCGACTTAGAGCCCTCATTCGTCGTTCAATGGCCGGACAAGATGTTCTCCAATTTGGCGATCTCTGGCTGGATCGTCGCTCTCGCCAAGTTCGCCGAGGCGAACGATGGATCTATCTCTCCACCACGGAGTTCTCGCTGCTCGAGTTCTTCATGCTCCACCCGAAGACCGTCCTTACCAAAGCCCTGATACTCAAGGAGATTTGGCACGAAGACTCCTACCGGGACGACAACATCGTCGAGGTTTACATGAATTATCTGCGCAGCAAACTGGAGATGCTAAATCAATCCCGTTTGATCCACACTTTGCGTGGCAAAGGTTATGTCTTGGAGATTCGCGAAAACTAGTCATATCTTCCGGCTCACCATCACGACGACCGTCGTCGTGGGCGTCGTCCTCGCTTCCCTTTTTGCCGTGATTTTTCGCGTGGCCCGGCACAACGCAACGGCCGAAGAGCGGATCGCGCTGGAGGAAGCCATTCGGCCCTTCCTCGCAGGGCATCAAAGTCTCGACCTCAAGGAGTTTCGCGAAATCCATCCCGAGATGACGATGACGCTGTTCGCACCAGACGGCAGCATCCTCGAGCGCGTGGGCCCGTTTAACCTGCGATTGACCGAGGGATTCCGCCAAGAGGGACCCGTCACCAGCTTCGGCATCCGGTACGGGAGGAACTTTCTGGTCGTCGGGGCCTCGTGGGAGGATAGCGAACGCGGACTGCGCCAGTTGGGCGATGTCCTTGCGATCCTCTGGCTGCCTCTGGTTGGTTTGGTTGCGTTTGCCACTTGGCGCTCGGCGCTGTCGGTCTTCGAACCTCTGAACCGATTAGCCAGCCAAGCTTCGGAGATCAGCGGCAAGCAACTGGACCAGCGTCTCGCGATCCAGGATGAAGCAGAATTTGGCATCCTCGCCAGCCAGCTAAATGCCATGCTCGACCGCCTCGAAAGCTCGGCCCGACGCGAGGAGCAGTTCTCCGGCGACGCCGCCCACGAGTTGCGCACGCCACTCGCGATCCTCCGCACCCAAATCGAGACGGTTCTGCTGAAAGACCGGTCCACGAGCGACTACCGCGATGCCCTCGCCGCATTGCTTCGCGAAGTGGATCGACTGACGGCGACCACCGAGTCACTCCTCGCGACCGCCAGGGCCTCCTCGACCCCCGCACCGATTGTCGATATCGGCCCCTTGGTCGAGCAGGCGGTGGACCGCTGGCGAGTACGGTTTGCCGAATCGGGGCGTACCTTAAACTGCCAAACCGAACCTGCGTTTGTGGCCATGCTGCCCGCCGAACTGACGATTCTCCTCGATAACCTCCTTCAGAATGCACATCGCTACACCCCGCCCCGGGGCAAGACCGAGGTCACCCTGACGAGCAAGGGGAACACGGTGGAGCTCAGCGTCCGCGATGACGGTCCGGGCATCGCCGAGGACCTCGCCGAAACCATCTTCAGCCGATTTGTGCGTGGCGAATCCAGCCGCAACTCCACCACCGGCGGCATCGGCATCGGGCTCTCCCTCTGCAAGAAGATCGTGGAGTCCCGCCAGGGCTCAATCAGCGTCCGACCGGTGCCGGTCGGGGCACTATTCGTCTGCCGATGGCCCGCCGATTCTTAGAACTCGGCGTGGCCCGGAGTTCGGTGGAACGGAATCACGTCGCGGATATTCTTCATGCCCGTGACATACATCAGCAACCGCTCGAAGCCAAGGCCAAAGCCCGCATGGGGAGCTGAGCCGAAGCGCCGGAGGTCGAGGTACCAGCCGTACGGTTCCAGGGGCAATCCGGCCTCAAGGATTCGGGCCTCCAGGATGTCCAGACGCTCTTCGCGCTGGGCTCCGCCGATGATCTCGCCGATGCGCGGAGCGAGCACGTCCATGGCGCGCACGGTCTTGCCGTCGTCGTTCATGCGCATGTAGAAGGCCTTGATCTCCTTCGGATAGTCGGTCAGGATGACCGGCCGCCCGACTTTGACCTCGGTGAGCCAACGCTCGTGCTCGCTCTGCAGATCAGTTCCCCAATCGACCGGGAATTCGAAGTTCTCGCCGCTGGCACGCAGGTGAGCGACGGCTTCGGTGTAAGTCATCCGCTCGAACGGACTCTCGACCACGTGACGCAGGGTCGTCAGGAGTTCGGGCTCGATGCGCTGGTTGAAGAACTCCAGGTCCTCGGCGGAGTTGTCGAGGAGCGAGCCGATGACTTCCTTCAGGAACTCCTCAGCGAGGTTCATGTTGCCATCGAGGTCGCAGAACGCCATCTCCGGCTCGATCATCCAAAACTCGGCGAGGTGTCGGCTGGTGCTCGAGTTCTCGGCGCGGAAGGTCGGGCCGAACGTGTAGACGTTCGTAAGGCCCAGAGCCAGCGTCTCCGCCTCAAGCTGGCCGCTCACAGTAAGGAACGCAGGCTTGGCGAAGAAGTCGTTGGCGGGGTTCTTGTCCTTCAGCCGATATTCTTCGATGCCTTCGATGGCAGTGGTGACGGCGAACATTGCCCCCGCGCCCTCGCAGTCGCTGGCGGTGATGATGGGGGTGTGGACGTAGGCGAAGCCACGGTCGTGGAAGAACTTGTGGGTAGCAAAAGCGGCCTGGTTGCGCACGCGGTAGACCGCACCGAACGTGTTCCCACGCACGCGCAGGTGGGCGATTTCACGCAGGAACTCCATGGTCGCACCCTTCTTCTGGAGCGGATAGGTTGCCGGGTCGGCTTCGCCGAAGACCTCGGCCCCGCTCGCGACCAACTCCACTGGCTGGCCCGCCGCGGGCGAAGCCACGATCTCGCCATCAAACCGGACGCACGCGCCCGTCGTGAGCTTCTTTAGGATGTCGTCGGCAAGTACGCCTTGGTTCACCACGACCTGCAGGTCCTTGAAGCAAGACCCGTCGCTCAGTTGCACGAACGAGAGGCCCTTGCTGTCTCGCCGAGTTTTCACCCACCCATAGGCCGAAGTCTGGGTGCCGGGAGCAAGCTGAAAAAGATCACGAACGTAACTGCGACGGTAGTCCATCCACCGAAAGTGTACCGTTCGAGCCGAACCTCCGGGTCGTGAGAGGAAATTGGGCTTCGGTGCGGAATCCATTGTCGAGGTTCCATGCTCTACCTAGTCCCCATGCTTGCTCTACTCACCACCCCCGACTCGTCAATAGGGCCAATCAACCTGACCGGGAAACCGCCCCGAGTCACCGCCCATGGCGTGGAAGCGGCGCCAGGAACAATGACACTGCCCCGCCTGAACCTGGGGCAGCCGACAAGCAAGTGGATTTGGCGCGACGACGCAGGCGCGTCGCCGAAGCCGACTCGATTTCGGAAGGTCTTCGATCTTGATGCAATGCCGCGCGAATCCATTCTTCGTGCCTCGGCGGATGTCAGCTACCGACTCTGGATCAACGGACACCTCGTGGCCCGAGGTCCCGCCGACCCGGGTCGAGACTACGACACCGGCGCGCCGGGGCCCTGGTTCGACGACGTCCGGACGGTCACCCGATTTCTGAAGGCAGGACGCAACGTGATCGCCGCCGAGGTCTTCCCCAAGAACCTTGTCCAGAGCGAAGGGCACATCGCTCCGGGGCTGAAAGTTTTGTTGACAAGCACGGTCGGCGGCAAACGGGTGGAGGTCGCGACCGACCCCACGTGGCGGGCGGCGGTTGCGCCCGACCTCGCCAACTGGGAGGGCGAGAACGGGTACCGAGTCGAGGCGAAGTTGGAACCAGTGGGCTGGCAAGGACTGGATTTTGATGACTCCGCCTGGGGGCCGAGCGTCTCCGTCGGGACCGAAAGGGCAGAAAACCTCGTGAGCGAGTTAGCCCCGCCGCTTGAGGCGATTGTCCCGCCAACCGGTTCAGTTCGATTCACCGACGGTGTGACGCCGCATGGACTCGGCGGGGCGATCTTCGCAAAAGATGGCGGCTATGCAGTGCGCTATCCACGGGTGATGAGCGCCCGGGTTGCCCTGCGCGTGATCGGCAAGCAAGGGGCGAGGCTCCTGGTCATGCCGAACGAGAGCGAGGGACCGGGGTTCCACCGCCGGATGGAGATCGTGCTGCGCGATGGCCCGCAGACCGTCGAGTTTCCCTTCTTCGATAGCTTTTCGACCATTAACATCGAGGCGCGAGGCGTGGTCGCGCCGATCGTGATCGAGGAAGTCCGGTCAATCTTCACCTCCTATCCCGTGCGCTACGAGGGGGCCTTTGAGTGCGACCGCGAGGACCTCAACCGCATCTGGAAGGTCGGGCGCTGGGTGACCCAGATTTGCATGCAGACGCACCATCTGGATTCGCCCCACCACCAAGAGCCGATCTCAGACCCCGGCGACTACCTCATCATCGCGCTGAACAACTACTACATGTTCGGCTCTTCCGCCCTCGCCCGCCAAGATCTGCGAAAGTATGCCCGCACCATGGAGCAGCGCCAGTTCCAGGTGTTCCACACCAGCTATTCGCTGCTTTGGTTGCGGATGCTGATGGAATACGCCGACTACACCGGGGACGTCAAACTCCTCGATGAGCTAGCTCCGTTCGCTCACAAGTTGCTGGACCGCTTTGCCACCTACGTCGGCAAGAACGGCCTAATCTCGAACGCCCCGAACTACATGTTTATGGATTGGGTCGAGATCGGGGGATTCAACGCCCACCACCCGCCCGCCGTCGTCGGCCAGGGATACATGACCGCCCTGTACTACCAGGCGCTGGAAGATGACCGGCAGTTGGCCTTGCGGCTTGGTGACAAGGTCCGGGCGGCGGCGAACGAGGCAAAGCGCACCCAGGTGCGGGCCGCCTTCGAGCGGGAATTGTGGAACGCCCAGGAGGGTCTGTATCGCGATGGTCGGGCTTTCCAGACCGAGGTGAAGCCAAACCAATGGCTGCCCGCCGATGTGGAGCTGGAGACGTTTTCCACCCAAGTCAACGCTTTCGCGGTGAGTTGCGGCCTTGCGACCGGCCCCCGGGCGAAGGCGGTGATGCAGCGCGTCATGGCTCGCAAGGACCTCAACTGCCAACCCTATTTCATGCACTTCGTCTTCGAGGCCCTGGCCAAGGCGGGTTTGTTTGAGGACCACGCTTTGGCACAGATGGGACGGTGGAAGATCCTGCCCGACTCGCAGTCGTTCTTCGAGATGTGGAACACCGGCGACCGCAGCCACGCCTGGAACGCGACGCCCGTCTTCCAGATGTCCGGCCGCATCCTCGGGGTGACCCCGCTCAAGCCCGGCTTCGCCGAATTCGCTATCGACCCAAGGCCCTCGGGCCTCCGATGGGCCAAAGGCAAAGTCCCCACCCCCCACGGCCCCATCACAGTGTCCTGGACGTCGGGCGCGTCGGGGTTGAAGCTAGAGTTCTCAGTGCCTCGGGGGACGGTGGCTATGGTGAGGGGCAAGCAGTATGGGCCAGGGAAGCACGGCGTCTCTTGGTGAGTTAGCGCTAAGCTGGCACCCAAGCGTGTAGAATGCGGCGATGATGAGTTCGTTGCTCTTGATGACGCTGGTGTCCATGGGCCCACTACCGACGACGCCATCCCAAGCATCCGGGAAACTCGTGCCGGGGCAGTTGCGATGCGAGGCGATGGTGAATCCGGTGGGCATCGGCACCGCGAGTCCGCGCCTGAGTTGGCGACCCACCGCAACCGGCGCAAAAGCCTTCAATCTCAGCCAAACCAAGTACCGGATCCTCGTCGCCAGCCGCGTGGACCGACTGAACCCGGACAAAGCGGACCTGTGGGACACCGGGCTCGTGACCTCGGCGGAGACGACGGACATCCTCTATCGCGGCAAGCCCCTAGGCTCCAATCGGGCCGCATTCTGGCGAGTGCAGATCGTCGATCAGGGCGGCAAGGCGTCGCCCTGGAGTGCCCCTGCCCAGTTTTCCACTGGCCTCCTGAAGCCGTCGGACTGGAAGGCGCAATGGATCGGTTACGACGCGCCGTTGGCGAAGTTTGAGAAGGGCGATGCCTGGAGCGCGGCCTCGTGGATCTGGTCGCAGACTCCGGCCGAGATCGGCCCGATGTACTTCCAGCGCCAGTTCGAAGTGGAGCGCGGTCTCGTCAAAGCCGTCGCCCACATGACCGCTGATGACCAATTCACCCTCTCGCTGAACCTGATAAAGGCCGCCGAGAGCGATGGCAAAACCGACGCCTGGCGTCGCCCCGTGACCGCCGACGTCACCAAGCTCCTGAGCGAGGGCACCAACGTGATCGCCGTCCGCGCCAGCAACACTGAAGGCGAAGCCGCCGCCCTCATCGGCAGCCTGACCCTGCAATACGACGATGGCCGCACTGTACAGATCGTGACGAACGGCACGTGGAGCAGCTCACGCACCGACCGTGCCGAGCGCAGCGCGGCCCGCGTGCTCGGTGCCTACGGCATGTCGCCCTGGGGCAAGTTCTCGGCCGCAGGCCTGAAGCTGCCCGCCCCGCGCCTGCTTCGCCGAGAGTTCGGCGTGGTAAAGAAAGTCCAGCGCGCGACGCTCTACGGCTCCGCCCTCGGCCTCATTGAGTTGCACCTGAACGGAAGCCCGGTCAGTGACGAGCTGTTCGTCCCAGGTTGGACGGACTACGTGAAGCGAGTCTATGCCCGCGCCTACGACGTGACCAGCCGCATCCGCCCCGGCCAAAACGCGCTAGGGGCGATCCTCGGCGACGGTTGGTACGCCGGATACGTCGGCTTCGGGGGCATCCGCGAGCACTACGGCGCCAAAATCCGCGCCAAAGTCCAACTGGAAATCGAATACACCGATGGTACCAAGGCCACGGTAGCGTCCGGGCCAGATTGGCAAGCCAGCACCGGCCCGACCTTGGAAGCTGACTTCCTGATGGGCGAGGCCTACGACGCCCGCCAGGAGATTCCCGGCTGGAGCAAGCCCGGTTTCACGGCCAAGTGGAAGCCAGTCGACACCGGCGCGGAGATGAATCCCGCCGTCGAGGCGTTCCCCGGCCAAC
>JBMOJD010000054.1:0-22731 GCA_049317025.1 Fimbriimonas sp. | reverse complement strand
GCATTCGCCTCCTTGCGCCGCTGCCATGGCGGCGGCAATCCGGCGGGAGGCGATGCCGTGGCGGACCCAAAACGCCCGAATCTCGGGGTCGGCATGACTGAGCGTGAATCCTGAGGCTGCCTTGGGGTGGCCGAAGTAGGTCGGGTTGAAATCGAGGCCAATTCCCTGGGCTTTGGCCCAATCGATCCAGGTTTGGAAGTGCTCCGGTCCGAGTTCGTCGCGGCCAACTGGCTTGCCACTTGTTTCGGCATAGCTAGCGTGGAGGTTGGCCCGGTGGGCTCCTGGCACGAGGCTGAGGACCTTCTCGTAGTCTTGGCGCACCTCGTCCGCATTGCGTGCCCGCCCGGGGTAGTTGCCGGTGGCAAGAATCCCGCCTCCATCGGTGCCGCCATCGTGGACTTCGAATCCCGCCACATCGTCGCTCTGCCAGCAGTGGATCGATATCGGGATTTGGAGGGCACGAGCGATTGCTTGCTCGGTGTCGATGCCCCAACTGGCGTAGATGTCGCGTGCTTCGGAATAGGCCACGCCAACTTTTACCCGACTGAAGCTAGTTTGAACGGGTTAATTTGAGGAGCTTAAACTGCGACCCATCGACGACCACCTCCCCGAGTGAACTTAGGTCGGCAAACGGAAGATCGGGCGACGCGGCAGGCACCGGGATCACGATGTAGTCGGGCTTTATCTCGGCCAAGATGGCTTGGCGCTCTTCGGGCGATGTCTGGGCGAGAAACACCTTTTGGACGAGCGCGCGGCGTCGGTTGTAGTCGGGAGTTTCACCCCAGTGGCCCGCGTAGGTCGTGGCCCCGGCGAGGCCGGTGAGGATCGGGTTCAGATCGCTCACAAACGGCGCTTGGAAACTGTCGGGCTCCTGCTCTTGGGTTCCCTCCTTCACTCGGAAGGCGGGAATCCCGGGGGGCGCGATCACGACCTTGGGCCCCTCGATCTTGTCCACGGCACGCACGATGCGAGCCATGTCGGGGGACAGGAAGACCGTGTGGACCGTGGTGTTGGAGACGTTGAGGTCGATGAGTTGCAGTTCGCGTTGGACCCAGCGGAGCGAACTCCAACTGCAGAGCATCACGACCAGGGCGGTCGCAAGGTTGCGCAGATTGCGGTCTTGCTTGACCAAAATTTGGCTCCAGCCGATGGCGGCGAGGAGTCCCCAAGGAATCGCCAGGCCCATGCCCAGCTTGCGCTGAAACGCGGCGGGGAAATAGAGGATGACGAGGCCGAGGATTGCCCAAGAGACGATGAGATTGAGGCCGATATCGACGCCGGCGAGCAGGGCACACGCCACTAGGGCAACCACGAAGGCGACAGCCCAAACTGGCATCGTCATGAACATGCCTTGGGTGTGACCGGTCGATACCACCACCAATAGCCCCAGCAGCGCGGCGAGCAGGCCGAATCCTTGCTTCTTTCGTCCGGCATTGGGGTCATCTTCCGACGGCCAGAGCGCGACTAGGGCGGGGATCACGAGCAGGATGATTCCGGCCAAAACAACCCGGAAGTTCGGACTGAGGGTCTCGACCCCGGCACGGTTTCGAAAAACGGGATCTTCGGAAATGACCTTGATGAAATAGAGAGCCGGGGGCAGGGCGCCGAGGCCAATGAGCCCGGCTCGCGTGATCCATTCTCGGGGCGCATCCTTTTGCACGAGCATCATAGCGAGGAACCCGACGAGGACCACAGCGACGATGAGGACATCGTAACTGTGGATGTTCATCAGAACCGCCATGCATAGGGCACCGGGGATGACGGGTCGCCAGGAGTCTTTGGCGCGCAAGACGCTCAGCAAAACCCCAAGAATGAGGCAGAGGCTCACCGCGAAGAGGCTGCTCGTGAGGAGGCTGGGAAAGGCAAAAGCCTCGGGCTGCCAGACATCTATGGGGAGTAGGCTGCTGGTTAGGGGCTTCAAGAAAGCGCCGTTTGGCAACACGATCGCCTGGCCGAAATTGTGCCAGACCGCCCCACCAAGGCCCGCACCGAAGACAGCCAGGGTCATCGCAAGTTTGCGTGTAAAGACCGACGCTTCGATCCGCTTCATCAGTTGCCCAAGGAGGTAGACAAACAGAATAGTGAAGGTGAGTTTTGCCAGCTCGGTAGCTAGAGGTATACCGGTAACCTTGGCCACTTGGCCGAGGGTCCAGAAGTAGATATGGACCATGTTGCCGGGCTGGGCATCGGTGGTGAAGCGATTGACGAAGAAGAACTGACCTTCCATCGCCTGGTGCATCCACGAGGCGTACACCATGTGGTCGTCGGTGTTGTATTGGTAGCCTACGAATGCGGCCCCGACTGGCGTTGACCGCCAAGCATGAAGCCAGGGAATGCAAACGAGAATCAAAACGACCGCGGTCAGAAACCACGTAAATCGGGCCAACTCTGGCCCGGAATCGCCGGCATTCTCTTTCTGCTGCGTGGTTGGCTTCATGTTTGCCCAAACAAAAGCCACGTCCGGGGGACGTGGCTAACTCTTGCACGAGGTTACTTTAATCTCGTGTCATTTTGGAATCGGACGACCCATCTGGACATAAATGTCCTCGATCATCTTCTTGTTGTTGGCGGCTTCCTTGTTGGTTGGGTCCAGCTTCAGGGCTTCGCGATAGAGTCGCAGCGCGGGAGCATACTTCTCGCGCGGGCTCAGGGAGGCGTTGGTCATGGTGGCGGTGCCAAACTTGACGGTTGCTTCGATGTAGGCCTTCTTGAGCTTAGCGTCCTTGGGCTTCTTGGTGTAGCTGGCCTTGGCCGCTACATACTGCTTCTCAACCTTTGCCAGTTCCTTCTTTGCCGCGGCCACGTCGTCTTGGGCCAGCGCGGAGGCGCTGAGGGCAAGCACGAGGGCCAGCCAGAGTGATTTTGCTTTCATCATGGATTTTGCTCCGGAGGAAGCGACGTGCCATAGGCATCGCCGATTCCCAACAACTGCATTTTAACCGGATCGCCGGAGTTTTTCGCTTGCTCCACCAGTCGAGGTGAGGGTTCGTAGCCCTGCCACATCTTCATCCAGAAGTGACCATAGTTGTAAATGAGCACCTTTCGGGGGCTGTCGCTCTCATTATTGACGGCGCAATGGTAGACGCGGCCATTGAAGAGATAGGCGGTCCCCGCTTTTCCTGTCATTTGAAATGCCCCAGGCATTTGGCGGGGGTTCGCGACCTTGGGGAAGACAAAGTCCCTGCTAAACCGGTGGGATCCGGGAATCATGGCGGTGCCGCCGGAGTTCTCGTTGACGTCGGTGAGAAGATAAAACACCTTGATCATCACCGTGGAGAGCGGGTGGTAGATGCCGTCCATTCCAACGTCGTGGTGCCAATCGGCGTGGGTGTGGGGCGTGCGCGGCGGGGTGATGAAGAAGTCGGTGTCGATCATCTGGACATCATCGCCGAGCACACTCCGCACAACCGGAAGCACTTTCGGGTGCCACAGGAGTTCGAGCAGGGCGTCGTCGTATTCGATCGGGCTCTGAACTTGGTTGAGGGCAGCCGAACGAGTGCCGAGGCGGGTAGTGTCTTCTCGCCAAGCGGCCTCGGCGCGGTCCGCAGCCTGGCGCACTTTCTCCAACTCCTCCGGGCTGAGGGCATCGGGCAGGATCAGAAACCCGTTCGACTCAAATAGAACTCTCTGCTCATCAGTTAGCATGGTTTGACTCTCTTAGACCTGTCGGTCGATCTCGAAAACGCTGGCGTCGAACACGTTCGGGTTCATTTTGATGCCCAGGAGCGCCTGGGGCGATGGGTTCTTGTCCACCGAGATTTGGGCGATGGCGGATTTGGCCCCTCCCAACACGATGTTCTCCATCTCTTGGACGTTGACGCCTTCATCCTTGAGCACACCGAGAACGTGGGCAAGGACGCCGACGCGGTCGAGGTGTCGGACGACGACCACGTGGGTCGCGTATTCCGCGCGCTTGATGTTGACCACGTTGCGGACGTTGCCGGATTGCTTAAAGTCTCGGCAGATGCGGACGACTTCGGCAGCGATCGCTTCCTGGGCCTCGTCCGTGCTGGCACCGATGTGGTGGGTGCAGATCACATTTTTTGCCGAGCGCAGCGGGCCATCGTAGGCTCCAGTCCCACCGGAGGGCTCACCCTCGAAGACGTCGAGGCCAGCCATGATGCCCTTGTTTTCAACTGCATCCAGTAGTGCCGCCTGATCGACAACTTCGGCTCGGCTCGTGTTGATGAAAAGCGAGCCAGGGCGGAGCTTGTTGAAGAAGTCTGCGTTGATCGAACCGCGAGTGTCCGGGGTCAGCGCGACGTGGACCGAAACCACATCGGACATGAAGGCGAGTTCTTCGAGCGAGGAGGCGCGGCCAATGCCGAGGGCAGCGGCGACGTCCGGGGTCATCCAGCGCGAGTAGGCGACCACGTACATTCCGAATGCTTTGGCGCGAGGGATCATCTCCTGCGAAATGTTGCCCATGCCGATCAGGCCGAGCGTGCGGCCATGGATGCCCCTGGCCTTGCTGAATTCTTTCTTGTTCCACTTGCCGTCGCGCAGTTGGGCGACGTTGTCGGGGATGCGGCGGTCGAGCGAAAGCATGAGGCCGAAGGCTAGCTCGGCAACAGCGTGGGAGTTCTTGCCGGGGCAGTTCGCTACTCGGATGCCGAGTTGGCTTGCACTTTCTGT
Source organism: Fimbriimonas sp. (assembly GCA_049317025.1). GTDB lineage: Bacteria > Armatimonadota > Fimbriimonadia > Fimbriimonadales > Fimbriimonadaceae > Fimbriimonas. The sequence continues at coordinate 18,096 of JBMOJD010000054.1, read as the reverse complement.
GTCGATCGTGTTGTAGCCCGCGCCCGCGCGGATGACGACGGCGAGCCGAGAGCCCTCCATCATCTCGCCGGTGACTTTGGTGGAACGCACGACCAAAACGTCGGCTCCAGACTCCTTGATTCGGGCACCAAGCGCCTCGTCGACGAGGTCTGGTTCGTAAACCACGGTCGCGCCGAGGGCGGTTAGGCCGTCCAGTCCGCTACTTTCAAATTTGTCTGCGACCAACACTTTCATGGCTTAGGAGTGTACCGGCGTGTCATCATGGGTTGGCGGGTTCCGCGGGAGAGAAGATGAAGCGATTTGCGGTGGTTATGGCGGGCGGTTCGGGCGAGCGATTTTGGCCGATGTCGAAACCGGGGCGTCCTAAGCAGATGCTGCGGTTGACCCGACCGGACCAGACCATGCTGGATGAGGCCGTCACCCGCGCCGAGCCTCTGGTTGGGGCCGATCAGGTGCTGATTGCGACCAGCGTCGCCCTCCGCGACCCCTTCATCTCGGCCGGATACGCGGCCGACCAGGTCGTCGCCGAGCCAGCGAAAAGGAACACTCTGGGCTGCCTTTGCTGGGTCGCCGCGACCCTCGTGGCGCGGGGTCACGAGGATGCCACGGTTGGGGTTCTGACCGCCGACCACCGCATCGAAGATCCCGAGCTGTTCCGTACAAATTGCCAAACCGCCTTCGAGATTGCCGAGCAGAAGGGCGGAATTGTGACCCTTGGCATCCAGCCGACTCGTGCGGAAACTGGGTTTGGTTACATCGAGGCCGACACCGCAAGCGAATTCGCGACCGAGAGCGGCTCGGGCCAGAAAGCGGTTCGATTCCTTGAGAAGCCAGACCTTGAAACGGCGAACAAGTTCCTGGCCGCGGGCAACTACCTTTGGAATGGAGGCATGTTCTTCTTCACTTTGGGTTCGTTCTTGGGTGAACTGGAATCGTCTCAGCCCGACTCTCGGGTGATTGTCGATGAGATTGCGACCGCTCTTAAAGCGGGCGACGAAGATGGCGCCAAGGTCGCGTTCGAGAAGCTGCCCAATATCAGCGTGGACTTTGCCGTCATGGAGCGAGCCAAGTCGGTCTATGTCGTCCGAGCCGAATTCGCTTGGGACGACGTTGGATCGTGGGACGCGATGGAGCGAAGTCGCCCAGCGGACGAGAACAACAACGTCGTGGAGGGCAGGGTCGCTATGGTGGACACCGAAGGCAGCATCCTTTGGAATACGATTCCCGACATTGCGGTAGGCGTGGTTGGCCTCAAGGACATTATCGTGATCGCGACTCCGGACGGCATTCTCGTGTGCCCCAAATCGGAAGCGCAGAAGGTTCGGGCGGTCTCGATCAAAGTTCGCGAACTCTAAAGAATGGGCACAAAGGGAACCCCGGGGAACTCCCGGGCGTCTCTTGGTGTTGGTGAGTTTGTCCTTTTCGTGCTAGGGCCAACGCAATGACTTGTTTCGAGCGACAAATTATATGAAGAACATGGACCCACAAGGAACCCAAGCGCTGGATGCCAGTGAAGTAAAGAAGGCGCCGGGCTTCGACTATCAAGCGATCATGGCGTCGCCCGCATTTCGGCCCGGGGTCGTTCTGTTGCTGGGGTTCATCCTCGCCTTTTGGAGTACGGTAAGCACGCTGCCCGAGCTCTGGACCAGCAACGAATACTATTCGCACGGCTTTTTGGTCCCACTTATCGCGGGATACGTTCTCTTCCGCTGGTGGAACGGAGCCAGTCCGATTGTGCTTCCACTTGGTAAGGCAGGCATGCTGTTTCCGCGAGCGGACCGGGAGGCTGGTTCCCTCAACCTCAGTAAGCTGACCCCAAGACCCTCATGGCTTGCCGGTCTTCTGATGATCCCGATTCTCTATGTCGGTTGGGTTTCTTCAATCAATGACATCAAACTGACGGGATCGTTCGCACTCCTCATCGCCCTTTGGTTAGGAATCGGGTTTGTAGGCGGCTGGGTTTGGATGTACGCGATGACGATGCCCGTCTTCTTCCTCACCTTTGCCTTGCCAGTCTGGACACCTGTTATTGACAACTACACCAATCCGCTCCAGGTGGCGTCGGCCAAGGTTTCGTTCCAGATGCTCAAGGCGCTCGGCTTCCAGCCGTTCCAAGAGAGCCCGACGATGGTCCACCTGAGCAACTTCCAGCTCGACGTCGGCGTTCCGTGCTCCGGCCTGAAGCTGATCATCGCTTTGTCCGCCTTCACCTTGTTCTTTGTGATGGTCGGCGGCCTGAAGTGGTGGGGCAACCTGATCCTGGTGCTCACGATTCTGCCGTTCGCCGTGCTCATCAATGGCCTGCGAATCGCTCTAATCGGCATCGTGGGAGACACCTACGGCCCAGATGCAGGCCACCAGTTCCACGACTATTCTGGGTACATCACCCTGATTCTCTGCTTCTTGATTCTCTTCCGATTTGCGAGGTTACTTGGATGGAAAGACTGACGCTACGCTCCTACATTCTCGGAGGCACGCTCCTCCTGTTTGGTGCCGCCTTGGTGGCCGCCCCCCAGGCGAACTACCCGAAGAAGACCGAGTCCGAATTGGAGGCCCTGGCCCCCACGTCGGTCGGCAAGTACAACTTCTACCCCGTTGATGCGACTTCCGGCCAGAGCTACAAGATGAGCAAGATGACCTACGACACATTGATGCCGTTTGGCATTGTGGCGCGCATCTTCACGAGCGGGAACAAGTCATTCGACGCAGTGGTTATTGCCGGGAACGACGTGAACAGCTTCCACGACCCTCGAACATGTTTCACGAGCCAGGGGTACGAAATCCTTTCGGAAACCAAGATCGATATTCCCACTCAGTCGCGTGGTACTGTTCCGGCGACCTTCGCCAAGCTGAATGGCCCTCGTGGCAAGTCGATGGCAATCTTTCTTTATCGCGGTCCGGGAGGCTTCGTTTCCAAGACGCGTGACCTGAAGATCGACATGTTCAAATCCCGGCTGACGAATGGCAAGGAAGTCGACGGAGTGTTCTATCGCTTCATTCCGCTCAGCGACCAGATCACGGACGATGAGTTCAAGACCTTTGTCGCCGACTTTCTCGACACCGCTGACAAGACCTCGAAGGGCTACTTCTAAACACCTACTCTTCGCTCGAATCCGAACCGGCTAGGTCGGATTCGAGCATCTCTTCCATTTCGTCCGACGCATCGTCGTCCATGGCTTTGCCTAGCTCGCGGACCATTTCGCGCATGGCAGCCGGGCTATCGGGCTCTCCCATCCCTTCCAGCCGGTCGGCCATGGCATCAATTCGGTCGTCTTCGGATCGGTATCGCGCGAAGCGAGAAACGAGCTTGGCGGTGTCGGCGCTCTGGCAATGCGGACACCGGCCATCATCAGGCTGTGCAACCATTCCGATCAGTGCAGAAAACTTCCGGGCGCACGTGTTGCAACGGTACTCGTAGACCGGCATGCCTTACTTCCGGATCAAACTGAAGGTGACGGACGACGACGGGGCAGCTGGTTCGGGGCGAAACCCCTCGACGTTGATCACAAAATCCACCAGCGTCGTGTCCTTGGTTGAGATCAAGAAGTGGCCCTCTGCCTTGGCGGGCGATCCCCCTTCAGTTTGCGTGAGCTTCGCGCTGAGGCGAACACAGTCGTACTCGCCCCGCTTTTCAGCTCCGATTACTTCGTAAACCACCTTACAGGCCGCGCGGCCAAGTTTCTCATCCGCTTTGTACTCTTCGGTCCAAGTGGTGCCCTTCTTGATTGGGCCCGCAGGTGAGGCGAAATCCGTGATCGGGTCAAGGATGTTGACGGCGAGAGGGTCTGGCCCCTCCTCATCTTCCTTGGCATCTTTCGGCGGGATCTTCTGGCCTTTCGCGGTGTACTTGGTCACCTCGGGCTCGGGGTCGTCGTCGAGGTCCTCTTCGTGACCGTCGACCGCGACCTTCTGGTTCTTGCTCGAAGATTCGACAGTGTAATCGCCGTTCTCTTCGATCTTGGTCACCTTCATGAGAGTGTCACCGCGGATTTCGAACTTGCCTTCACTCGAATCGACTTTCATCGTGAAGGCATAGTTGAGTTCCTGGCCCTGAACTGGCTTCCAGATTAGGGCGAACTCGGGTTCCTGCTGGCTGCCAGCAATGGCGAGAAGGATGACGGCAGCGAGCAGGTGACAGGTCATATGTTTCGGTTGGCGCTACTCGAGGGGCCAGTTGTGAATAGTGACGGACTCAAGGATCGCAGGGTTCGCGGGATTCGGATTGTCGCGGCTATCTCGCGGCAACGCGACGATGGTATCGATCACTTCAAGTCCCTCGACCACCTCGCCATAGGCGGAGTATTGACCGTCCAGGTGGGGTGACGTGGCCGCCATCAAGAAGAACTGGCTGCCGGCTGAGTTCGGATCGGACGATCGGGCCGCACTGAGGACGCCCTTTGTATGCTTTAGGTCGTTGAACTCGGCCTTGATGCGCTTGTCCGGTCCGCCGGTTCCGTGGCGGGCACGGTTGGCTCGGTCCTTGGTCAGCGGATCGCCGCCTTGGATCATGAAGCCGGGGATGACGCGGTGGAAGAGAGTGTCGTCATAGAACCCACTGCGGGCGAGTTCCTTGAAGTTCTTGACGTGGAGAGGGGCCTTGTCGGGACGAAACTTGACAACGATCCGACCGAAGTTCGTTTGAATAACGCCGACTTCTTCGCCGACTTGTGGTGCTTCTGGCATATCTGGATTATGGCCGCTCGAAGGACAAACGGCCCGCAGCAGACCGAATTACTAGGATAATGGGCATGTGTCCCGGCGAAAAAAACGAATCCGTGCGCTTGGTTGTGGTTGCTTGGTCGTGGTGATTGGAGCCATCGGCTTCTTGTTCTTCACGGAACCTGGCAACGCGGTGCGTGACCTGTGGAATCGGGGCATCCTCCAGGCCGCCTTGGTGAAGGAAGACCGCATGAAGTTTGATGGTGACTCGCGGGCGAGTCTAAAGGCGCTCCACACCGCCTTGATGCTCTATCACGATTCTGAGGGCGCGTTTCCGCCCGCCGATCGTTGGATGGATGCCATTGAGAACAGACTCGCCTCGAACGACTTGGACCCGGCATCGGCCAAACAGAAGCTAGTCCGCCCCGATCTTCGCGGAACTGAGGGCCAGTACGGTTATGCGCTGAATGTAGCTGCCGCCGGGAAGTATAAGGCCGACGCAGGCAAGGGTACGACGATACTCGTGTTTGAATCGACCAACACAAAAAAGAACGCGACCGGGGACCCAAAAAGGGAGTCGCTTGCCGATGGTCTCTCCGTGACGTTTGACGGCAAATTGAACCCATAAGTTCGGTCTTTCGCGAGCATTTCTTGCGCTTAACAGCGCAATGTAGCTTGAATTGAATGGGGCGTTTGTAGCGTAAACTTTGTTATCTGGTGACCTATGCGTAAAGATATCCAAATTGCCCTCGCTGCCTCGATGCTCGCCCTGACGGGGCTGGCCTCGGCGCAGAATCGCCCCGATGTAGTGGCCCTCGAGTTCCTCCGAGCTCGAGTCGAGAACCGACTTGCCGCAAGCCATGCCCGCGCCATGCTTTGGTCAGATCGACTTGGAATTCCCAGTTTTGTTGATGATGAGGGCAGTTTTGCTCAACTCATCGGATTCGATCGGGGACCGAAGTACCTCAAGACTCAAAACCTAAATGCCGCCGATACGGTGAGCACCGACGAACTTTGGCCGGGAGGGACCTCGGGCCTCAACCTAACGGGCAATGGCGTCCGGCTTGGGGTTTGGGATGGTGGCCGAGTGCAGACCGCGCACCCAGAGTTTGGCGGGCGCGCCGTTCAACGTGACTCACCGTCCTCGACCAGCGGGCACGCGACTCACGTGGCCGGAACCATGGTCGCCAGTGGTATCGTCGCCGCTGCCCGGGGCATGAGCTACCAAGCGAACCTTGACTGCTACGACTGGAACGGCGACCTGACGGAAATGACCACCGCCGCCGCCAATGGCTTGAATATCAGCAATCACTCCTACGGATACGTCGTAGGCTGGTCCAACAATTTGCTTGGGGATGGCCGATGGGCTTGGCTCGGCGACACCACCATCAGCACGACCGAAGACTGGAACTTTGGGTACTACGACTCCACCGCCCAGGACCTGGATAGCCTAATCTACAGTGCAAACACGTACCTGCCGGTCATCGCCGCTGCGAACGATCGATTCGAAGGTCCGTCGACCCAGCCGGTTAGCCACTGGGCTCTCAATGCCAGCCAAACATCTTGGGTCCTCACTTCAGCGGTGCGTGATCGCGACGGCGGCACCTCGGGCTATGACACCCTTCCGCCCGGGTACCAGACCAGCAAGAACGCCCTGACCGTGGGGTCGATTGATGACCTCATTGGCGGCTGGCGACCCACCAGCACGGTCACGGTCTCCAGCTACAGTGGTCGCGGTCCCACTGACGATGGACGAATCAAGCCTGACCTCGTCGCCAATGGCGCGTCGCTCTACTCGACGGTGCCAACCAACTCCTACGCAAGCAGCTCTGGTACCTCAATGGCCTCGCCGAACCTTTCTGGTTCGCTGGGTCTGGTGTTGCAAAACTTTCGTAGCCTCAATGGCTTTACGCCCCGATCCTCGACCCTGAAGGCCATCGCCGTTCAGACCGCCGACGAAGCGGGGACGGCCGGTCCGGATTACAACACCGGCTGGGGTGTTCTGAACACGCTCAAAGCCGCACAGTTGGTCTCCGCCGACTTCCTGCGTCGCGACAACATCTTCGAGAAGTCCCTCGCCACGGGAGCGAGCTTCTCGCGGGTGGTGTACTGCGACGGCACCACGCCGCTGCGAGCCACAATCGCCTGGATTGACCCCGCGGGCACCTTGGCTCCAGCCGTACTCGACGGTGGAACCCGCATGCTCGTCAACGACCTTGACCTGCGGATTTCGTCCGGGGCAACGACCTACCTCCCCTATCGCCTCGATCGGCTGAACCCGTCAACGGCGGCGACCACGGCGGATAACATCGTTGACAATGTCGAACAGATTCGCATTGCCACGCCTCCCGCAGGACTCTATACGATCACTGTTACCGCGAAGGGCGCGATGCTCCCGAGCGGAAGCCAGAGCTTCTCGCTGGTGGTCTCCGGCCATCGCGCTCCTTCGGTGGCTTCGCTTCAGGTGACGCCTGGTCGCGTCGCCGGAGGCACTTCGGTCCCGATCAGCGGAGTTGTCACCCTTGATTCCGCCGCTCCCAAGGGCGGGGCCGTCATCGCTCTCGCCAGTACTTCGACCGCCACGACACTGCCTGCTTCGGTGACCATCCCCGAGGGGCAGACGAGCCGAACGTTCTCGATCACAACTTCGGCTGTGACCGTCGCTCAGACGGCGACCATCACCGCGACCTTCGCTTCGACTTCGCAAAGCGCGAGCCTATTGGTAAGCAAGGGACCGAACGAGGCCCTCTTTGTCTCCCAATCGGTGCCGTCAGTGATGACCGCGGGCCAGGTTTATCCCGTTTCGATCACGATGCGAAACACGGGCACCACGACTTGGACCAGCAGCTATGGCGTCCGGACCCAGAATCCTCTGGAGAACCTGACTTGGGGCGTCAACCAGAGTTGGATTCCTGGCGGCGTGACGGTTGCACCCGGAGCCACGCGAACCTTTGCCTTCAACGTGACGGCGCCGAGCACCGGCGGAAACTACAACTTCCAATGGCGCATGCGGCAGAGCGGCGTCGAGTACTTCGGAGAGTTTTCACCGAATACGGTCATCACGGTGCTCCAGTCGCCCAATGACTCAGCGTTTGTCTCTCAGTCGGTTCCCACGACCATGGTTGCGGGCCAAACCTACAGCGTGTCTGTGACGTTCCAAAACACGGGCACGAACACGTGGGTGGGAAGCGGATCGAACGCCTATGGCATGAGGACGCAAAATCCGCTTGAGAACACCGCCTTTGGCACCAGCGCGGTTTGGCTTCCCTCTGCGGTCACGGTTGCCCCTGGGGCGAGCCGTACCTTCACCTTCAACGTAACCGCTCCCGCCACCCCGGGAACCTACAACTTCCAATGGCGCATGCGTCAAGCCGGCATTGCCTATTTCGGGCAATTCTCAACCAATCGTGTGATAACGGTCACGCCCTGAGGGTTCGACCGCTTGGCCCCCCTGGTCGAAGAACCAGGGGGACAATTTTTTGGTAAAACAGTGTCCATGCTGGCTTCTATGATCGCTGCTGCCCTCGTTTCTGCCCAAGATGGTGAAGTTCGAGTCCGATCAATCACGGGTAACGTGACCGTTATCCGTGATTTTGTCTCGGCTTCCTTGGGCAATAAGCGCGATCTCGTGATCTACCTTCCGCCGGACTACGAGAAATCGCGCCGACGTTACTCCGTACTCTACATGGCCGACGGCCAGAACCTCTTCGATGGCATGACATCCTACTTGCCGAATAAAGAGTGGCGACTGGATGAAACAGCGGAAGAGCTCATTCGCGCAAAGAAGATCGAACCACTGATCATTGTCGGCATCCATAACGCTGGGGTTGATCGGGCCAATGAGTATCTTCCGACCCGCTTTGTCCAAGGGAACTCGCAAGGAGGGGGGCGAGCACCTATCTACTTGAGGTTTCTGACTGAGGAATTGAAGCCGTTTATTGACCGGAAGTTTCGAACTTTACGCGGGCCAGAGCATACGGGCTTGGGCGGGTCATCTTTCGGCGGAATCATCACCCTCTACTCCGGGCTGTCTCGTCCTGATGTCTTCTCCAAATTGGCGGTCGTCTCGCCATCGGTCTGGTGGGACAACCGAGTCATGCTGAAGTTCGTCGAGATGCTCCCGAAAAAGACGAAGTCCAAGATTTGGGTCGATATTGGCACGGCCGAAGGCCCCGGTGCAGTTCCCAATACACTCGCACTACGCGACGCCCTGGTTCAGAAAGGATGGATCCTCGACCAAGATCTTCGCTACATGGAAGATCCTGGTGCGATTCATCAAGAAGGTGCTTGGGCCAAGCGAATGCCGACCATTCTCCAATACCTATTTCCCTATACTAAGGGGTAAGCAGTTTTGCTTGGAGGCGAAACTCCAAGCGAACTTCATAGACTCGCGGCCAAGGCAGAAATATCTTGATGTCGCTCAAGTCGACAAAAACGAACTGGTCCGTGCCCGCGAAGAACCTTTGGCCAAGGAACTGGGTGCGAAAGGTATCGGTGAGGTGCTTCAGCATATCACGCTGAACAAATTGGTTTAGTTCCGCCAGTTGCTTTCCGTAGGTTTCCTCTCGCGTTGCCCCCGGGAGGCTATCGAGAAGTCGGTACGCCTCGGGCCGGGTGATCTTGTGGTAACTGATGTCGTTCACGAAGCGGTGGAGCAAGAATTCGCGCTGGGCGACCTCGCGAGCGAGTGGATCAACTCGGAGGCGGCGCGCCAAGAGGTAGACGTTGGCGGCGGGAATGGCGGTCCCCATCGTGTTGCCCGCTGTGTTCCAACCCGCGAAGGAGAGCAGGCGGAAGATGCGCGCATTGTCGTTCAAGACCGCGAAGACACGCGGGTCAGACGTACCGTCCTTTAGCGATAGATTGATATCGGCCACGCTGATCGGGAAGCCCTGATCCACCTCTTCACGCAGCATCTTTAGGAACTTTTCTAGCTCAGAGGCCCTTGGGTTTGGAGAGTTGAGGAATAGACTGTAGTCATAGTTCCCACCGGGTTCGGCAACTCGCGCTCCGCTGGCCAATAGTTGGTCTTCCAAGCTCTTTCCAATCGGTTTCGATTCGTAGGCGGCAAACTGAGTGGCGGCAGCCGGGTCGGAGTAGATAATTCGAACCTTTGGCGTCCAATCGTTAGCCTTTAGCAGGGCCCGACTGAGCAGGACATTGGCATGTTGGTCAATACCTTCGCAAAAATAGACCAAACCAGCAACGCCTATCTGTTCAACGATGGCGCGTAGCTGCTTATTTTCCGGAACGTGAGGACCGAATTCGCGGGCGTCATCCTGGCCGATGACGAGATAGTCAAATCGTCTAGCCCCCATCATGCGGACAAGCTGCACTTGTACTTCATGATTCCGGACGCGTGTTCGCTCGTACCATCGCATCTGCTCCACCGGTACATGGCTTTTGAGATTGGCAAGTTGTGACTGATTGACGAGCGAAGGAAAGCGCGAAGCCTTATCGCGCAACTCGACATACTTTGCCAACTGCATGCGCCATCTGGCCTTTTGCTTGGTCGCCGTAGGCACCAATCGCATGGTAGATGAGAAGGCAAAGAGTCGAGTAGAGGAAGACTTCCTAACGATTTCGGAAAGGCGACGCAGACGGGAGAGCGCTAGGCTGACCGATACACCTTCTTCGCGCGAAGGGATGAGGCCTCCGTAGGCGATCATGTCCGTGCTGGCGACCACGGCGACCACGTCGCTCAGGTCCTGTTGCTCTAGCCAGGTCAGAATCTTGTCGGGGTTTCCTGGGCTCGTAAACTGGCCGAGGGTCTCGTACGGCGGCATCCGAACGTCGATCGCGGCCATTCGCCCGATCATTTGGGCAAACTGCCCGGCGGCTGGTCGACTGTCGAGGGGGATCAGGAGGATTCTTTCTGCTTGCGCGAAAGAAAACGCCGTGAGAGCGGCAAAGAGGGCCACCAGGCGCTTCATGTCCGACAAAAGATACCCCTAACCCACGAGAAAATCAGCGGTGCCAATCGGCAAGGTCACCACGCGATCCCGCATCAAGATGGGCTGATAGGCGAAGACACGCTGGGCTAGGAACGCAATATGGCCATCGCGGTCTTGGGCTTCGCCGATGATCGTGACGTAAGGGGAGCAAACAATGGCGTGCCCATCACGCTGGTAGACCGCATCGAAGCAGGTGACATTCAGCAGTCCGGTCTCATCCTCAAGGTCGAAGAAGACGACCCGCTTGCCGCTCGGCGTCGGCGGGAACCGCAACCGAATCGGGTTGCCCACCACAATCGCCTTCCGACCATGGTTCAGTTGCTTGGCCTGAGAGGCAGTGATTCCGCCCCTCTCCATGATGCGTTCGCGCTCGAAGGACATGAGGTGCTGGTCGATATCCAGGCCAAGCAGGCGTCGCTCGTGGATGGCTTTCTCTTCACGGTCAAAGTCCTCGATCAAGGGATCGAGAGGCGGGGCCGGGACCTCAAATGGCAAGCGATTCTCGTCCTGCTGCTGGCGCACCGCCTGGGCGTGATGCATCGCCTCGGGGATCGCCCAGAGCATCGCCCGTCGGTTCGGCGAGAGACTATCCAGCGCCCCGCAGAGGATGAGCGATTCGAGTTCATCGCGCGCAGGCCGGACCTTGGCGACAAAGTCAAAGAAGCCATCAAACATGTAGACTTGATTCTACATTACTTGAATTCGGTCATCCATCGAGATCGGGACCACCGAAGTGTTCTCGCCTCTCACCTCATGCCTTATCGACTGCCTGGTAAAACGGGGCATGATTCGAGTTGGCATTGTCGGGCGTCGCGGGGCGAGCGCAGTCAAAGGAATCCGCTCTGTTGATGGCGTGGACGTGACGGCATTTTGCGAGATCGACCCCAAGGCCCTGGCCGAGCAGTGCGCCGAGCACGGTGTGACGCAGGGCTTCAGCAGGTTCGAAGAGATGCTCGACCATGTGGATGCAGTCGCCATCGGTAGCCCGATGCAACTGCATGTGCCCCAAGCCATTCTTGCTCTCCAGGCGGGCAAGCACGTGCTCTGTGAAGTCACGGCCGCCGTCACCCTGGACGAATGCTGGCAACTCCTCGATGCGGTCCGGGCGAGCGGGAAAACGTACATGCTTGCCGAGAACTACTGCTACTTCGAAGAGAACGTCTTGATCCGTGAGATGGCGCGGCGCGGGGTCTTCGGACCGCTTTACTTTGGCGAAGGCGAATACATCCACGATGTCCGCTTCCTCCATCACCATGCCGACGGCAGCCCGACATGGCGCTACTATTGGCAGGTCGGCGCCCCCGGCAACACCTACATCACCCACGAACTCGGGCCGCCCATGCAGTGGTTCAAAGCATTCGATCCAACCGAGCGGATCGAGTCCGTGACCTGTCTCGGAACTGGCATCCACACCGACCCCGAGCACCCTCACGACGATACGAGCCTCACTTTGGTGAAGCTGGCCAGCGGCAAGCTCCTAAAGATGCGGCTGGATATGATGTCAAACACACCCGGGATGACCTACTACTCGTTGCAAGGCGTCCATGGAACCTACGAGAGCGGCCGTGGAGGAAACATCCCCTCCCGAATCTGGATCGGCGAGAACAAGAGTGTCAGTTGGACCGACCCACATCGGCAGTGGCAACCGCTCAGCGACTTCCAAGAGTTCTTCCCTGCCGACTGGCGCGCCCACATGGACGCGGCCAAGAGCACGGGGCATGGTGGGGGCGATTACCACACCGGACGGCTCTATGCCCAAGCCATCCGCGACGGGTCGCCCCCCGACATCGACATCTACGATGCCCTGGAATGGACCGCCGCCGGGCTGTGCTCCCAGATCTCCATTGCCAACGGCGGCGTCCCCATTCGAGTCCCGAACTTCCGTGATCCGAAACAACGCCCGATCACTCTGGATTCCGGCCCAGTCGTCGTCTAGTTGATCACCTTCTTGTACTTGAAGGTAATTGTCTTGGACTCCTTCGGAGCAAGCGAAACACGCTGGGTGATCGTCTGACGACGTGAATTCGGGGTGACGGTCAGGGTGGGCGGTGACCAACCGAGACCTTCGAAGAACTCCCCGACATAGCTCGCCCGAACCTCGGTTCGGACGTTCTCGTCCCGGTCGTTACGCACGGTCAAGGTCGCTAGCAATGTCGCTTCGTTGACGTAAACATCTGCCTTCAAGACACGCTCCGCACTCAGTTGCCGGAGGGAAGTCGTCCCGACCACGTCTTGCGACGTACCGATCACAAGTTGGGCGGTCCGGCCCGCAGGCGTGAATGGCATTGTCACCTGGGCATTCGGCACGCCATCGCGCATCACCATCACGAGCCCATCCGTCCAGGGCACTTTCCCCTGATTACGAACGTTGAGGGCGCTCAACATGAGGTTGTCATTGACTGGAATCGGTTGCCCTTGGGCGTCATACCTCTGGCGATCCTCATAGGGTCGCTCCCCAAGCCAAACCTCCCAAAGCTGAATTGGCTCGTACTCGGCGGGCTGCTCGAAGAGCATGTGCGTCAGCCGCTCCCCGGGCTCCATCGAGACCGTCCCAAGTGGATAGGCGAATAGGTTGTCGACTCGCTCCATGGTCGCATCAATAGCTCGGCCGGGCTCCCGATTGTTGGCCAGGCCGAAGTTTCCATTGGCATTTCCCCAAAGCGCATCGGCAGACGCAATGGTTACCGCCTGCGGGCCCTCAATACGCATCCTCTGGTCGCGCAGTCTTTGCTCCTGCACTGCCTGAATTGCTTCTTCGTAGGGATCCTTGGCGAAGCCAAGAGCTTCGCGATACCGCTCCTGGTCTTTGAACTGGTAGGCCTTCAGCCCGCCCATGCCCGTGATGAGGTCGAACTTGGAGTTCGGACTCCACGAGGGTTGCCCGGCGATGGCCTTGAGCGTGGTGTTCTCGAACTTCAAACTCGAGATTCCCACCTGAGCCTTACCCTCAATCCGGGCCGAAGTCGCACCGGTCAAATCGAGCAAGTACGACCCCGTCCAAATCGCGCCGGACTCAAGCGTCAGGATCCGAATCTGCGATGCCTTTGGGGTCTCAATCGTCATCCCAATCGTCACCTTGACCGTCTGACGAGGCACGACGACTGAGCTTGCGAGGCTTGCGGTGTCCAGGTCCTGGATCTGGCCCATCGGGATCAGGCGAAGCTTGCCATTCTCCTGTAGCAGGGTCACTCCGGATTGCTCCAGCGAAGTGATCGTGCCCTTCACCTCTTCGGTCTTCTCGCCGCGAACCAGTGTGAGGCCAACCACTTTGCCTTTGTTGGCGAACAGGTAGTCGGAAACGGTCGAGGCCTTGCGCTCTTCAGTTCCCTTTTCGACCTTCAAGCGAGTCCGGATCTCACTGACCCGCATCCCCTCGCCGACCCGGTAGCAAAACGCCCCATCCCGAACATCGGGAAGCACATCCAACACGAACGAGTGCTTCCCGATGGGCACCTCGGCCATACGAGTCACCATCACAAGGCCATTGCGAAAGACCGAAGCCTCTTCAATCCGAGTCGTCAACGTCTGTGGCGCCTGGGGCACTCCCTGAAGCAGGACCGCTAGAGCGTAAATACCGATCATCTGTCACCTCCATTGCAGTGGACGTGTCCAGAGTCCGGAATTTCAGGGACGCCGCACCGAATTGATGGTGTGACGACGGCCCTATCGTCTTCTGGTTCGCGGTAGGATGCTCGGGTGGCCCTTGTCATCCTGACCCTCGCAGCCTTTTGGCTCGATCCGATGCCAAAACTGCGCCACGTTCACACCATCCGAGGCGACATATCGCCCAAGTCGGTGGTTTATGCCGGTAACGGCCTGTTCTTGGCCCAGAACATGATGTATCGTCACACGATCACGGTTTATGACCGTCAGCATCGGCTCTTGGCAACCATTCCGGATGGCACCGTGATCGGCGGGCAACTTGTGCGGGGTAGCCCGGTGGAAGCCGCCATCTCGCCCGATGGCCGATATGCTTGGGTCTCCAACTACGAGATGACGGGGCCTGGCTTTTCGAACCCGGGTAACGACCGGACCCAGTCGCGCCGCGGCGTCTTTGATCGCAGCTACGTCTACCGTGTGGACTTGGCCGCCATGAAGATCGATGGCCGAGTGCTCGTCGGTTCGGTCCCCAAGTTCGTGGCGGTCACGCCGGATGGGCAGACCGTGCTGGTTTCGAACTGGGTGAGCTCCGATCTCAGCGTCGTCGATGCCATCAGCCTCCGGGAGGTCCGGTCGGTCTATCTTGGCCGCTTCCCACGAGGAATCGCGGTCGCGCCGGATGGCTCGGTTGCTTACGTCGCCCTAGTCGGTGCGGTCCAGATTGCCGTGGTGTCGCTGAGCGACTTTCGCGTGGAATGGATTTCGAACGTGGGAGTCTCACCCCGGCACTTGTGCCTAAGCGCGGACGGCCGCTGGCTCTACGCCAGCCTGAACGGCGCTGGCCAAGTGGTCAAGATCGACACCCATACCCGCAAGGTTGTCGGCCGCACTGCGGTCGGGGCTGAGCCCCGGTCGATGGTCCTCACGCCCGATGGCCAGAGGCTCTACGTCGTGACGTACGTCGGAGCCAAATTCTGCCAGATCCGAACCCAAAACATGGAAGTCACGCAGGTGATTGCGACTCCCAAGAACCCCATCGGGATCACCTACGACCCCGAGGAGCGGCGAGTCTGGGTCGCTTGCTACTCAGGGTCGATTCAGGTCTACGGCGAAGAATCCGGTCAGGAATGATCGCCATGGAGGATGACGCCTTCGGCGCCTTCGATGGTGAGGTGCCCGCCGAGGACGGCGTGGCGAATGGGGCCGGTCGAGGTCACGTGGGCTCCGGGCAGGACGACTGAATCTTCGATGGAGGGCGCGGTCACGGTGGCGTCGGCACCCACCACCACGTTTGCACCAACTTCTGCCGTGACGGTGGCAGTCGGATCGATCAAGACCTCGCCGTCGATGAGCCAGGAGGTGCTCTCCAAGAACGAATCCAGAGTGCCGGTGTCGAACCACTCATCTTCGAACTGGCCTGCGAGGACGGTGTGGCCGCGATCGATGAGCATCTGGATGGCGTCGGTGATCTCGTACTCGCCGCGCGCGCTGGGCTGGAGGTCGGGGAGAATGTCCCAGAGCTCGGGGCCGAAGAAGTACATCCCCGCCATGGCCAGGTTCGATTCGGGTTCCTTGGGCTTCTCGACGAGCTTGACGATGCGGTCGCCTTCGACGTTGGCGACGCCGAAGCGGCTGGGGTCGGGCACGGGCTTGACGATATTCAGGTTCGCCGCACCGGACTCGAGGAACTTGGCCGCGTGGGCGCGGAAGTCCGAGCCGTAGAGCGCATCGCCGAGGTACATCACGAACGGATCGCCCGCGACGAAGTCCTTGGCGTAGCCGACGGCATGAGCCAGGCCCTTGGCTTCGGGCTGTCGGACGTAGGTGAGGTTGACCCCCAGTTCGGACCCATCACCCAAGGCATCGCGCATCTTGGATTCGTTCTCGCCGACGACGATGGCGATGTCGGTGACTCCCATTTCCTTGAGGCGGTCGAACGCGTAGTGCAGCGTCGGGCGGTTGGCCAGCGGCAGCAGCGGCTTGGGGATGACGTGAGTCACCGGATAGAGCCGGCTTCCCTTTCCGGCGGCAAGAATTACTCCCTTCATGTTTCTCTCCACGAACCAAATCGATGATACTGTCTGCGGTACGATCAATACATGTCCCTTCCACGGATGGCGCGGACGGTCAGCATTTTTACTTGCCTGGCGATGATTTTGGCGGGCTTGCCGGGTTGCGGCCCGAAGGGTCCAGCACCTTATCCTGATTGGCGACTTGAAGCCGACACCGATGCCAAGGGGGCCTTCGCGGACTATGTCGAGGCCGGTCTGCAGGTGCAGAAGGAAGTTGGCAAGGTCGCGGACCGCAAAGACTACTTCGACACTCAGCGGCAGTTGATCATGGGTGCGACGAATCGGGTCGAACCCCTGCTGAGGCGGGCGAGCATGCAACCGATCGATTTCACATCCGAAAAGCTCGGACCGTTCGAGCCCAGCCCTCGTCGCGAGGGCTGGCGCCTTATTGGATTGGGCCTCCAGTATGCGACGATGCTGGCAATCAAGGAAAAGGACTTTGACAAGGCGATTCGTTTGACGATCTTGGCCAGTCGGTTTGGATACGACCTGACGGGCGGAGACACCCTTGATGCAACCATTGGCTATGCCATCGCGGGCGGGTGTCGGCAGGTGATGGCACCGGTTCTTGACGACCTGAGCGATGCCCAACTGACCACACTGGAAAATGGGTTACGAGGAGCCATTGGGCGCATTCAGCCTTTGCGCGTCACCATGGCTCACGAGCGTGTGAAGATGCGCATCGCGATCCAGTACCTCCAAGACCAGTATCGCATCAACGAATTCGATGGGATGCACGCGATGCTCGGCCCGACTACGAGAGAGGCGATTGACTACTTGCGCGAGTTGCGCGCCAAAGATCACAGCGAACGTCCGCGATACTTTGCCGGCTTTGTTGCGGAGGCGGATTCCGAAGTAGACCGAGTGAACTCTTGGGGGGTTCGCCCGGCAAATCGTCGCCCCACCGAAAAAGAGCTGAACGAGGAGGACAGGAAGGCGAAGTACCGACCCTGGAAGCGGTTCGCCAGCCAGCTTCTCCGCGGCCCCCGCCACTTCCTGCCGATTCGAGACAGAGCCTTGGCGCAGGTACGGCTTTTCGCTCAGGAGGCTCGCTTGACCCTCTTGGCCCGCAGGGGCCAACTTCCCGACACCTTGCCGAAGGATGATCCGTTCCTGACCACGGACCCTTTCTCGGGTGAACCGTTCAAGTATTCGAGCCGGACCGGCTACTACGACCTTTACAGCCTTGGGGCGAACATGCTGGATGATTCTGGCCTTACCAACAGCAGCTACACCATGCCCGACCTCCGGTTGGAGCGACCCCGCTAGGGCTTCTGGCCAATGGCCCTCGCTCGGCGGGCGCCCCGGTTTCCTAAATTCTTTCCTCAAAAACAGTGCGCGCTAAGGGGTTCAAAGTTTTTTTAGTTGTTCTTGGAGAGGCCCACTTTTGCTTCCGCGCTCTTCGTGCGGCATTCGCCTGGAAGTCAACCACCTAAGTAGACTCTGGTAATGCAGCCTGTCAATCTAGAGGCAAAGTTTTCGTTGTTTCAAGACCAGTGGTCGCCAAAGGTTGTTGGCGAGCTAAATGGACAGTGGGTAAAGCTGGCTAAGATTGAGGGCGAGTTTGTTTGGCATTCTCATCAGGACGAGGACGAGTTATTCCTGGTAGTTCAGGGAGAGTTCCAGATGCAATTTCGGGACCGAACAGAGACGGTTCGGCAGGGAGAGTTCCTCGTCGTCCCTCGTGGCGTCGAGCATTGCCCGCTTGCCCAGGCGGAGTGCCATGTTTTGCTCTTCGAGCCTGCCCAGACGAAGCACACGGGAGAGGTCGTCTCGGATAGGACGGTCTCCGAACAGCCCTGGATATAGCG
>JBMOJD010000053.1:0-22768 GCA_049317025.1 Fimbriimonas sp. | reverse complement strand
TGGCCGTTCTCCCAGGTCTGGATCGCGACTTGGTCAAGCTTCAGGCGAGTGCCTTCTTTGTTCGTGAAGTCCAGGACCCAGCCAATCACGGCATGGTCACCCTCAACCACCGAGAAGGTGCTTGCGTTCTCGTGCACTTCGGCGATTGCGCCCAGAAACTCGGTCTCGCGGACCCGATTGGCGGCCTTGCCCACCGTCGGGGGGTTGTTGTTCTCCTGCATAGAGACATTCTCGGCGTAGAACTGGTCGAAAGCCGCAAGGATTTCTCCCTTGAGGACAAGCTGGATGAGTTGGTTGACGTTATCTCGGTTCATGATTTCCTTGCGTACGCAATAATTGCGAACACATCAATTAGACCCAGGCAATGGTTGCGTTGTCAATAGTTTCTGTGCGAAACTTTAGTCGATGTCAGAAACCTTGACCAGTGAAGCAAAAATGGCGTGGGGAGGGCTCCTCGTGGCCCATGCGCGGCTCACTCGGTCCATCGACGCCACGCTCCAGGCCGAAGGGTTCCTGAGCCTGGATGTCTACGACGTGCTGCTCGCCCTCGAAGACTCCCCCGATCAGCGGATGCGACTGTGCGAGCTTGCCCACCGCGTCATTTTCAGCCCCAGCGGCCTCACGCGCATGCTGGACCGACTGGAGAAAGCCGGTTGGGTCCGCCGCGAGGCCCACCCTTCCGACCGCCGTTCGCTCCTCGCCGTCCTGACCGCCGAAGGCCTGGCCGCCCGCGAGCGAACTTGGCCCCGCTACCGAGACCTCATCCAAGAACACTTTGGCCGCCACCTTTCGAGCGAGGAATCGGCCCAGATGACCGTCCTTTTCCATCGGCTCTTAGGCGCAGAAGCCACCGAATGCCCAAACGGGGCAAACGAGAAATAGAAGCGCCCCGCATCAGATTTGATGCGAGGCGTTGTTCTCAAGCTTTGGTGGAGGCGGCGAGAATTGAACTCGCTTCCAAAACTGTCGGCCCTTCCATTACCACGAGCGTCTCCTCCGTACTTTATCTCGACGCCGCCCTCTGTCGAGGCCACCTGGGCAATCGTCCAGTTCGATTTATTTAGCCAAGCTTGCTACGAACAGAAGCTCACTCAGCGATCCGGATTTGGCGTCGCCCGAACTCTCCCCTACCGGCTCGAGGAGTGCGGACGCGCAGGCCTAGTTAGGCTGCGTAGGCGTAATTGTTATTCGCAACTACAGTTTTGCCGCTTTTAACGAGGCCAGCGGCGCCTCGGCTCGCAACAGAAAGTCGAACCAGCCCTGTCGAACCCGTTCGCCCCCGTTGAAAGATTAGTATAGCTCGCCCGGGCAAAGGCGCCATCCGAAAGCCCCATCGCCTGCGTGGGTGCAGTGACCTCCCGGGCTGTTGCCAGAATGGCCTTTTGGCCCACTCTTGGGGGTAGCGTAGCAGGGATGAGTCCTATTCTTGCTCTCGCGCTGATGTCAACGATGCATCCGCAAACTGCGGCTGACCCCTATGCCAACGAAACGAAGGCCCAGCGTCATGTGCGCATGAAGTGGTTCCGAGAGGCGCGATTTGGGATGTTCATCCACTGGGGCGTCTACTCGGTGCCAGCAGGATTCTATCAGGGCAAGCCGGTGGGCGGCATCGGCGAATGGATCATGAATTCGGCACACATCCCCACCGCTACTTACCAAGGGTATGCCAAGGAGTTTAACCCGGTTAAGTACAACGCTGAGACTTGGGTGAAGCTGGCCAAGAATGCGGGGATGAAGTACATCGTGATTACTTCCAAGCATCATGACGGGTTTGCGATGTTTGACTCCAAGGCTTCGGATTGGAATATCGTGAAGGCTTCGCCGTTTGGTCGTGATCCTTTGATGGAGCTTTCGAAAGCTTGCCAGAAGCATGGCCTTAGATTAGGGTTTTACTATTCCCAGGCCCAGGATTGGAACAACCCAGGCGGGGCGGCCGCGGGCGGCCATTGGGATAAGGCCCAAGATGGCGACATGACGGACTATATCAAGCGTGTTGCCGCGCCGCAGGTGCGCGAGATTCTGAGCAAGTACGGCAAGATCTCCGTGCTTTGGTGGGACACTCCGTATGAGATGACGAAGGAGCGTGCCGACCTTTTGCTACCTTTGTTGAAGCTACAGCCCGGGATCATCCACAACAACCGGTTGGGTGGGGGCTACAACGTCGACACCGAGACTCCTGAGCAGTTTGTTCCCGCCACGGGTTATCCCGGTCGAGACTGGGAGACCTGCATGACCATGAATGATACATGGGGCTTCAAGAGTGATGATCACAACTGGAAATCCACCGAAATGATCATTCGTAACTTGGTCGATATCGCTTCGAAGGGTGGGAACTACCTGCTCAATGTTGGCCCGACGAGTTTGGGTGAAATTCCGGCTCCTTCGGTCGAAAGGTTGAATGCGGTCGGTGAATGGATGCATAAGAATAGCAAGGCTATCTATGCTACTACGGTCAGTCCATTCAAGAAGCTTCCATGGGGTCGTGCGACCAAAGTCGTTGGCAAGAGTGGGACAACACTTTACCTCCACGTCTTTGATTGGCCGACCAACGGCACGCTCTTGGTGCCGGGATTGAAGAACACGGTGCAAGAGGCAACGCTCCTGGTGGGGGGTAAGAAACTGAGTGCGGGCACGACGCCCGAGGGGGTCGTGATTCGAGTGCCGAGCACCGCGCCAGACCCGATTTCGTCAACCGTGGTTCTGAAGGTGAAGGGGGAACTCGACATGGTTCAGCCCGATTTGACCCAGCAGTTGAATGGCACGATGGACATGCGGCCAGATGAGGCGGTCCTTCACGGTGCACTGCAAAGCGAAGGTTCGGCGGGAAGTGAGAACATTGGGTTCTGGACGAACCCGGCCGACTGGGCTGAGTGGGGCTTCCGGGCGACGAAGGCAGGGCGCTACCAGCTGACCACGGAGATAGCCTCGCAAGGAACGGGGGCGTTTGAGGTGGTCCTGGGGGATCAACGCCGCCGGTTCGTGGCACCGAACACGGGTTCGTACACGTCGTACCGAAAGGTCGATCTCGGGACCTTCGAGATTGCGGGCCCGGGTAAGTACAAGCTCGAAGTCCGGGCCGTGTCGAGTGGCTGGTCGCCGATCAATCTGCGGAATATTCGGTGGGAAAGTGTTCCTTAGAGCTCCCTTAACTGATCTGTGAGTTGGGAAACGCTGATGGTGGTCAGGCCAAGTCTTGACCACTTTTCATCCTTCGTTAAGTAGGCTGAGCATTCAGCGGCAAGACCGGTCGCGATGTGGATTGCATCGGGTGACTTCAGCCCATGAAGGACGCGAAGATCAAGGGCGTCCTCAATGATCTCAAGAGATACGGGCCTTGTCTCGATAAACGGGGAAGGAGTTAGTAGCCTTCGCAAACTCGACTGGCGAAGCTGGTCGCCGGAGCGGCGTGCGTGAACCAATGCTTCCAAGATGGTGAGTTCGCTCGTGACGAATACCAACGCTCCCCGCGCAAGGGCCCTGATAATGATGTTTTCTGATTTATCGTCGACGTTGCCCTCTGACGGCACAAGATCAAGGAGGCCATCGGTGTCGAGGTAGACCCGTAGCTGAACCAAGGTCAATCCCACTCGCTGCGAAGCTCATCCACGTGGTTTTGCGCTTCTTCCTTGCTGGCGAACCCCTTTGTCCTCCGCATAGACTCGAAGAACTCTTGCGGCGTGATCGGCTCGTGAGACACTCTTTGTGATCGTGCGATCCGCAGCGACTCTGCTAGCTCTCCCGGCGCCAGGGGCTTTTCCTCAGGATCAAGCAGACTCGCCAAGTTCGTAAATTTCTCTGGATCCAGTTCCAGGCGGTGGAGTATGCCAACAAGCGTCGCCCGCGCTTCGGGCGTTAAGTTCTGGTCCTGGATGTCAAGATTGATCCGCACTGATATCCTCTTCAGACATTATGCGATGCCTCGATCGTATGTATGGCAACTTTGTGAAGACCGGATTAGCGCCCGGCGTCGACAGCCGAGCTGAATCTAGGGAGTCTTCCCGGGCAATCGATGGAGGAGCTATGGGTGGCAGGTTCTCTATCGGCCCTCAGGTGGCACACGTAGAGGTTGAACTTTTGTGGTCATTCCGAGCCTTGAGACGCAGTCTCGTGCGATCAAGACCAAGTCATCACTGGCGGCAACAATATGAGTCGGCTGATGCTCAAGCAATGCAGCTTCTAGGTCACCAGCTGCTGGAACCTCTATCGATGGGGTTGGCGTTCGATGCCGCTGCAGCGTTCCCTTGAGCAGTTCGGCAACATGACGCTCACAGCCAAAAAACAATAGCTTCATTACTATTTCCTCTCTGTGCGAAATCTGTCTGTATTCTTTTCCTAAACAGAAGACATGCTCGAAGCTCCACTACTGGCCCAGCACTTGTCCCGACGTCTTGAAGTGCATTTTGGCAACCTGGGGGAGGACGTCGGGGCCGCGGAGTTGCACTAGGCGTTTGCCGGGGGCGATGACGTTGGTGGCGCCTTTTGGGAGCTCCATGCCGAACTGTTCTCCGAGCTTGCGCAGGCTCCAGAGGAACTCGGCGCGGGCGAGGATCGAGGCGGCGGCTACGGCCATATCGGCTTCAGCGCGGACCATGGAGCGGAACTCGACTTGCTTGCCTTTCTCGAACAAAGCTCGCTTGACGACGGCACCGCCTGCGGCGAACTGGTCGCTGATGACGAGCTTGGCGTCCACGAGCTCCAGAACATCCTCGATGGCACGGGCGTGGCCCCAGGCGAGGAGGTGGTTTAGGTTTTTGAACTTCGCATAGAGCTCGTTGTATTTGGCGGGGCCGATGGCGATGACCTTATGGGGGCAGACGGCCTTGATGGTGGCGGCGAGGCGGATAGCCATGGGGTCGGTGAGCTTTTTGGAGTCCTTGACGCCTTCAAGCTCGGCCAGGTGCTCGGGGCCGACGTAGCACGCCGCAATCACGAGGGGACCGAAGAAGTCCCCTTTGCCCGATTCATCCACGCCGATTCGTCCTTCTGCCATCGCCCGCAAAGGTACCCGTTCAGAGGTACGGGGCAAGCAGAGCGCGCTGCTCGTCTAGGGTCTCCCAGACTCGGCCAGCTTCGCCATAGACCAGGGTGTAGGGACCAGCGAATTGGTGTCGCTGGGTGATTTCGAGGCACTTTTGGAAGTCATCGGCGTCGGGCGTGCTGCCGTTGTAGTGGCATTTGGCGTGGCACGAGGTCGCGTGGTCGGCGATCTGGTCAAGGTGGCCGTACTTGGTCTCGCCGGACCAGTTGCCGAAATCGAAGCAGAGTCCGAGCTCGGGAATGGCTTCGAGCGCGGCGTTCAGCTCGGCGGGAACGGAGAAGGTCTCGAACCAGTTTTCGGTGAGGACGCGGACGCCTTTACTTTGGGCGTGGTCGGAGAGAATCTGCAGTTGGGCGATGCTCTGCGGCACGGAGTCGGCGTTTCGGCCACCGATGACGCGCACACACTTGGACCCGAGATGGGCGGCGCGGTCGATCCACTCGGCGATCCAATCACGGTCACGATTGCCATTCTCGGGGTCGGTGATGTTGCCATCGTCGATGAGGGTAGACCAGAGTTCGACTCCGCTAGCTTCGATGGCGGCGCGGAGGTCGTCGAGGTAGGAAGTTGACGGGTCGGAAATATGAAAGTGGCACAGTTCCATGGTGCGGAAGCCATGCGCGGCGAGGGCGGCGGGGACTTCGAGCAGGCTAAGCGTCCCGACGCCATCGGCCATGATGCGGCCCTCGGGGTTCCCGGGGCGACCAGCGGCGCAGGTTTGGAGGAGCGGGTGGAGCGCCCAAGTGGAAACCGATGGTCGTCGAATTTGCATGGCCCTAGTTTGGCGGAATGACCGGCATTGTGTCCCGGTACCATATAGCCGATCATGAATACGCCGCAGATTTGGTTCGTCACCGGAAGTCAGCACCTGTATGGACCAGAGACCCTTCGCCAGGTTCAGCAGAATTCCCAGCAGATTGTCGACGGTTTGAACCAGACGGGCAAGTTCCCGGCCGAGATCATTCTGAAGCCGACCATGACGGATTCCGACGCGATCACGCGTCTTTGTGCGGAGGCGAATGCGACCGAATCTTGTGCTGGGCTCATCCTTTGGATGCACACGTTCTCGCCCGCGAAGATGTGGATTCGTGGCCTCTCGGGCCTGCGGCTTCCGGTGGCGCATTTTGCCACCCAGTTCAACCGCGATCTTCCTTACGGCGAGATCGACATGGACTTCATGAACCTCAACCAGGCCGCGCATGGCGACCGCGAGGCGGGGCATCTGCACACGCGCTTGGGTCTGCGGCGCAAGGTCGTGGTGGGCCACTGGTCGGTGGATTCGACCCAAAGTGAGCTTGCCGGTTGGGTCCGCATTGCCCTGGGCTGGCACGCTCTGCAGCGCACCAAGATCGCCCGATTCGGCGACAACATGCGCTATGTCAGCGTGACCGATGGCGATAAGGTCCAGGCGGAAGTGCAGTTCGGCTTCTCGGTCAATGGTTTTGGCGTTGGCGATTTGGTCGCACGGATCCAGGCGGTCTCCGAGGGTGAGACTGACCGATTGGTGGGTGAGTATCTGGATACCTACTCGGTGGTTCCCGCTCTTCTTCCCGGCAACGCGAACCACGAATCACTCAAGGACGCAGCCAGGCAGGAGCTTGGGATTGAGGCGTTCTTGGTCGAGGGTGGATTCGGCGGATTCACCACGACGTTCGAAGATCTGCACGGGCTAAACCAGCTACCTGGTCTGGCTTGCCAGCGATTGATGCAGAAGGGCTATGGCTTTGGAGCAGAAGGCGACTGGAAGACGGCGGCCCTCTTGCGGTTTGTGAAGGCGGCTACCGCCGGTCAAAGTGGGGGTAGTAGCTTCATGGAAGATTACACCTATCACTTGGAACCAGGCAACGAGCTAGTGCTCGGGGCACATATGTTGGAGCTCTGCCCGAGCATTGCCGCCGAGAAGCCCAAACTTGAGATTCATCCGTTGGGTATTGGAGGCAAGAGCGACCCAGTTCGGTTGGTCTTCGATGCCCCGGCCGGACCGGCGCTCAACGCTTCGCTCATCGATCTTGGACATCGTTTCCGTTTGATCATCAACACGGTTGAGGCAGTATCGGTGCCAGCGATGCCGAACCTGCCGGTTGGTCGGGCGCTTTGGAAAGTCCAGCCGGACTTCAAGACCGGAGTAGGAGCCTGGATCGCAGCGGGCGGTGCCCACCACACGGTCTATAGTTACGATGTAAGCGTGGATCAGTTGGTGGATTTTGCGACAATCGCGGGAATCGAGGCCGTGGTGATTGACAGCGAGACGAAGTTGCGGCAATTCCAGAATGAGTTGCGGTGGAATAACGAGGTCTACTAGTCGTAGGTAGTTAGCGCCCTGCGGGAGTACAGTGGAGACGGCTGTGATTCTCTCGAACGCCCCGCAGGCGACTCTCCCACCCCAACCCCTCCCTCTCGCGGAGCGAAAGGGAGGGACTTCGGAACTCTCAATCCCCGCTTCGGAGTTCTATTCTTTTGATGTCGCCATTCTCGCTGGTTCTTACCGCTGCCGCACTCCAGACCGCCGCCCCCGAGCCGGTTTGGGTGATCGACACGGTCCTCGTCGCGCCGGGGAAGAAGGAGGTTGTCTTTGACTACTACCGTTCGGCCTGGCTGCCAGCTCGGAAGGAAGCACTGCGGACCAAGTTGATCCTAGACTACAACGCTGTTTTGCTGGATGAGGACCCCAAGGAGGGTCTGCGGATGCTGTTGATGACGAAGTTTCCCAGCCGCAAGGATATCGACTCGGCCGAGCCAAGCTGGCAGAAAATCCTGAAGAAGGTCGCGCCAAATGGCGCGACGCTGCCGCCAGACCTGAAGTCCTCGGACATCCGGACGATAGTCCGCTCGGATCGTGGGGTTGAGCCGTTCCCACGCAAGCGTGGTCGGTAGGTCGGATCCAAACTTTGAAAATGGTGGGCGGTACAGGATTTGAACCTGTGACCCCTTCGGTGTGAACGAAGTGCTCTACCACTGAGCTAACCGCCCTCACGGCGCTGGCCGGAGTCCGGGAGTGTTCCACCCGGACAAGACAGAATACCAGACGCTGTGATGTGAGAGTTGAAAAGGTTCGGCGTGAGACGGGCGAGCTAGCCGCCTCGACAGGACCCAGGACGGGGTTGGCTAGGCGGACAGGGCTCGGGGTACTGTAGCGCCAGAGTCGTATGTCTAGAGCGATGGCCAATAGTCGGGGTCGGGCCTTGAGGGCCTGGAAGGATATCGTTACGGACGCGACGCGGGTCTACCAGCAAAGCGACTGGGGCTATTGGAGCGGGGTCCAGCTCATCCACATGGAGCACCGGATGCGCAAGTTCGAAATGTATTCGGACTATCACTGCATTTTGGTTTACACCGGCGAGCCGGCGCGGTTTACGCTTTCGAGCGGGGCGAAGCGGTTGCGGGGTGTGATGGTGCCGGATTCGGTGACGTTTTTGTCAAGCTATTCCGCCTATGATGCCGAGTCGGAAGACAAGCTGCAGGGCGACATCGGGCTAAAGATCAATCCGGACCAGCTGGCGCAGTTTGCCCTCGACGAAAATTTGGTGCGGGGGCCGTTGGAATTTCGGGATGCCATCGGGGTCGGCGATACGAAGACGGCCGAGATTCTGAAGCTGCTGAATGACGATCTGGCCTTGGGTTCGCCGAGCGGGCGTCTGTATGGCGATTCCTTGGTGGCTTCGCTTTCGGCGAGCTTGGTTCAGCGGTATGGCACCAGCCAGCTGAGCCCCGCAGACCGCGATTTACCGCTAGATTCGGCGCGGTTGCGGCTGATTCAGGATTTCATTCGCGCCAACTTGGCGGGCGACGTCCGGTTGGTGGAGATCGCCCGGGTGGTGGGCTACAGTCCCTACCACTTGCACCGATTATTCCGGCAGACGACAGGGATGCGCTTGCATGAGTACGTCACCGAGGCTCGGCTGGAGAGGGCTTCGCACCTGTTGCGGCAGACATCGGATTCGGTCGCAATGGTTGCGATTGAGTCTGGATTGCCGACCAGAGCCACTTGGCGCGGAATTTTCGGCGTCGTTTCGGGGTGAGCCCAAGTGAATTCCGCGCCCAATGGCGACGATAGCAAGATTGTTCTCAAGGACCGCAAATGTCTTCCCAATTTCAGCCCAGCATGGTCCGTAGAATCGGATTGTGAAAACTCAAAGAGCTTTGCTTCTCTGTCTCGCAGTCGTTGCCGCCGCCCAAGCTTCGGCACAAAACTCGTTCGACGTCTCGATCTCACCGACGAATACCGACATCAACAACGTCAAGGTTGTGTTCGGATTCAACGACGGCACCGACACCGTCGGCTTCCCCGTTGCGGTCGCGGATTCCGTGGTAGCTGGCACTACTACTTCCTCCTCGTTCTCGACCAATGCAGATCCCGCGACCTTCAACTACGGCGTTCTCGCCAGTTACGGGGCGACGGGCGTGAGCGTTGGCGTTCGCTCTAATGTGGCTTCCAGCCTTGTTGGCAAGTCCTGGGAAAGCATCTTCACCAACCCGCTCTACTCCGAGTCTTGGGTCCGCACGGCTTTGGACACGGATAACTATGCGTCGCAGTATCTGTTCTCCACTTACCTTGCCGGTCTGGAAGTTGATGTTGCAGGAACGAACACCGGAATCCTTGCTCCGATTGGCGAAGAAGTGACCATCCTGAACTTCTCGAACGCTTCTTTGAATGGTAGCGTGACGGTGGAATCGGTGCCGGAGCCTGCAAGCATGGCCGCCCTGGCTGGCGGCTGCGCCTGGCTCCTTCGACGTCGCAAGCGCTGAGCCTAATTGCTGGTGCCCACCTAACTGAGGTGGGCACCCTTCGTAGGTATAGCCTAAGGGGGTATCGGCGCAAACTGGTATCTATGGGGAATGAAGGTTCTCGAGACAGTTCTCTATGCGGAAGATTTGGAGTCGGCCTACGACTTCTACACGGGCGTCTTGGGTTTGCCGGTCATCTCGTTCGACCCAGCTCGCGATCTTTTCCTCCGGCTGGAAGATTCTGTCCTCATTGTCTTTCGTCCCAGCAAGACGGTGATTCCCGACAGCGGCGTGCCTCCCCACGGAACGGTGGGCGCGGGCCATGCCGCCTTTTGTGTTGAGGAAGGAGAACTGGCTACTTGGCGGAAGAAGCTTGAGGAGCATGGCGTCGTGATCCTGCAAGAAGTGACTTGGGCGAACGAAGCGCGTTCGGTTCAAGCCCGCTCCCTCTACTTCAACGACCCCGCCGGGAATGTGCTGGAGTTTGCGACCAAGAATCTTTGGTTCTAGTTCGTCACTGGTGCGAGGGACTTTTGCCAGCTTTGGGCGGAGAAACTTGCTATGATGCAGACAACGCGACGGCGCGGAAAGGAAGGAATGCATCATGAGTATCGCGGAACTGCTGGGCCTGAATCTGAACGACCTCTGGGCCTCTTTGACCAACGGCAAGATCACGCCGATCCCGGCGAAGCGCTGGGCGCTCTCGATTGACCACGAATCCTTCGGCAATGCGGTCACGGCCCACACGGTGGGCGTGGACGCGACCGGGGCTTGGGCGAAGTGGGTTTTTGCCTACGACGATGACCACGATGGCGGCACGGCAGCAAAGCCGGGGCAAATTCAGTCGTGGATCACCAAGGACAAGAAGCACATCATCAAGCTAGATGATAAGGACGTCACGAAGGACTCCGTGCTCGTGAAAGCAACGACCGTTGGAATCTTTCCTCCCAAAGGTGTCGTGGTTGTCACGCATCGGTTTGTCGATACCGAGGGCAACCCTCGCGAGTATCGGTTTGACGGAAAGCTCTAAGGGACTTTTTCCCTAGGATGCCCTTGCATCCTAGGGAAAAGCACTTAGGCATTGTAAATGTCGCGGGCTTGAGCGAGCATTTCGGCTTCGGTCAGGTGGCTTTGGTCGATCGTGTATGCCCCCATGATTCGGTCGTAGAGATCATGGTGATGGCGGTCTAGCCAATCGATGAATTGATCCTTTGCCCCTCCGCTACTCACGCCGGAGCCAAAGATTAGGACTTCCTCGGCTTCTTGAAGGACATGGGCGATGGCTTCGAAGTACTCATCATTCTTGGATCGCTCGCTGTGGTCGAGGTAATCGTGAGAACTGTGGATGTGACCCCGATGTCCCATGGGGTCAAGGGGCACCACTCGTTCGGGCACGGTTCCGTTCAACTCCATGTGGAAAATCTTGGCTTCGTGGTGGTCAATCACGAGCAGGAGGTGAGGGCCGGTGGGCTCAGGGTGGTTGACCCGGGCACCTTTGAGTAGTCGGCGGAGCCGAGCGACCTGCTCAATCGTGGCCATATCGTCCTGTTGGGGGGCCTGGAACACCACGGTGTGATCGCCCATCGTGACCTTCAGGTTTCCGTTGTGCTCAAGTTCAGCCTGGCCGATCTCTTCGAGCATCTTCTGGATGTCGCGCCAGACGATGTTCCGCGAAGTCGGATGTCGGAGCAACTGATCGTAGGTGTGTTGGGTTTTCGTGTGCAGGAGTTGTTTCATACAGATGCCGCTCTTGAGGTC
This sequence comes from Fimbriimonas sp., assembly GCA_049317025.1. GTDB lineage: Bacteria > Armatimonadota > Fimbriimonadia > Fimbriimonadales > Fimbriimonadaceae > Fimbriimonas. The sequence continues at coordinate 11,247 of JBMOJD010000053.1, read as the reverse complement.
AAGAGTACACGCCAGAAGCGGCATCTGCTTGTCGGCAATTACCCGTGCACTAGTTTGCCGACATTAGTTTCTTGAACATCTCGTGCAGCAAGACAGCTTGGCCCCCATGGTATGAGTCGTGCTGGACTATGTGGGCCACGATCCAACCGTAGGTTACCGTGTAGTCGTGATGCTGATAGATCGTAAAGCGATTGTTGTGGGCAACAATCAGGTCAATCATCTCCGCGCGAGTGCGGTCTTGAATATCGAAATACCACTCGATTGGCTCAGCGGGAGGAACCGGCCACGATGGCCCGTACTGGTCCATCGTGGTGTCGTAAGCCCACGCTGGATCATCGAGCGAGATATCGATACCAGCGGCAACCTTCTGAATCCAGTAGCGCTCGGCCGCCGCGACATGGAGCAACACACCGCCAATGCTGGGACCATTGGGATAAGGCGACCAGACAATCGCATCTAGGCTTGGCGATTCAAGATTCTCTCGCCACTCACGAGCACCATCGTGCAGGGTGGCGACCAAGATAGCCAGTTCGGGTTCTAGTGTGGGCAAGAGTTCGAGGTCATCGTGCTGCATTTCGAGCGAGATTACCTCTGCCTTAGGCTCGGCTCGCACGCGAGCCCTATGGATTATTCTCGGTCCTGTGGAATAATTCTCAAGATGCCGACGACGCCCAAAGTCACCCAGCAGGAGATCGCCCGGTTGGCGGAATGCTCGCAGGCAACGGTCAGCCGGGTCATCGCGCGCGACCCGCGCGTGGAGTCTGCCATTCGTGACAAGGTCTTGGGGGTCATGGCCGAGCACGGCTACAACCCCCAGTCGCGATCCCGTGGGCCCCGTAGCGCCAAGACAGGTCTGGTCGGATTGGTGATCAAGCGGTCGTTGGGTGGTCTTTCCAGCGACCCGTTCTTTGCCACTTTGACGGCTGAAATTGTCCAGCATCTAGCCGAGACCCCCTATCACCTCTGCCTGGAAGTGGCGAACGATGACCGAACCCACGAAGAGATTTACGATGAGATGATTCGCACTCGGCGGGTCGATGGCCTCATCTTGGTGGAGTCGGAATCGAAGGATGACCGCATCGGTCGGTTGCAGAGTGAAGACTTCCCGTTCGTGCTGATCGGCAATTCGGTCGTCACCAGCGGCCCAATTTTCTCGGTCGATAACGACAATGTCCACGCCGGGAGCCTGGCGACGAGGCACCTGATTGACCGGGGTTACCAGCGGATTGGCTTCCTCGGTGGCCGTCCAGGAGTGAGTGTCAGCGAAGACCGCGCCACAGGCTATTCGCGAACGATGCTTGCGGCGGGGCGTGCACCTTTGACTCGCTCGGCGGATTTTGGCCTTGAGATCGCCCAGCGCGTGGCCTCGGAGTGGCTGCAAGAAGACCCTTCCGTGGATGCTTTGGTGGTGCTAGACGACAACATGGCGTTCGGCGCGATGCTCGCGGCACGCAGCCTTTCTCGCCGAATTCCGAGCCAGCTAGGAATCGTTGCGTTTAACAACAGCTCCGTGTGCGACATTGTCGAGGTCGGCCTCACATCGGTGTCTTTAAATATCAGCCAGATTGTGAAGCAGGCCTGCGATCGCCTCCTGCGGACCATCGAAAACAGCCCTTCGGACCAGCCCTCGCGGCTGTTGGTCCCGGTAGAACTAGTGATTCGTGGTTCCTCCGCCGGGCCGGAAGGGAACTGAAGCGAGCGTTTCTGCGTCATTCTTCAAGGCCAGTTATCGCGAATCCAAGAGGGTCCTCGTGAATCGAGTACCCTGGCATGCAATGCGGAGCCAAAAGTAGAGTTATGGGCACACCTGAGAGTTGGCTAGATGTCTTGTTGTTACCGGGGGTCCTGGTGTTCATCGGCGCGCTGATCTGGATTGGCACTTGGCTGGGCGACCGTGAGTTCCCAAGCCCGAATAAGTGGCGATGGACGGCTCTGGTTCCGCTCGGATTCGCTTTCTACCTCGGTTGCCAACTCATGTGGGCCATGCACAATCCCGACACGGGCTTTTTCTATCGTGAGAGCATGCGTCAGGGAGCCCGCATCTCGCGCCGCTTGGTGTTGGCGCACTACGCGGGGTTTGCCATCCCCTTGGTCGCCCTCATCGTGGTGTTCCTTTGGGCGTCGGTGGACAAAAAGCGCCGATCCCAGAACCAAGATTACTGAGAAAACCATGGCCGAGCAAGCCATCCCCAGTGGCCTCACCACGAACCTTGCGCCCTTCATCGAAAGGGCGCAAGCAAGCGGGACCTTGTATATCCACCAGCCGTACGAGGAGTACTCGGAGGAAAACCACGAGGCCTGGCGGCAGCTCTTCGCCCGGATGAAGCCGAAGTGGGACCAGTTTGCCAACGAGCGATTTCAGGCTGGGATCGATTCGCTCTGCCTCGATCCCGATCGGGTCCCTCGCCTGGCGGATGTCAACAAGTTTCTCGAACCGCTCACGGCGTTTAGCGCCAAGCCCGTGAGCGGCTATGTGCCCGCATACCTGTTCTTCGATTGTCTGAAGAATCGGGAGTTTCCGACCACAATCACCATCCGACCCTCGGATCGCTTGGACTACTTGCCCGAGCCGGACATCTTTCACGACATCGCGGGCCATGTGCCAATGCACACGGACCGCGCTTTTGCCGACGCCCTCGTGCACTTTGGCGAATGCGCCCACACGGCCGCGGAGATTGCGGCCGGCATTGGCGATGAAACGCTGAAGATGCAACGGCTCGCGAGCATCGTCCGGGCGATGGCGCGATTCTTTTGGTTCACCATCGAATTCGGCCTCATGCGCTCGCCCGATGGGCTCCGGGTCTATGGCAGCGGCCTTCTGAGCTCAGTGGGTGAGATCGAGCACAGCGTGGTTTCACCGGATGTCCAGCGCTATCCCGCCCAGCTCGAATGGATCGTGAACCAGTCATTCGAGATCGACCACTATCAGCCCCTACTCTTCTATGTCGATTCGTTCGACCACCTCTACAGCTTGGTAAGCGAGCTTGAGCAGTGGATGCGCGATGGGAAGTTGAACAATGTCGCCCCGGGCGAGCCGTCTTTGAACCCGGCGGATCTCGCGAGTTTCCTTCGCGGCTAGGCTTTTCGGGTATCCCCTGGGTTGTGAATGCCGCATCGACCTTCGAAGAGCATTTGGCTGTTTTTGCCCAATCTCGATCCCTTGTGCCCCTTATCGAATCGGCGGCGGAACATCTGGTAGCTTGCCTCCAGGGCGGAGGAAAGATTCTGACGTGCGGCAACGGTGGGTCGGCGATGGACGCCCAGCATTTCGCCTGCGAGTTGGTCGGGCGCTTTCTCATGGACCGCCCCGGCCTTGCATCGATTGCCCTGACCCCCGACAGTTCGATCCTCACGGCAGTAGCCAACGACTATGGCTTTGAGCGGGTCTTCGCTCGCCAGGTTCAGGCGCACGGACGTCCGGGGGACGTGTTGGTTGGCTTTTCCACGAGCGGGCGCAGCCCAAACGTCCTCGCCGCCCTGCGCGAGGCCAAGACCCAGGGAATGACGACCATAGGGATGACTGGGGTCGGCGACCCGGGCTTCGCTGCACTGTGCGACTTCTGCTTCGAGGTCCCCTCGGCCGCGACCCCCCGTATTCAGGAGGTCCACCTCTGGATCACGCACACCTTGATGCTGTTGGTGGAGCGCCGAATCTTCGGCACCCCGCAAGGTGAGTGATGGATCGGGCGTTCCCTTTGAAATGATGAGCCCATTTTCGTGCCAATCATGGCAAAAGCATCAGCTTGAATTGATGTCCAATTCTAGCTATCAAACAGCACTAATCTTCGTGCTTGAGTTGGCCTAAGCAGTCTAAAGACTAGACGTACGCACCATGGTTATTGTGAATCAATCCGCAATTCAACCCATATTGGCGTCCACAGGTTCAATTCACATTAGGTTGGCATGATATTCTAAGGTTCGCTTGCGGAGCGAGTGTGTATAGTTCGCAGATCAAACCAAATCGAACGCACCGACGGCCAACGGCCCGGGACGTTGCGAAACTTGCCCAAGTTTCGCCGACCACGGTCTCACTGGTGATGGGGAACAAGGGCCACCTGGTCGGAATCTCGGCGCAAACCACCCAACGGGTCTTGGAGGCTGCCAAGCAGCTTGCTTACACGCCAAGTGCGCTGATGAGTGCCATCCTCTCGGGTCGAACCAACATCATCGGGGTCTTTGCCAACGATGCTGACTGGCGACCGAACAACGCCTACTGGTCCGCCGTCATCATGTGGCTCCATCGCGCTGCCACCCAAAGGCATCAAGAGATTCTTCTCTTCAATGACGATGCTTCGCGCAGCGCCGAGGAGAAAGAGGCCCGAATGCGTTCGGGAATCGTCGATGGCATCTTGATCCAGCCCGGGCAAAACCCAGAGTCAATACAGAAACTGGCGAAGAACTTCCCGGTGGTCTGCATCGGCGACCCTGTCGCCGGGGTCAAGAGCGTCTCAGTCGAGAATGAGCGCAGTATCGCCACCTTGGTGGACAAGCTCGTTTCGGTGGGCCGACGCCGGATCGGCCACCTCACCCTGCGCACTGAAATCCATGCCAAAGTGTCGAGATCCAAGAGCTTCCTGGCGTCTTTGGGTGCCCATGGCTTTGCCCCGAATCCCGACTCCATCCTGAGTCTCGATACCTTCGAGCATCTAGATCAGCACCCCGGCGTGATCGACTTCCTCCGCCGATGCGATGCTGTGATCTGCTTCAATGATGATGTCGCGTTCCGGGTGCTGGAATTGTGCCATCTGCGTGGTATCCGGGTTCCCGAGGATCTTGCCGTGACGGGCTTCGATGGTTTGCCTGGATTTGGGATGCTTCCCGGGCATTCGGTCTTGGCCGAGCTCACGACCATCCGGTCGCCCCTAGAGCGGATGTGCAATACGGCAATGGACCGAGTGGTCCGTTTGGCCGGAGGCGAGGACGTCGAGAACCTCATCGAGATGAGCGGCGACTATTTCCAGGGGAACACAACCCCCGCATAGAAAAAGACCTCCCGGGCAAAGCCCGGGAGGTCTTTAATGAAACTAGCCTCGAAATCAAATCAAGGCTGCCAAATCAAGGCTGATAGTCGGGGCGGAACAGCATAACGTGGCACTGGCTGTCCTTGCGCGAAGCGTTGTCGTAAGGAGTGCCATCAGCTCGGTACCGGCTGAACGGATCGGTCTTCGGATCCAAAGTTCCGAGGACGCGCCACTTAGCGTGACCATCGGCGAACGCCCAGTTCATACCCTTTCCGTAGATCAGGACGGTCTGGAAGACGCCCGCACCGAAGTCCGACTGAGTACCAGAAGCAACGCCGTCGGGCGAGTTGGTGTCAGCGCGGTAAGGGCAGTTGCTACCGTCGGCAGCGTAGGTCGCAGGTCCGCTACCGTTGAAAACGCAAGGGCCGCTGGGGTCGTTGCAGATCAAGAACGGGTGCGAATAGGTGTGACCGGCGCGGTTCGACTTGCCGAAGCCAGACCACCAGACCGGAGTCGTGGCCGAGCTAACGATGCTGGTCGTCGAAGCGGAGCTGAGCAGGCCATTGAAGTTGTAGCCAACCATTGCGTACGGCTTGTCGGCAGGGTTGGAAGCGATGGCCGAACCGATGGTGCCCGTGTCCAAGCCAACGCCAGGCAGAGCCATCATCTGATAGTTCTTAACGTAGGGTTGAATGAGGTTGTTGGGAAGACCAAGTCCGCCGTTCTTTCGGTTGTTGCAAACCTCAGAGTTGGCGATCGCGCTCCAGTCGGCGGGAACCAAGACGCGGCTGTTGAAGTTCCACTGACCCGAACACCGCTTTCCACCCTGGGTGAAGAACGTGTCGTCGTAGTCGGTGGCATACATCAGCGATCCGGTTGCGAATTGCTTCTGGTTCGAAAGGTCGGCCGTCTTCTGCGCAGCTACTTTAGCCTGAGCAAAAACCGGGAATAGAATGGCGGCCAGAATCGCGATGATCGCGATGACGACGAGTAGTTCAATGAGAGTAAAGCCTCGTTTCATAGTTGGAGTTTCCGTCCAGACTCCCTTATGCATGCTGAATGTTAAAGATTCTTTAAGATATCAGAATTTTCTGGAACCCGGGCGCGAACCTTAACTTCTCACTTCTTTGACCAAACGGGGCATGGGGTTAACTTCATCCATGCGACTAGGCAGGAAACATTTCGGACTCCTTGGCTCCAAGCGACGCGCGGGGTGGATGGTCCTCGTCGGCTTGGCCATTGCCACTGCCGGAGCCAGCGTCCCTGCCCTGCGAGAAGCCGCAGCCCGCATCCCCGGCTGGAACGCGAACCGAAACGCCTATCGCCTCTTCAACGGATGGACAGTTTCCCCAGTCGGCAGCCATGTCGACCTGCCCGGCGACATGCCCGGAAGCATCGTGTTCTTGGATGGCGGACGACGCGCCCTGGTCAACACCTGCGGCTACCATGACCACTCGCTGAACCTGATCGATGTCGCGTCGGCCAAGATTCTCGACAGCGTGGCGCTCGACCGCAACTGGATCGGCCTCACGGTCGATGCGAGCAACAGAGTGACGCTCTCGGGCGGCAAATCCACCGGCACGCGCTTGCCTGCGCTCTGGCACTTCCAGATCGAAGGCGACAAAATCACCCGCCTCCCCGGTGCCTCCCTCGATGGCATCCCCATCAACAAGCAGTTCGTCTCGTCCATCGTCCTCGGACCGGCCGGCCAGTACGTCCTCAATGTCCAGTCCGATGAAGTCTTGCTCCTCGACGCAAGCAACGCCATCAAAGCCCGCCAAACCGTGGGATACCGACCCTATGGTGCCGCCCTTTCGCCCGACGGCAAGACGCTTGCCGTGACCAACTGGGGCGACCGCAGCGTGATGCTCCTGGACGCCCAGACCCTCGCCATCCAGTCCAAAATCGCCGTCGGCCCCCACCCCACCGCCATTGCCTACGCGGGAGATGGCCGCCTCTTCGTATCGAATGCGGGCTCCAACACCGTCTCCGTTATCACCGGAACTCGCGTGGCTGAGAACATCGTCACCGGCTACGGTGGACGCCAGCCCATCGGCTCGTCGCCCGTTTCCTTGGCCATCACCAGCGACAGCAAGACGCTGTATGTCGCCAACGCCGATAACAACTGCGTCACCGTCGCCGACATCCGGCAGCCGGGTCGCGCCCGCATCCAAGGATTCATCCCGACCAACAAGTACCCCGCCCTTGTCGCCCTCACCCCGGACGGCAAGAAGCTGATCATCGGAACCGCGAAGGGTCCCTATGGCCCGAGCGGAGGCCCGACCCGCCAAATCGGCCAGCCCAACGTGCGCGAGAACTACGGCAAGCCATTGCTCTACGTCGGCTTCCTCATCACCGGCCAAATCTCCATTCTCGACACGCCGGACGCCAAGACCCTCGCTGCCTTCACGAAGGTCGTGAAGGCCAATCGCCCCGACCCAATCGCCCAAGCCCCGACGCCCGCCGAACGAAAGGACATCGAGAAGAACGCCTTCCGCAAGATCAAACACGTCATCTATGTCTTGCGCGAGAACCGCACCTACGACCAGGTACTAGGCGACATGCCCCGAGGCAATGGCGACGTTAGCCTCACGATCTTTGGCCGCAAATACACCCCGAATGGCCACAAGATCGCCGATGAATTTGTTCTTTTCGACAACCTCTACGCCGATGGCGACAGCTCGCAGGGCGGCCACCAATGGGCCAATGCGGCTTTCGCCACAGACTATTGCGAAAAGCAATGGGTGCTGAACTACGCCCGCAAAGGCGAAGTAGAAAGCGACACCCGTCTGACCTCTTCTCCCGGCGAATACATCTGGTCTTTGGCCCGAAAGCACGGACTGAAGGCCCGAGTCTACGGTGAGTATGTGGACCGCCAAGAAGATCACGACTCCGCGAGCGACCCCGAAGTGAAGGCCGACCCGGAGAAGTTTGGCTACAGTGCGACCTTCGAGAAGATCTTCGCCCGTGACGGACGCGACACCGAAAAGGTCGATGACTTCCTGCGCGAAATGTACGAAGCCGAAAAGAAAGGCGGCTGGCCGAACATGATGATGATGGCCCTTCCCGAAGACCACACCCACGGATTCTCCGCTGGCCGGCTCTCCCCCGCCGCGATGATCGGATCAAACGACCTCGCCATCGGCAAGCTCGTGGACGCCGTCAGTCACTCCAAGTTCTGGAAAGAAACCGCAATCTTCATCATCCAAGACGACGGCCAGGACGGCCCCGACCACGTGGACGCCCACCGGACCGTCGGCTACGTGATCTCACCCTACACCAAGCGCCGCGCCCTCGATTCGACGCATTACAGCACCGCCTCGATGCTCCGCACCATGGAACTGATGCTGGGCCTCCCCCCGATGAGCCAGTACGACGAGCTCGCCACGCCGATGTACAACGCCTTCACCACGAATCCCGACTTCACGCCGTTCACCCTGGTGACCCCAACGATTGACCTGAACGAGATCAACCCCAAAGGTACACCGCTCGCCCTTCGGTCGGCAAAGCTGGACTTCTCCGAGGTCGACAAGGCCGACTTCAATGAGTTGAACCATATCCTCTGGGAAGGCTACCGGCCGGGCATTCCGTATCCAAACCTGCCTCGCTAAGCAAGAATTCACTGACGTTATCGAACCGTACAGTTTATCTTCTACCGTCATACGTTCAACGTTTAACAAATAGTGAGTACGGCTTAGATATCTCAATATTCCCGCCAAATGAGTGGGCATCCGAGTATTCTTGGACACTGTTCCACCTACTATCCTCGGACCACGCAAAAATGGTCTACTCAGGGAGTATGAGTAGCAATGTGATCATCTCGGAAAATCCAGTAAAGACTAAAAAGAACACTGGATCATGAAGCACCTGCCCGTTCTCGGTAGTTTGAGAGCCATGGCGGTCATTATTGTCGTCCTATCTCATGGTGGTTTTCATAAGATCATTCCTGGCGCGGACACTCCCGCCGCTGACGAAGCTCTGCGCCTAATCCAAGCCAGCCCTCATAGCAAACTTGTCGCTCAGCAGTGCGCCGATTCCAATGCACATGATCCTGATATCAAACCGCACGGTCCATACAACAATATCTGCAGAACAACTTGTAATAGTTTAGCCGAAGCCGACTCGCTACCCCTGCGTTTTCTTGCAGGGGGAACCATCGCGGACTCTACACACTCTTGGCTGGAGTGAAAAGATTCCAGAACCGTAGACTCAGGCCTTCTCTCCCAGCCCGAACTTCTCCAGAAACATACACAGGCTCTGGGCATCGTCACAGCGCTTTAGCTCGGCCCGTATCAATGGCCGGTCTGGCATTCCTTCGGTCATTGTGTAAAGATCTCGATAGATGCGTTTTGTGCTGATGGGTTGCTCTTCAAGTAGTTTCAGTGTAAACGATGCAATAATTGAGTCATCCCATCCAATCAGGTACTTCCACGGGTGAACGGGTTTGATCTTGCGAATCTGTTCTGCCTTGCACCACTTGCCATCAGAACTCCAATAGTACTGCGGCTCCTCCTCCGTTATCGAGTTCTCGCGGACAATGGAGAGTTCAGCCTGTGTCCTGATACTGCGATACCATGTGCCTACATGAAAGGCTGGAAGCTTTAGCTCTTGCGGTCTCATAGATGAGCGTCCTTCAAAGCTCTGACTGCCTGGGCGACAGTCTAGCAATACTTTGTCACCAAGCATCGAGGTTACTTGGTATGACCATACTGCGGATACCAGCGCAGTATTTCCCAAGCTGAGCATTATCCATGGTCTCTCCAGGTCGAGCCGACCTCTTAGTCACTAATCCATGAGATCGCCATGACTGTCGCCACGGCAACATAGCCAAGGCGAGGCAACATGGATCGAGCGAGAGTGAATCTGAGCCCAACCTCCCTATACCGGAGCAAATTGAGAAATCCTATCGGACCGCAAGCGACCGTCAATAGGATCGCCAATATCGACGCATCCATGAGTTGATTCACATCAAACAACTGCGGCGAGATCACTGCAAGCAAGATCGCCGGTAGAACAAGGAAGCACTCGACGAATGTTTGCGCCCTGCTTGAAGTGTCGCTTTGAAACAGAAACAATGCAAGCAGCGATCCAGCAAAGATGACGAACAAACCAGCGACTGGAGTGGTGATTTTTGCCCTCCCGATTTAGGATCTTGAGTGGGAAGGATATCCCGTGTACCCTCTTCATGTCATTCTATCGCAGAATTCCTCCAACACCAAATGGTGGGGATGAAAATGACCCAAACCGCCGATAACCCAACCCCGACACGCGAATGATTGTAGAATCGTCATAGCCTAGGAATCGGTTCGATGAAGATCCTCCCCTCTATCTGGCGTCCCATAGCTCTGGCGGTGCTGGCCTTGGTTGGTGCGACTGCCAGCGCTTCGCCGACCGATGCCGAGATTCAAGCGCTCTACCGCGACCTCGTCCCCCAGGTCCGTTTCGATCGCATAAAGGGCGTCTACGAGTCGGTCACAAGCTTCGGCTCGCGCCTCACGGGGTCGTCCGGAGAAGCCAAAACGTTCGACTATGTCGAGAGCCGCCTGAAGGCCCTTGGGGTTACCGGGATCCGTCGCCAAACGTTTCCCGTCACCGTCCCAGACCCCGACGCGCGCGGCACCCTGAACCTAGGAGGGCGAGATTTCACACTCTTCCCCCTTTGGCCAAACCTCGTGCGGAGCTCAACGTGCGACGTGAGCGGGCCGCTGGTCTACGGCGGAGATGGCTCGCTCGAGACGTTCCGCGGCAAGGATATCCGGGGTTCGATTGTCATCCTGGAGTTCGGCTCGGCGTCCCGCTGGCGCAATGCCGCCAAGCTCGGGGCTAAGGCCATCATCTTCCTCGAATCCACCGAGATGAATCGGGGCGACGCAGAGCAGAAGTACAGTAGCGTCCCCATCGATGTCCCACGATTCTATCTGCCCCTCGCCCAGGCCTCTCCGATCTTGGATGGCGCGCGCCGGGGCCAAACCGCAACCCTGAAATGCAAGCAAGAGTGGTTGAAGCGCGACAGCACCATCCTCAGCGCCGACCTGCCCGGCTCCGACCCCGCCCTCTCCCGAGAGCCGATGGTGCTGATGGCATACGCCGACGCCATGAGCGTGGTGCCGGGCATTGCCCCCGGGGCCGAAGCCATCGGCGGCATCGCGGGCCTTCTGGAGACGGCCGAAGTCTGGAGCAAACGCCCACACAAGCGGCCCTTGCGCTTGGTCCTAGCGGGTGGCCACCACATGGGGCTGTCGGGAGCGCGGGCCTTTGTCCAAAACCAGTTCGAGCGAAAAGGCGG
>JBMOJD010000052.1:0-23086 GCA_049317025.1 Fimbriimonas sp. | reverse complement strand
TTGATCATGCCCGACATGGATGGCGTCGAGGCCACCATCGAAATCAAGAAGGTAAGCCCGGGTAGCCAAGTGATCATTCTTAGCTCGTTTCACGATGACTCCCAGGTCATTCGCGCCCTGAAGAGTGGTGTCATTTCCTACCTCCTGAAAGATGTGGCCGTCGATGAGCTCGTCGCGGCTGTGCGCCGGGCCGCGTGCGGGGAATCCACCCTGAATAGCCGGGTCGCGAGCCAAGTCATTGGCGCCCTCGCCGGCCCGAAAACCCAGGTGGCACTTCCTCATTCCGAGCTCAGCCAGCGTGAGATGGAAGTATTGCGCCTGGTCGCCCACGGCAACAGCAACGCCGCGATTGCCGAGCGCCTAGTCCTTAGTGAAAAGACCGTAAAGTCGCACGTCAGCAGCATCTTGTTTAAGCTAGACCTGGAAGATCGGACCCAAGCTGCCGCCTACGCTTGGCGCGCTGGGTTGGTGCTACCTTCCGACGAAATCTGACGTCCATCCAGTATCGGCCTATCTGGAATGAGGAGCAGAATCACTGCCACAAGCAGCAAGAGACCCGTCACAAACACATAAGGTCGCCACAATGTCTCCGTAGGGATGATCGCAAGAATCCCGGCCCATGCATTCAGGGAGGTATGGAGCACCATCGCCGGAAGAACGCTTGGACCGGTCCGCTCATAGAGCCATCCGAAGAGCACCGAGCCCGCAAGAATGTTGACCAAGAAGACCGCTATCGCCATCTGCGACTGCACCGTGCCGGACATGAAGAACAAGGGCAAGTGCCAGACGCCCCAAACAACACCAATCACCAAACTAGCCGCCCGCCACCGCATCCGCGCTACCAGTACCGGCGTAAGGTAACCCCGCCAGCCAAACTCCTCGCCCAGTGGACCGCCTACCAATAGAACTACCCCAAAGTTCGCAATTGCCAACGGGATCTGCTTCAGGGCGGGAAAGTCGGGAAGCTTGCCCCCGAACGCAACGTGCAGCCCCAGGGCTATCACCATAAGCAGCGGTGGCGTCAGAAACGCCAACAGATACCAAAGCCCGCTAATCCGCCATCTAAGGCAACGGGCAAGCCAACCCCTCAGCTCCACCCGGCCACCGAAGAGGCCAACAACCGCCACGCCCGCGAGGCTTGGCCCGAACCCGGCCAACATGCTCATCGCCGCTCCAAGCGCAGGCCGACTTGACTTCATCTGCTCGGCCAAGAAGCCAAATCCCCAAGCCCAACCGAAGGCCAAAACGACAAAGGCAAAGATGGCCTGTTTAGACTGGGATCCAGGCGAATCATCTTTAGACCACATAGCCAATAATGGTCGTCACTACTCAGTTAACTCACGTCCGCATTTCCACAGACTACGCTTAATGTCCTCTCTTATCCATCCCATTTGCCCACCATGGCCGAATGAACTCTCCAGTGTCCTCGTTACACTCTCCCAGACGCTCGCTGTCAGGGACGTGCCCGTAGCCCGAGAATCAGCCCCCGCGGTGAAGACGCAACCGAATTCCACTCAAGTGCAAAACCCTGGTTGCCATTTCCCACTCCCAACGTCCCTACCAGTGTGATGACCTCACAACTTAATTAGCTCGCCACCCCCCGGAGCGCCCAAAAATTAAGTTGAAAATTAAGTCGCGCCGGGGCCCCACGCCAGACGTCCAACCCATATGACCGCGCTCGCCATCGTGTCCCTCCTGCTCTTACCAACCCAGCGTGGCCGCGCCTTCGTCTCCGTCGAAGCCCACGTGGGCACCGCGACCGGCGTCTACGTCGGCCACGTAAAGTCCCTCGCCAAGATCGACCACGAGAAGCCCAACACCGGCTTCTATCCCGGCGATCCCCACAAGGTCACTTTCGAGGTGGACGAGACCATCAAGGGTCCCAAGGCCAAATCTCTCGACCTAATCCTCACCCTCCAGAACACCTTCAACCTCACTTACCTACGCGAAAACCAAGTGGAGGTCATGCTCGTGGCCAGTAGCCAGTACGTCGACGAAGAATCTGAAGTCGGCCTGGAGCCCCTCGGCAGCCGCTACTCGTTCCGAATCCTAAAGCCCGTCGTTCACCCCGAAGGAAGGCCAGAAACTAAGTGGATCGGCGACCAGTTCAATATCAGCCAGAACGCGGGCCGAATGTTCGACATCAACCTAAACGTCCTCACCAGTCGAAACCAAATCTTCCGACAAGCCCGCGCCTTCGCCAAGAAATACCCAGGCGAACTAAAGCACTTCTACTTCATCGTCCCCAACGAGTTTGGCGTCAAGTGCGGCTACACCAACGCTTTCTGCGGCATCACGCTACCCCTCTGCCCCGAATCTCAAAGGCTGATGCAATCGCTACGGAAGGACCCAAGCCGACTCCTCAGAGACGTCAAGCCAGCTGAACTAGAGTCCCAAAGAAGTGGAGTCACGAAGAGCATCGCTCAGTTCCTGTCTCAGTTCGAGTTACAGGCCGACTCTGCCGACTAATTAGCAGTTCACACCAAACTAATCGTGCCACGGTTGAAGTCCACGGTCAGCACGCCTTCGCCGAGAAAGTCCAAACCCAGAAGGCCATCGATGCCCGCCGAAGCCGGAAGCGTATGCGCCACAATCGCGAAATCAGACCGCTCCCGACCTAGGGCGGAGATGAAGTCAATCTTCACCCGAGCAACTTTCTCAACTCCGCTCCCAGTCACGATTCGAGCACGGTCCTGAGAATCAGCGGGATCATAGCCCAAAGCAAGAAGCTTTTCGACATTAATTAGGGTAGAGGTAGCTCCTGTATCCAGTGCCAACCTGATTTGCCTCACGCCGACAGGGCCAACGACTCGGGCATCAACAAGGATCAGACCTTGGCCGAGGTCGAACGAAAAGCTCATAGAATAATTATTGTATCCGACGAAATCTTGCCCGTATAGAATGTTGCCGAGCTCTTTAGTTTGAGTTCAATATCCTTGCGATACACTTCGTCTCGGTCCTTGCTGTGCGCTACCACCTTGCCTCCCAGCACTCGGCCGAACTCGTCAACCTCCGGATCCGCGAGAAGGATCCACTCGGAGTCGAACTGATCGTGAACTTCCTCGACCGTCATGACCTGCTCCATAGCTCAAGATACCCCCTTAGAATGACCACCCGACTCAGTCCCATCGGCGTTCAAAGTTGCCTTCTTTCCAGCGATGCTCCGCAACCCATCCACAAAGGGCTTGATGATTGTAGGCACTAGCATGATCGCTATTGAGAGTGATGAACAGTTGTTGGGAGTCCAGCCAAGGCTGGGTGCAAGCAATAGCGGTCCCAGCCATACAACCGCCGAAACCAACAGCGACAAACCCCAGATTTTCAGAGTGCGACGGACAGGTTCTCGATCATCTGCTAATCCAAACGGAACCAGCAAATTGCCAATGGAATAGGCCAGCAGCAAAGACCTTAGCAAAGCGAATGGTTAACCGACTACTTTGGCATTATCCCCAGGCACGTCGAGAAAGCAACCAATCCCGGCTGCCGCCAATACCGAGAGCAGGACAAGAACAGTAGCTACTGCGCAGCGCTTTGATAATGGGTGGTGATCCAACTTCGCCATTCTTGACCAGCGTCCTCCGCCACCCCTATTCTAGCAACAACTCAATAGAATGCCCGCACTTCGACCGGGACCCGACAGGCGCGAACTGCCTTTCGGCCCCATTCCAACGCCTCGTCCATGTCCGCACACTCAAGCACCCAGAGCCCACCAATGTGCTCCTTCGTCTCCAAATACGGCCCGTCGGTGACCAGCAACTCGCCGTCGCCTTGCGTTCGCAACGACTTCGCCGTGCCTGACTTCTGCAGGCCACCGACAAAGACGCGGACACCGGCGGCCACCATCTCGTCATTCAAGGCATCAATGTCCAGACCCATCTGCTCCGGCTCCAAAGACCCGTCGTAGTCGGCCGGGTGGTGAATCGCAACTAAGAACTTCATATCGTCTCCAACGAGGCGAGCCAATCGCCTTCCTCGCCATCTAGTCGAACGGCAGTCGAGACTTTCGACAGTTCGACCCAAAATATTTTAGCGCCCCCAAAGAGCTCTTGGCAAAGAGCACCTGAATTGGCCCATAGTAGGAGCATGTCCGCCAACCCGATTCGCGAAGCCTTTGACCGCGATGGCTACTACATCACCAAAGCCGTCTTCAACGCCGAAGAAGTCGCCGCCCTCGAGGCCGATTTCGACCGGATCATCGACCAGATCACCGCCACCGGCGAGTCGAACAACGCCACCTGGGCCGGGCCAGAGATGGACCGTCTCGGGGCCCAAAAGCTCGTCGTGCTCCACACCCACAACGTCCAGCAATACTCGGCCGTCTGGCTCCGCGCCCTGCTCCACGCAAAATTCCTGGCTGCCGCCAGCAGCATCCTCGGCGAAGACATCATCCTGCACCACACCAAGCTCTTCCAAAAGCCACCGGAGAAAGGCGCGCCCTTCCCGATGCACCAGGACTGGGAGTACTTCCCCACCATCAATGACACCATGATGGCGGGCATCGTCCATGTCTCCAACGCCACCGACGAGATGGGCTGCCTCCGGGTCTACCCAGGCTCCCACAAGGTCGGCCGAGTCGGGGGCACGTCTGGAAACAAGGAATCCGAATTGCTCGCCCAGTACCCCCTGGAGAATGCGACCCCGCTCGAAGCCGAGCCGGGTGACGTTGTGTTCTTCAACTATCTCACGATCCACGGTTCCATGCCCAACCGATCTGCCGCCACCCGCAAGACCGTCCTCGTTCAGCTTCACGCCGGCGATGACCGCGTGGAAGACGGGAATCAACACCCCAACGAGCAGCTCGTCCTCCAGGGCTGGAATAAGTTCGCCACCCGCAACTCCGTAAACGCCTGAAACCGAACCCTATGCCAACAAGCCCTGTCCTTCTCGTCGGCGGATGCCCCCATCCGTTCCATCACATCGAACCCACCATCCAGCACTTCCAGTCGGTCACCGATGCACTCGGTCTTGAGCTGGAAGTGCACGGAATCTTCCACCCCGATGACGGCGACGCCGAGGGCAACTACTCGGCAATCTCCGCCGAAAAGCTCGCTCAGCACAAGGCGGTGATCCTCTTCACCACCGGCGAAGGCCATGGCGAAGATGTTGCTGCCCTCCTGGAGTTCGTCCGAAACGGTGGCGCTATTATCGGCATCCACTGCGCCAGCGATTCTTTCACCAGCAACGCTGAGTGGGTCCGCGCTATCGGGGGCAAGTTCCGCACTCATCCCGCGCCACTCGATATCGAGGTGGAATTCGTCGATGGCGATCACGAGATCACCAAGGGAGTCGAGCCGTTCACCATCCACGACGAACTCTATCTGTTCGCCGACTATGATCCCGCGAACGTGCACTTGCTTGCCCAGACCAACAGCTACACGCCCGAAGGCGAAGAACCTGCCCCGATCCCTGTCGCCTGGACTCGCAGCGAAGGCGCCGGCAAGATCTTCTACATCTCGCTGGGACACTTCCCCGCTGCCATGGCCCATCCGCAATGGCAGACTTTAGTCCAGCGTGGCCTCCGTTGGGCTCTGGCCTAACCGCCCAAGATGCCCTTCGAGAGCCACTGAGGCATCTTCACCACCGTAAGATCGCCCGATGCCACGGCGGGGTCCTTCGCCAGAAGGGCCTCGATCTGGGCATCATCGGTTCCCCGGAAGAGGGCGACCGAATCGAAATCCGCCTGCTTTCGCGCCGTGGCAAGAAATGCCAGGTTAGCCCCGGCCCCGTTCTTGCGCAGGCAGTTCAGGTGCTCCCGGCGTCGCGACCGAGACCCCTCTTTGCGCACAAAGATGACCAGGCGATTCTCAACGATTCCGTCCGGGTCAATCCCCGAAGTCTGGATCTTGCCAAATTGGACATCGACCTCGGTCAGCACCAAGTTCATGAGGCCGCTCTGAACGTAAGGATCGGGCAAGAACCTCTCCTTCAGTTCGGCGGGCTTCCCTGGCGTTAGGATCACGATGCCGCGTCGCACTGTAGTGGGGTCCTGCACCGGTCCCGCCGTCAACAGCTTGCCGAGCCCGAATAGCCTCTTGAAGTTGTCGATGTGGGCCGTCTGCATCCGCTCTACCGTGGCGTTGTCCGGCCGTGTCGCCGTACCCTTTACCAGGAAGCCCCACACCAGGCGCTCCGCCGATGCATGGGCCATGGCACTGGTCATCACCAGGCAAGAGATCAAAACGATAGATTTCATGCCCGACATTGTACGCAACTTATGGCTATTTGCCTGCGGTCCAACCGCCATCGATGATCAAACTGCTGCCCGTGACAAATGCCGATTCATCCGCCGCCAGATAGAGGGCCGCCGCCGCGATCTCGTGGGGGGTCCCCATGCGGCCAATCGCCTGGGTCGCCGACATCTCGCGTCGCGCCGCTTCGGGGTCGGGATATTCGGCCAAGCGCGCCTGCACAAAGGGCGTCTCGACCCGACCGGGGCAAATGCAGTTGAACCGAACGCCCGTTTCGGCATAGTCCAGGGCGCAACACTTGGTAATGCCGACCACGGCAAACTTGGTCGCACAGTATCCCAGCCGGTCTCGAATTCCAACAATGCCGCCGATTGAGGCGATGTTCACCACCGACCCGGCTCCACGCGAAACCATGGCAGGCAGAAACTGCTGAGTAAGGTGGAGAACGCCTTTCACGTTCACACCAATCAGGCGGTCGAGTTCGGCATCGGTCGTCGTGAGAACATTGCCGACGTGGCCCACGCCAGCGCAGTTGACAAGAATTTCAGCTTCGCCCGCCGCGGTCCCGGCGGCAACGCACGAATCCAGGTCGGCAACATCGCAAGCCACAAACTGAGCGCCGACTGAGACCGCGACCGAGGTCCCCTGAGCCTGGTCTCGGTCAAGAATGGTGACGCGGGCACCAGCCTCCACAAAGGCACGCGCGATGGATTCTCCAATCCCCGAAGCCCCACCAGAAATGACCGCGTGCTTACCAACAAGCGAAAACATATCGCCCATTCTAGCCGCCGCGCCGCTGCTTAGGCTTTCTCGGCGTCGCGAAGGTGGACTCGGAACAGCTCGTCCGCCATCTTCACGACCGTTGATTCATCGGTGGCGCGGAGCTTGGCGATCAGGGCATCCATACCGGCTTCATCGACCGGACCGACATACTCATCCCCGACCTGGAGCACGGGGGCTCGGTCGCAAGCATCCAGGCACTCGACTTCTTCAAAGGTAAAGAGTCCGTCTTCGGTGGTCTCACCGTGGCCGATGCCGAGCTTCTGCTTCACATAATCGCGAATGCGATAGGCGCCGCAAACGTGGCAGCTGAGGCAGGTGCAAAGTTCGATCTTGTGCTTGCCCGGCTTGTGGGCCGTGTTGTACATGGTGTAGAACGTGGCCACACCCTCGACCTCGACGTAGCTTCGTTGGAGTCGGACCGCAACCTCGGCAATCGCTTCGCCGGAAAGGAAGCCGCCGTACTCGCGCTGGGCCAGCCAGAGAGCAGGAAGAATGCAGGATTTGAGGTCAGCGTAGTGCGTTTTGAGGGTTTCCAGTTCCTGGACTGCCTTCTCGCTGAAGCGAAGAGTCAGGTCTTCGGGTCGCGGCGGTCGGGGCCGCTCGTTGGCGCTACCAATCTGGAGAAGTTCACTCATGACGCAATTAGGAAGGTTACCCGAGCGCATCTATCCTCCGGTCCGATCTTAGTCAGGCGAAAAATTCCTGAAACAGATCAGAGAGGCCGCGCATTACGGTTGGCATGAACAGCAAAGTGAAACAACTCTTGAGGCAAACTGCGAACAAGTGAAGCTTTTCTCTCGACCAACGGCACGGGCAAAGCCGGACTTTGAAACGGTCGCCCTGGCCGAGCTTCCCGTCCTCTATCGGGTCGCCAAGCGCTTGGCTTTCAACGAGTCAGACGCCGAAGACCTGGTCGGACAAGCGCTTTTCCTCGCCGCCCGAGCCTGGCCTGAGTTCGACGGAAGGTTTCCTCGCAGTTGGCTGATCCGAATCCTCCGCACCGAATACTTGGGCCAGGTTCGCAAAAAAGCCAGCCGACCCGAGATCGCGGTTGATGACCTGGCCGAGCCGAGCGACGAGGGGTTTTGGGAAGAAATCGCCTGGAAATCTGTGGGGTCCAACATCCTCGAAGAAGTCGACAAGCTTCCCGAGGACTACCGCCTTGCGATCACCCTATGCGACGTCGAAGAGATGCCTTACGATGAAGCCGCCGAAGCCCTGGGAATACCCCAGCCCACCCTCCGGACCAGGCTCTTCCGGGCTCGAAAGATTTTGCGTTCACGCCTCGTTCACCTAAGCGAAGAATAGTCATGTTGAAACACGATCACTCTCAAGAAGGGCCTCCCTGCCAACACATGGAGACCTTGCTCCAACAAACTGCCGACGGTTCCGCCCGCGGTCTCGGTCGCTGGTATGCGCTGTCTCATGCGGCCCGATGCGGCCGTTGCGGTCGGTTCTTGGCCCGATTGCGCGAGGCCCTCGCAGTCCTTCGGGGCGCCAAGGCGTCGGAGCCATCCGCCGCAGTTCTCGATCGCCTTGCTCGTGGTGAATGGCGCAAAGAAGCCCCCATCGCCGATGACACACGATCCTCGTCGGGGTAGTCTCCCGCCCGATGATTATCGTGATGCAGTTGGGGGCAACGCTACAACAGATTGATGCGGTTGCCGGGTTGATTCGGGAACAGGGATTCGAGCCCTTGGTCCTGCCGGGCGAAGATCGGGTCGCCATTGGAATCCCCGCCTCGCTGAACAGCGACCAGCGCTCCAACCTCGAAGGCATCATCGGCTCGATGGAAGGCGTCAGCGTCGTCACGCAGACCAGCCGACCCTACAAGCTTGCCAGCCGAGAATTCAAGCGCGAAAGCACCATCATTGAGGTCAAAGGCGTCAAGATCGGCGGCCCCGAATTCATTGTGATGGGCGGCCCCTGCTCGGTCGAATCCTACGAGCAGTTTCTCCTCAGCGGTCAACTCGTGAAGAGCGCGGGAGCCCAAATCCTGCGCGGCGGCGCTTACAAGCCCCGGACCTCGCCCTATGCATTCCAGGGCCTCCAGGAGCCCGGCCTCAAGATCATGCAGCAGGTGGGCGACGAGCTTGGGATGGTCACCATCTCCGAAGTCATGAGCCCGGACAAGGTGGAGTTGGTCGCGAGCCACGTGGACATTCTCCAGATCGGTGCCCGGTCGATGCAAAACTTCCCCCTTCTCATCGAGGCGGGCCGGAGCATGAAGCCGATCTTCCTAAAGCGCGGTCCCTCGGCCACCGTCGATGAGTTTTTGCTCGCCGCCGAGTACGTGCTCAGCCAAGGCAACCCGAACGTCATGCTTTGCGAGCGCGGCATCGTCCCCCTTGATCGGACCTATGCTCGCAACACCCTGGACCTGGCGGTGGTCCCCGTCCTCAAGGAAGTCAGTCACCTCCCCGTCATCGTGGACCCTTCGCACGGCACTGGCGTCGCTCGCTACGTCGGGCCGATGGCAAAGGCAGCCCTGGTGACCGGTGCCGACGGCATTATGGTGGAGATGCACCCCGATCCCAAGCACGCCCTGAGTGATGGCTCACAGGCCCTCACCCCAGAGCAGTTCTCGAACCTGTTGGACGAGCTCCGTCGTCTCGATGCCGCCATCCAAGCGAGTCGGTAGACCGAAAGAGCGGTAAAGTGGCAGGGTTAAGAGGCAACCCATGATTGAGCACGTCGATGAAGTCATAGGCTCCCTATTGGGGGATTCCGTCGGCAAGGCCACCGGCAAACCGGTCGAAGTCAGCTTCGGCCCCCCCACCTCGGAAGCCTCCAAAACCCGAAGGCTCAATCTCTACCTCCACGGTGTGCTGGAGAATGTGGCCCTTCGCGCCCAAGGGCGCGAGTTGGTCCGGCAACCCGGCGACCAAGGGGCCCTCGTCGGCCAAGCGCCCACGCTCATCGAGTTGAGGTACCTGCTCACCGCCCACGCGCCAAGTTCCTCGGAAGAGCACGCAATCCTGGCCGCCGCGCTCGGGCTCCTGCTTCGCAACCCGGTCCTGACTCATGCCCAGATTCCCTCCGCCGTCCAGGACCAAGTCGAAGAAATCCGGATCGTGGTTGCCCAGCCCACCGATGAGGCCGCGCCCTCGCTCTGGGTCGCTCTCGGTCAGCCTATGCGCGCTTCGCTCTCGGTGGTGGTCAATGTCACCTGGCGCTTCGCCGAGTCGCGTCTCGTCCGGCTGGTCCGCGAGATCCTCATTGGCGTCGGCCAAGGTTTGGACCAAGACGGGGCGAATCGAAACATCGCCCTCCGCTCCCTCCGCGTTTCGGTCGCCGGTATCGTCACCGACGCCGACACCGGCGCGCCTCTGGCCGGAGCCAAAGTTGAGGTCGATGGGGTTACGAAGTCAACCCTCACCGATGCCCGCGGATTCTTCTCGGTAGAGAACCTGTCGCCGGGCGTCAAAAAGGTTCTCGTCTCCGCCCCTGGCTATGATCCCGCCGAGTCCACGAGCCAGGTCCCCCCGCCCGGTCGATCCGATCTTCTGGTGCCACTTGGAATCGGTCTGTCCCGGCCCAAGAAGGTCGGCGGCTCCTCACCGGTCTCCGAAGCGGGCAGCCGCAAGGTCCTCGTCCAAGTCTCGGGCCAGATCAAGCGCGCCGACGGTTCGCCCGCCGCCTTCACTCAGGTTCGAATTGGTACTCACGAGGCCATCTCCGATGGCGAAGGCAACTACCTAATCTCGGGCCTCGAGCCAGGTGAGAACAAGCTGGAAGTCCTTTTGCCGGGCAAAGGTTGGACTGAAAGTGGCAAGTCCGGAAAAACTCCCTAAAAGAATTCGAGGCTTTCCCGCAAAGGTCGGCAAACCTGGTGGCTATAATGGGATTGCCCACTAACGTGGAATATCGGAGGATGAAGCATGCCTGAGTACTTAGCACCCGGAGTTTTCGTTGAAGAAATCGACGCCGGAAGTAAACCCATCGAAGGAGTTGGAGTCAGCACCGCTGCCTTCATCGGATACGCCAAGAGTGGCGAATTCAACAAGCCCGTGTTTATCACGAGCTGGTCGGACTTTGTCCGCGTTTTTGGCGAAGAGGACGAGGCCATCCTTGGCGCCCTTTCCCACGAATACGGCAAGAGCACCGTTGAGCTCCTCAGCGCGAAGCGAGCGAGCCGAAAGACCCTGATCGATTTCGCCGGTGACTTCATCCGCAAGAGCGGACCCACTGGTGCCAAGAAGGTCAAGACCTTCAGCGACTTGGTCCGCGAATACAAGATTCCCCAGGACAACTCGCCCTACATCGAGGGCACTTACCTGGCCTACGCCGTTCGAGGATTCTTCGACAACGGCGGATCGAAGGCATACGTGGTCCGCGTCGCCCGACAGCAAGACCTCGACGCCCTGAGCACGAAGACGACTGGAGCATCCGAAACCAAGGCTGCCTCGCTCGCCATCAGCGGTCTTACCGTCAAGGCTCTCGAGTCCGGCACCGCCGGCAACGCCGTGAAGGTCGAAATCAAGCACGATGGTGATGGTTTCAGCTTCACCGCCACCCACGGCGACAAGAGCGACACATTCAAGACCGAAAAGGCTGATGCCGCTTCGATCAAGAAGGCCGTGGCCGACCAACTGAAGGGTTCGACCGTCGTCCAAGTCCAAGTCTCGAACGATGCCGCTCGCCCCGATGCTGGTGTCTTCAATCTCGCAGGTGGCGCGACCGCTGGTGCCAACGCGCTGGCCCTCCCGCTCAGCAGCGAACTCGCCAAGGTCCAGGCCAACGAGTTCATCGGCGACGAGTCGAAGCGATCTGGCTTGCTCGGTCTGTCTGTTGTCGATGACATCAACTTCATCGCCATCCCCGACCTCATGGCCGGAGTTTGGAAGCGCGAGCAACTCGACGGTGCCGACCTCGGTCCCGAAGTTCTCGTTCTCGACGAGAAGCGAGTAGAAGAAATCATCGGCGCGCAAGCCCTGCTGATCTCCTACTGCGAGCGAATGGGCGATCGAATGGCGATCCTTGACCCGATCCCCGGCTTGAATCCCCAGGAAGTCCGCGACACCGTCCTGAACGCGCCGTTCACTTGCGAGCGCGGCCAGGCGGCCATCTACTACCCCTGGATCAAGGTCATCGACCAGGTCAACCGACCCGGTGGCAAGCGATTCCAGACCTATTGCCCGCCATCCGGCCACATCGCCGGTGTCTGGGCTCGAACCGCCGTTCAGCGCGGCGTCCACAAGGCCCCGGCCAACGAAGGCCTCATGGGTGCAGTCGCTCTGGAATACGACATCACGAAGTCGGAACAGGAAATCCTGAACCCGAACGGCATCAACGCCATTCGTGCCTTCCCCGGCGTCGGCATCAAGGTCTGGGGCGCTCGAACGCTCGCGACCGTCGGTAACCCGAGCTGGAAGTACGTCAACGTGCGCAACCTGTTCAACTTCCTCGAGCGATCGATGGAGCGCGGACTGCAGTGGGTGGTATTCGAACCGAACGACGAAGACCTTTGGGGTCGCGTCCGCCGCACTTTGAGCTCGTTCCTACTCGTCCAATGGCGAGAGGGCATGCTGTTCGGATCGGTTCCTGAAGAAGCCTTCTATGTGAAGTGCGACCGCGAAACCAACCCGCAAGAGATGATCGACCAAGGTCGCCTCTATGTCGAGATCGGCGTCAACCCGGTCAAGCCGGCAGAATTTGTCATCGTCCGCATCGGCCAATGGGCCGGTGGTGGAGCCGTCTCAGAAGGCTAAGGGGTTCGCCCCTTAGCTCCTGAACCTAGTTAAGGAGAAACAGAAAAATGGCAGAAGGCGTAGGCGCACTTAGGTGGTATCTCGAAATCGACGGTATCACGGAAGGAATTTTCAAGGAAGTCACGGGCCTCGACTCGGAGACTGAAGTCATCGAGCACCGCGTGACCGGCAAGGGCGGCAACATCGTCGTCCACAAGGTCCCGGGCGCTTTGAAGTGGTCGAACATCACGTTCCGCCGCGGCATTACCGATGACAAGAAGCTCCACGAATGGCGAGACAAGATCGAGAAGGGCCAAGTCGAAGCAAACCGCAAGAACGGTTCGATCACCCTCTACTCGCCTGATGGAAAGGCAATTGCCAAGTACACGTTCCGCAACGGCTGGCCGTGCAAGTTCAAGGGACCGGCCCTTGACGCAACCAAGAACGAAATCGCGATCGAAGAACTCGAAATCGCGCACGAAGGCCTCGAAAGGCAGCAGTAAGGCAACTAGATGAATAAAGCGACGAGCAAGGGTGGACTTCAGACTGAATTTGAGTTCACCCTGCCGCGCGGGTACGTCTCGCCCGACGGTGGTTTGCACCGAAAGGGCCGAATGCGACTCGCGACGGCACTAGATGAGATTGCGCCCCTGCGCGACCCCCGAGTCCGGGCCAACCAGGCCTACCTCGTGATCATTCTTCTTGCCCGAGTCATCACCAAACTTGGCGATGTCGACAACATCGACACTGGCGTGGTGGAAAACCTTTTTTCCGCCGACTTGGCGTTTCTCCAAGATTTCTATAGGAAAATAAACGAAGTAGAGGTCGAAGAAGAAGCAGGTGATGGAGAATCGGCGGGGGAAGGATAGCGCGCTACTCCTCGAAAGCACTTTACGAGGAAGTAGCGTACATCGCCTATCACTTCCACTGGCCCCTCGATGACATCATGAACCTGGAGCATCGGGAGCGCCACAAATGGATCGAACAGATCAGCAAAATCAACAAAAGACTCAGCGGACCCGAATAGGCTCCGCTGAGTTTGTTGTGGGTGGCCTCTTTGCCGCCTAAACCCCCTGCCATCGGCTCCGTTGGCCAAGGCGCGCAAGCTCTTGCCAAGAAAACGAGCGCCAAGTTTCCCGATATCGAGATCTTCGACAAGATCCCGGCGCCTTCCGATGGCTCTTTCTCCGGTCCCCATGCCCCTGACGGCTCGGGAAATGACCAAGGCCAAAGGCACAAACTGCTCTCCAGCAATCCGTTGATCTTCATCAACGGCATCCTCAATTCTTGGGTAGATCACCA
The DNA here is from genome assembly GCA_049317025.1 of Fimbriimonas sp. Classification (GTDB taxonomy): domain Bacteria; phylum Armatimonadota; class Fimbriimonadia; order Fimbriimonadales; family Fimbriimonadaceae; genus Fimbriimonas. The sequence continues at coordinate 9,123 of JBMOJD010000052.1, read as the reverse complement.
AAAGCATGCGCAAGAGCTTGCCGCTGAGTTTGGGCGCCCGGTCGTGGGAATCTACAACAAGAGCAGCATGGGCGACGATCCCGGGGCGCTCGGCAAGTTAACCGGTGGTGCTGCCGACGGAATGCAAGCTTTGGGCGACGAATCGGGGAGCCTCAGCAATCCAGCTGCGCTCACGGCCGCTGGCCTCATCTCGGTCAACCAAAACATGCATATCGTGGGCCACTCGCAAGGGTCGCTCATCACCGTTGGAGCCCTCAAATTCGTCGCCCAGAAGATGAAAAAGGAGCTGAAGCCCAGCCTTTTCATCTCCCTCATCGGCAGCCAGGCCGTCGTCGCCCCCAAGGGTCCCACCTACCTTCGCATGGTCGGCACCGAGGACGCGATCGCTGATGCCCCGCAATACCTCTTCCGCGGATTGGCGATTGGCCGCAACATCGGCGACCTCAGCGGCTCGCTGCTGGAAGGCACGTACAACAGCATTGCCAACCTCTCGCCAAGCGAGATGAGCAAGTCACTCGCGAAGCACAAAGAGTACGTCAGCTCTCAAACCGATCTCAATGACCACACCTTGAACCTGCAAGGTGCAGGGCACGATGGCGACGTCTACATTTCCCGGCTCGCCGAAGCCTGGGCTTCTCAGGGCCATGACCTTGGCGGTGACCGATCGCAGGGGCTCTCGAAAACTGCCGCCGAAGCGGAAAAGACCATCCGCGACTTCAACCAAAGCCGCGAAGCCTGGCGCGACAAATGGGATCAAGGCGTTGTCCAGGAGCTGTTCCTATGGTCGGATGCGGCCGAAAAAGAGCAGCAAGGTGTGGAACGTGGCCCCGATTGGGACAAATGGTCGAACGCAAAAATGGTCGACCTCCGGGCAAAAGGCGGCGAGTGGAACCTGCGCCTGAACGAAGAGGCGAGAACCCGCAAGCTCCGGCTGGAATCCCTGAAGAAGGATTTCCTCGGCAAGAGCGCGGCCAAGTTCGACAAAGCCCTCGCTGCGCACGAGCAATGGACGAATTCCTACAACGAGACCTTCACGCGCTGGCTGACCGAACGCGAAATCCAGTTTGCCCTCTGGAGCCAAGACAACAGCTACACGACCCCAGTCGGCAAGATCAAACCGATCTTTGACAAGACCGCGAAGAGCATCAACGCCTACTACCAAACCTACAACCCCGTGACTGAAGCCGTCGGCAAAGCAGGCAAGAAGCTCTCCTTTGTCGGCACTATCCTCGGGTTCGTCCAGAAGCTGGATTCTGCTCGCCAGTTCGTCGCCAAGTACATCTCCAAGCTTGCCAACGTCTTCAAACCAATTCCTCTGATTGGTGACAAACTCGGCGCCATCCTCGACATCATCGGGGGTGGCCTCGAACTCGTGGACCTCGCGACCACCACGCTCTCCAAAATCGGAAAGTCGGAAGACCCCTACAGCGAAGAGACCCTCAGCAAGGCCCTCGCCAAGAATCCCGGCCTTGCCGCCCAGATCGAGGGCACCAACCTCGGCGATCGCTTCATTGGAGAAAAGGAAGGCGACTTTGCCACCTTCATGGCGTGGCTCCGCCGCCGTGAGGTCGGTGACGAAGCCAAAGGCGTCAGCTCAACCATGGCCAAATGGGCCAAGTGGATCGGCGTTGCGGCCACTGTCTTTGGTGTCGCCTCCGCCATCAGCTTTTTTGTCGCCCCCCCGGCCGCACCGGTCTTGAGTGGCATCGGTTTGGCCCTAACCGGCATCTCGATGATTCTGAATCCATCGATGGTGGTGAACCTGGTCGGGACCGCGAAGAAGATCGGCGCATTCATCGCCAAGCCATTCGTGAAGGTTGGCGACTTTCTGATGAGTCGCGACCCCGCCGAACGCGCGGCCCAAGAAGCGACCCAAGAGGATTACGATATCCTCCGTTCGAAGGTCCAGGGCTCGTTCAGCAACCTGTCGTACGAACTGCACCAGAAGATGCTCGGCTGGTCTGATCAGCGCCAAGCCGAAGCTGCCATTATCTTGGGCAGCCAGACCGAACGCCCGAATCCCACCTTCACGCCGAGCGGAATCATGGCTTGGCGGCAATGGGTCAAGGCCAACTCCGCCGACCTCAGTGGCGTATCTGATGCCGCGGGCAATACTTACGAATCCTGGTTCAGTCGCACCGAGCGCGAGCAAGAGGCGTGGTTCAAATCGCGTATCCCCATCCACCGAGGTGCCTACGCAAGTAGCGGGGCGAAAGGAATCTCGGGAGCGTGGAATTCGGTCAAAGGCGTCTTTGGCGGCAAGAAGGACGACCGCTCCGCCCGCGACCAGAAAGCCGCCGAAGACCGGCTGACGAAGTGGTGGAAATCCGAGCACAAGTGGTTTGGCAAGGACCAAGCCCAACTTCCCAAGGCAAAAGTCCTCATCGGTTCGACGCGCGGGACCTGGTTTGCCGACCAAGCGGAGCAAGCGTGGGATGCCGCCTTTCAGATGATTTCGCTCACGGGTGGTACTCCGCTGCCCTCGCTTGGCCCAACCCACAAGAGCCATCGCAAAACCAGAAAGCAACGCCGCCAAGCCCAGCGGCTGCTCGCCAACGCCCAGGTTGCGGGTCAGATTCAGGCCGGTGAAGTCCAGGGCCCTCAGGAGCGAGCGGTTTCGACCTTCCAGCCGATCATCTTCCGGCGCAAACCGCCCGAAGTGCCGCCCTCGATCAAGGGCACCAAGATGTGGAGCCACAGTTGGTTGCCTTGGGTGATCAGCGAGGATAAGGAGTCGGTTCAGCGCTCGGGCGATGGCCCCGAGGCCGAAGTCAATGCCACCGCCCTGCACCGGGACCTTCTTTCCCAGAGCGCAGGCTCGCAACCGGGGACCGATGTCCGGAGCAATCTGGCCCCGAGCCTGGGCTACGACTTCTCCGATGCGCGCATCCACACCGGCCCCCCCGCTGTCGATGCCGCCCGAAACCTCAATGCCCGCGCATTCACGATTGGCTCCGATATCTTCTTTGGCGAAGGCCAATACCAGCCCGGAAACACCCAGGGCCAGAGCCTCCTCGGCCACGAGCTCACCCACGTGGTCCAACAGTCGCAGGGACTTCACATGTACACGCCCGATGGCGGTGATGCCCTCGAGCGCGAAGCGCGCGAAGTTGAGCAGAACATCCTCGCCGGTTCACGCATCGAGGCGGGCATCTCCATTGGCACCGTCGCCATCAACGCCATCTCGGAATCGGGCCCAGTTTCCGAAGCCGAATACGACCGCCTGAACGCCATTGCCCTCGAAATGGTGCTGATTTTGCGCCGCACGATGGTGGACGCGCCCCCGGTCACGACCATGTTCGAAGTCGATGTCGACGTCGATCTCGAAAACAAGACCGACGCCGAAGCCGCCCAAGCCTGGGCGACCGCCGTGATGGTTGCTCTCGCGGCGACTCCTCGGGGCGACAGTGCCCCAACGGTCCAGCGAAGCCCGATCCAGAGGCAGCTAGGCGCAGCGAGCGAAAGCGATGCCGCCCCCAACCGAACCGGCTTGCCCGACAACCTGAAATCCGGAATTGAGAACCTTTCCGGCATGTCGATGGACGACGTCCGGGTGCACTACAATTCGCCCGCCCCTGCCCAAGTCCGCGCCCTCGCCTACGCCCAAGGCTCCAACATCCACGTCGCCCCCGGCCAAGAGCGACACCTGCCCCATGAAGCTTGGCACGTCGTCCAACAAGCCCAAGGCCGAGTCCAACCCACCCGCCAACTGCGTGGCGCCAAGATCAACGACGACGATTCTCTGGAAACCGAAGCCGACATCATGGGCGCCCGTGCCCTCTCCGCAACGTCGGCCATGAATGACGTCACGTCGGCCCGTGCGCGAATGATGGATGGCCCCATTCAGCGAGAAGGCATCCCAGAAGAGGAGGAGTTGCTCCAGCGCGAGGGCATTCCTGAAGAGGAGGAACTCCTCCAACGCGAGGGTATCCCCGAAGAGGAGGAGCCCATACAACGCGAAGGGATTCCTGAAGAAGAGGAACTCCTCCAACGCGAAGGAATCCCTGAAGAGGAAGAACTACTCCAGCGCGAGGGTATTCCTGAAGAGGAGGAACCCATACAACGCGAAGGGATTCCGGAAGAAGAGGAGTTGCTCCAGCGCGAGGGTATCCCTGAGGAGGAAGAACTTCTTCAGCGCGAAGGTATTCCTGAAGAGGAGGAACTTCTGCAACGTGAGGGCATTCCTGAAGAGGAGGAGCTACTCCAGCGCGAAGGAATTCCTGAAGAAGAGGAGTTGCTCCAGCGTGAGGGCATTCCCGAGGAGGAGGAGCTTCTCCAACGAGAAGGCATTCCGGAAGAAGAGGAGCTTCTCCAACGCGAGGGGCTTCCTGAAGAGGAAGAGCCATTGCAGTTGGTCTCGGATATGTCCCGCCCTGACCATAGGACCGTCCAGCGCAAGTCATTCGAACCGCCCGCTGGTCTGGAAGTACCTGATGGAGATGCTGTCGGGCACATTTTCGACTCCAAGATCGCGGAAGGCAAGAAGTTTTTGGCCCGATCTCGAGAGGCAGCGGCTAACTATGAGGATGCCATTGCTGCATATACAACTTTGGTTAGACCAATCGGCAATGCAGTCTCTGCTGTTGGTTTTACTGACACAGACCTTAACTTCCAAAACTCATTGCCCGCGTCAACCAAATGGGGCCAGAAGAAGAGTGATTTTGTCAAGAAAGCAAAAGAACAATTAAGGATGCCGGCAGCAATCACAGTCGCGACAAATCCAGACCGAGAATACTGGGAAGCTTTGAGCACAGCAGCTAAGCCAGCAAACCGAAATCTTCTAAAGGATAATCCTGACGTAGGTCTCATAGACCCATTCCTCGTTAATGTTGCAGTTGGGGCTGATGCAGCTAAATGGGAATTTCTGACTCAATTCGCTGACAGTGGTGTCGGCTATATCATCAGAATCAAGGATGGCACTCACAACGTTGCTGGAGACATCAAGACCCGGGATGGCTTCCGTGCTTCTAAAGAGGAGGCGGTTGGCGGTCGAGAGGGCTACGTCTACTCTTCCACCCACAAACAGGAAGGCGCAAGCTTTGCCTCACGAATTGCTACTTTGGGTGTGGCTGACCCCGATTCTGATCAGAAGGGCAAGCATCACGAGGCTTTTGATGCCATCACGTGGCTGGCGGCTGAGGGAGCACGCTTCGAGCCGATCCGAAAGCTAGGTGGCTCTGGCTCGCCAGAAAGTCACTTCTTTGTGAAGCCAAATGAGGACAATTGGGAAGGGGCTAAGTCTGTGACAACTTCGCACCTGATGCAAAACTGGGGTGAGCCTTTTGAACGTCGGTATGGAATCACAGCCGACGAGGTGGCAGGCTATGTCGATGAAAATGGCACTGAAATAGCAGGACTTCCAGCAGGCTCGCACTTCAATTTAACCAAGGATGAAAAGCACGTTGTGGAGTGATAAATTGACAAATCCCCATCAAACTCGCACGGACTATCGTCATGAGAGCCACAACGAAAATGGTCGCTGGATCCCACAGCTATCCTCATTGCCTTCACATTATTTGGCTACATTCACTGGCACTATTTCGGATGCATCGGGCAGTGCGTCAATTTTGTCAGGCGGAAAAAGTCTTGCCATAGGGACGGCTGCGGGCTTAGTGCATTGCATTGACCTGGAAAACGGCAACGATGTTTGGAGTGATAGCTCCCAACACGTCCCTATCCTACAAACCCTTGTCTACAACGAACCGAAAGGACTTATCGCGACGGCCGGGAGTGGTGGAAACGTAACGCTCTGGCGCGAGTCTGATGGGCTCGTGGTTGGTCGCCTACTCCACGAAGAGTCGATCCACAATTTGGCATTCTCGTTGGACGGCACAAAGCTGGCCGCTGCTTGCTGTGATGGTCACATCCACCTCTGGGATGTTGAGTCTCAAGTCAAAACCTTGTCACTTCCTGGTCATGAGCCATGGGCGACCGCTTGTGATTGGATTGCGGGTGCAGAGGTGGTCGTCAGTGCGGGCACTGATTCCATTATTCGACTCTGGAATTCAGTCGACGGCTCTGAGAGAGCCTCGCTCGAATTTGGCGAGAAAGGAGAGGGGATCGCGTGTAGGAAGCAAGATTCTCTCGTTGCCATCGTGGGATCTGAGGGACGTGTTTCTATTCATGATCCCAGCACTCTCAAAGAAGTCCATCGATACTCTGGTCATTTGGCTGGAGTAAATTGCGCGGCCTGGAGTTCGACCGGCCGATTCCTGGCGACTGGCAGCGACGATCAATCAGTCCGGATCTGGGATTCGACCCAAGGAATCGAAACTCACCGGTTTGATTTTCCTCAAGAATTTGTGTGGAGGGTCAGTTGGAGCCCAGACGATGCCTTCCTTGCGGTTTCCTTGTGCGGCGATCTTGTACTGATCTTAGACACAAGGGACTATGCGACCGTAAGTCTCTGAAAGTGAATCAGGAACTATCACCATGCCCCACATCATCCGCCTCCAGCTCAACGTCCGCATCAAGCGCAAAACAGGCGTGGACTCGGTCGCGTTTCGCGCCCAGGACTCCGCTTCGCCTGCCATGCCGTTCATGGTGGAACCTGTGGTCGCGGCTGCCCATCCAACCATCCAGGAGCCCGTCCAGCGCCTGCTCGACGAGAACCCCGAGCTGCCCAAAAAGGTGGAACCGCGCGAAGTGGCCGACATTGTTTATCGACTGATGCGAGATGAGGCCCGCACGGCCCGCCAACGCGGCAAAAGACTGCGATAATGAGGAGTACCCATGGCTGACAATCGAGAAGCAAAAGATATCCACGCGGGCTACCGTTTCTGGGTCGAAATCGACAGCATCCAGATTGCCGGTTTCTCCGAATGCTCGGCGATCTCCATCGAGACCGAAGTGTTCGAGTACGCCGAGGGCGGTCGCAACGACGGCGTGCACAAGTTGCCCGTGCGCATCAAGCACGGCAACATCACCCTGAAGCGAGGCATGGACCCCGGCGGTGACCTCTTCGCCTGGTACAAACTCGGCCTCGACGGCCAACCGAAGGCGCGCAAGAACGTCTCCATCCTGATGTACGCCCCCGAGAAAGACAAGGTCGTGCGGCGATACAACCTCACCGGCGCGTGGCCCGTCAAATGGACAGGCGCCGACATGAAAACCGATTCCGGCGCCGTCGCCATCGAAACCCTGGAGTTCGCCTACAGCGGCCTCGTCGATTCCAGCAAGAGCTAACAACCCATGGCGACCTCGACCGAACAAAGCCGCAAAATCGCCGATCTGAAGCCGCCCGCTTCGATCGAGCGCTTGCTGCTGTTCCTGGAAGAGATCACTCGACCTGGCACCCAGTTCCAAGCCGAAGCCTCGCCCTCCTTCTCCACCCCGGGCTTGCGCGCGCTGGAATTCAGCAACACCCTGAACCGAGGCCTATTCCGCACCGACCAGACTGGCGACGAAGTCCGGCGCGCGATGGGAATGTATTCGCTCCGCATCGAAGAGATTCGCGAATTCACTCTCTGGCTCCGCCGCTATTGGCTCCTCAGCGCCGAGACGGTCGAAGAAGAGGCCCCGCGCACGGTCATTTTCGAGGCACGAACCCACACCCAAGAGGTCGTGTTCCGTGAGCCTGTCCGCGTAGTTGTCGAAGCAACTCCTCCCGAAGCAAAGCCTGATGACAAAGGCGAAACTGAACTTGCCGAACCACCAAGAACGGCAGAACCAAAGCGCCGACCGCGAGCCACAACGGCGACACCCCAGCCCGAGCCGCCCATCGAGGCAAAGGAGGTCATCCGCTCCGCAAACCGAACGGTCTGGACTAGCAACCTCGCTGCCGCCGCCTACCTCGGCGGGGTCAGCGTGGGCATGCAGTCCTCGCCCATGAGCATGATCTCAGACTTTGGGCCGCCCTTCGAGCCGACCATGGACGCACCCGGCATGCCCCGATGGCAAGAGGCCGCCGCCGACCCCGAGAAAGGCCCCGAACTGCTGAAGCAGAAAGTCCGGTCGTTCTCGTTCTGGTCCGAAGCCCGATCTCGCGACCTGCGCGCCACCCAAGTCAAAGAGGTGGTCCAAGACCCCGCCGCTCAGCAGCTGATGCAGCCCAAATGGCATCAGTTCGCCGCCGCCGGCATGTCGCCCATCGGCATGATGCAGCACTTGCTGCCGAAAGGCGACCCCGTCGGCGTCGCCCCGCGAACCGTCATCGACGTCGCCGGACCGATGGATCTTCACCGACCCACCACTCCAGCCCCGGTCGAACCCCCGCAGCCAGCCCACGATTGGGTCCAGGCCCTCGGGCCATCCGGCGGCATGGTCACGCTCGTCGCGCCCCCCGTCACGGTCGCGTCGCCCGAAGCCGAAACCGGCGGAACCGCCGTCTCCTTCCCCTGGGCCACCCTGGCGCGAGGAATGGGACCACTCGATGCGGGCGGATTTGCCCGTCTGAAGGAAGTTCTGCCCGAGGGCTCGCGCCTTATCTATCCCGCCCTCCCGACTCCCGGTGCCCAAGGGGTCAACCTCCCCCTCGCCCCCGGAATGGTCCACCAGTTGGCCTCGCGCGGCTACGGAATGCCCCTGGCCCCATTCCAATCCGATCGCCTCGCCACGATGGGCGTCGCGAACAGCGCATTCTCCTCGATCGCCGAGGCGCTCCCCGGTGCCGTGTTGCCTTTCCGCCGACCCACCGGTGCCGTCACCAGCGTCCTCGGTGAAACCGATGGCGAGGGTTTGAAGCAAGCTGGTGCGGGCCAAGCCGCGCGCGGCGGCGCACTCGACTTTCTCGGTGTACCAGTCCGCCTCGCCCCCAGCCTCTCGGGTAAGCCCGAACTGAAGCAAGAGCAGGTCGCTCAGCAAGTGCTATCCGACGTTGGCGGCTCGCCCGCCGTCCGGCCCCAGCAGTTCGGCCTCATGCGCCAGCAGCTCTTCCCGAATTTCCAAAGCGTCACCGCCGAGCCGGACCCGGTCCAGTGGAAGAAAGCCGCCCCCAGCTTCGGAATGCGGAGCGACAAACCCGAAAGCATCCTCGCCACTGACGCCCGTGTGAAGGTGCCGACTCCCTCCGAAGCAAAGCCACAGCTCGATCTAACCACCCCAATGGCGGCCACCCGCCTCGCTCCCCCAACGGGACAACCACCGATTGGGTCGCAGAATTTCCTTGCCCCCCAGCACCTGCTT
>JBMOJD010000051.1:0-23753 GCA_049317025.1 Fimbriimonas sp. | reverse complement strand
AGGAGATCGCCGGTAGCGGTACCCACGGCGACCTCAACGCCCACATCATCGACCTGGGCCGCTATCTTGTCGGCGACTTCGCCGAAGTTTCGGGCCTGATGCACACCTTCATCAAGGAGCGTCCGCTAGCTGGGGAAGCCGATGGCAAGCTTGGTGCTTCCGCAAGCGACCAGATGGGCGAAGTCACGGTTGATGATGCCGTGCTCTTCATGGCCCGGTTCAAGAATGGCGCACTTGGGTCGTTCGAAGCCTCGCGCTTCGCGGTCGGCCGCAAGAACTACAACCGATTCGAAATCAATGGCAGCAAGGGCTCCGTGGTCTTCAACCTCGAACGCATGAATGAGCTGGAATTCTATGATCGCAGCGATGCCGCCGATGTCCACGGCTTCCGCCTGATCCAGGCCACCGACGGATCGCATCCCTACATGGGAGCCTACTGGCCAACCGCCCACATCCTCGGCTACGAGCACACCTTCATCAACCTCGTCGCCGACGCTCTCCAGAACATTCACGACGGTACCGAGATCTCACCGAACTTCGTGGATGGCTACGAGAACCAGCGAGTCCTCGATGCGGTCGAGCGCAGCTGGGAAACCAGGAGCTGGGTCAGCCTCTGATCCAAAACGTAAAAAAGTCCCCCGAGATGAACTCTCGGGGGACTTTTTGATACCAAAAACTACAGGTCGTAGCGCTTCGGACCGCTGGTGTCGTCGTTGCCAGCAGCGATTCGCTTGACAAACGTCACGAGTTCCATCGGGTTGAACGGCTTGGTCAAGTACATGTCGGCCCCGTAGTGGTAGCCCTCAAACACGTCCTTGTCCTGTGCCTTCGCCGTCAACATGATAACGGGGAGATTCTCCGTGTCCTTCTCGCGTCGAAGACTCTTCAACACTTCGAAGCCGTCCATGTACGGCATCATGACGTCGAGGACGACAAGATTTGGCTTCTCGGAACGGATCTTCTCCAATCCCTCTTTGCCATCAAATGCCGTAATGACTGTAAAACCCTGACGCTCCAGATTCACCTGGATCAGGCGAACGATATGCCTTTCATCATCGCAGACCAATACCTTTAAGGCCATGCCGCATTCCACCTTTTGAGCCATTGAGAACTCCCTGAAGCCACGGAGCCGAATCGCGGACCCTTCGATTCGTGAGGGAATGCTACCCGACTCCACCGAGCAAGTCAACGCACAATGCTCAATTCCTTGCCAGGTACCCTACACCATCGTCGCTTCACCCCCAGAAATCGCAGACCCGATCGAATATCGCGAGATTCGCCGGTTCTTTTCCCCCTTGGCTTTCTCTTGGCTCTTCATGGCCATCGAGATGCCAATCGCCATCGGAGTACTGTCTAGGCTGCCCAATCCCAAGGTCAGCGAAGCCGCCTACCTGGTGATTATGGGGATCGCCATGTGGATCGAGAGCCCAGTTATCGACCTGCTCACGACCTCCACGACGCTCAGTAACGATTCCGACAGCTACCGACAAATCCGCCGTTTCACCTTTAGCCTCATGGCCTGGGTGACCATCGCCCACGCAGGTGTCGCCTTCACGCCTCTCTATGGGCTCGTCACCGATGGCCTCATGCACCTGCCAAAGGAACTTGCCGACAGTGCCCAGATTGGACTGCAACTTCTGACGCCTTGGAGCGCGTTCATTGGCTGGCGACGATTTCGCCAAGGCATCCTCATTCGCTACGGCGAAACGCGCGCGGTCGGAATCGGGACGACTGTCCGGGTCCTGACGATGCTGGTGTCTGCCTTGGGCCTTCCCTTCCTTTGGCAGGCGCCTGGCGTCGCCATCGTCTCGGCTTCTCTTGTCTTTTCTGTCGCGGCCGAGTCTATGTTCGTCCACTTCGCTTCTGCCTCGTGTGTTCGCGACCGTTTGAAGAAAGCCCCCAACCACGAGCCGATCTCGACCGGCAGCTTGGTCAAGTTCCACCTGCCCCTTACGCTGACCACCATCCTCAATATCACTGCCCTCCCCGCAGTCGGGGCCGCCCTAGCGAGGACACCCGATGGAGTCGCTCAGCTAGCTGGCTACCAAGTCGCCCAGACCCTCGTCTGGATGCTTCGCACCACGACATTTGCCTTGCCAGAAGTGGTGATCACATTGGCGAAGCAGGCCGCCAACCGTGGCCGCCTCCGCTCGTTCTGCCTCATCATTGGCGTTTCGTGCACTTTCATCCAAGTTATTGCTGCTCTCACTGGCCTCGACCGGTGGTTCTTTGGCCATGTGCTCTCGGCAAAGCCGGACACCGTCGAACTCGCCCACATGGCGCTGGTCTCTTCCAGCCTCATGCCGCTCGTGGGCGGCCTTCAGTCCTATTTGCGCGGCATGCTAACCACCATCCGTGAAACTTCCTCGCGCCTGTATGCCACGGTCGCGGCTGTAACGGTCCTGACGGCATCGCTCATCATCGGGGTGAGTTCAGGCGTGCCCGGCGTCATCTTCGCACCCATTGCCATCACGCTCTCGCTTCTTGCCGACCTCCTCGTCCTGACATACTTCTGGCGGAAGCGTTCGGCAGGCCGATTGGGGTAAATCTCCCTCATGGTTCGGCTAGGAATAATTGGACTCGGAAACATGGGTTCGGGGCACTACAGCGCAATGCCCCGTGTCCGCAACTGTGAACTGACGGCGATTTGCGACGTAGCTACCGCCAAACTGCAGAAGTTCTCCGCTCCCAACAAGTTCACCAGCAGTGCCGACCTCATCCGGTCGGGCACCGTCGACGCCATTCTGATCGCCACTCCCCATTACGACCACACAACCATCGGCATCGACGCCATGGAAAACGGGATCCACGTCCTTGTCGAGAAGCCGATTTCGGTCCACAAGGCCGACTGCGAGCGCTTGATTGCCGCCCAGCGCGAAGGGATCGTCTTTGGGGCAATGTTCAACACCCGCACCGACCCGCATTATCAGCGCATCCGCACCATTGTTCGAAATGGCGAACTTGGCGAACTGCAGAGATTCAGCTGGCTGATCACCAACTGGTTCCGCACGGAGGCTTACTACGCCAGTGGCGGCTGGCGAGCCACCTGGGACGGGGAGGGCGGCGGCGTGCTCATGAACCAGTGTCCCCACAACCTCGACCTCCTACAATGGATTGTCGGCATGCCTTCACGCCTGACTGCGTTCGCGAGCTTCGGCAAGTACCACGACATCGAGGTCGAAGACGAAGTGACGGCGTACCTTGAGTTCCCCAGCGGAGCCACCGGGGTCTTTGTCACCACGACTGGCGAATCTCCTGGAACCAACCGCCTCGAGATCGTTGGCGACCGTGGCAAGCTCGTTTACGAGAACGATGAAATACGCTTCACACGAACGGAGATTAGTGTCGCTGACTTCCGAGCGAACGACCCCAGTTCCTTCAACACACCGCCCGTCTGGGAGTGCACCGTACCCGTGCATGGCCACGGTGGCCAGCATCTTGAAGTAGTCCAAAACTTCGTCGATGCCATTCTGTCAGGCAAAGAACTGGTCGCTCCTGCTCGGGAGGGCATCCACTCGGTCGAGCTCGCCAACGCCATGCTCCTAAGCGCCTGGACACATGCGGCGGTTGAGTTCCCCGTCGATGCGGCGGCCTACGAAGCGGCCCTTAAGGCAAAGATTGAGAATTCCAACTTTGTCAAAAAGCGTGTGGAAGAGCGAACCTCCGATCTAGCCGGAAGTTTCCGCTAAAGCGCGCAAACTAAGCAACCGACAACAACGAGGTCCTGTCGAAAACATGAAAAGCGCTGTCATTCTTGCCGGAGCCCGAACGCCTATCGGCGCGTTCTCTGGCCCGCTTTCGTCGCTTACGGCCCCCCAACTCGGGTCGCTCGCCATTGCTTCGGCGGTTGAACGCTCTGGCATCAGGCCCGACCAAGTCGAGGAGGTCCTAATGGGATGCGTGCTCACTGGCGGCCTTGGCCAAGCCCCGGCTCGGCAAGCCAGTCTTGGTGCCGGAATTCCTAATTCGGTCCCTTGTACCACGATCAACAAAGTATGCGGCTCCGGGATGAAGGCCGTCATGATGGCGACCCAGGCCATCATGCTTGGTGATGCAGAAGTTGTCGTAGCCGGTGGTATGGAGTCCATGAGCAACGCCCCTTACGCGCTGGACAAAGCCCGTAGCGGTTACCGCATGGGGAATGGCACCCTTCTTGACCTCATGATTCACGACGGGCTTTGGGATCCGTATGACAACGTCCACATGGGCAACTGCGGCGATGCCACCGCGACTTCACTGGAAATCCCACGAGAAACCCTCGATGCATTCGCCGCCGAGAGCTACCGCCGAGCCCGGCGCGCCCAAGCCGAGGGCCTCCTCGCCGAGGAGATCGTTCCCGTTTCGATCCCCCAGCGCAAAGGCGACCCCCTGATGATCTCAGAGGACGAGGAACCCAAGAAGGGCGACGCCAGCAAACTCCCTTCCCTTCGGCCTGCCTTCGCTAAAGACGGAGTGACCACAGCGGGCAATGCCAGTTCGATCAACGACGGAGCCTGCGCCCTGGTTCTTTCCAGCGAAGGATTCGCTGCGAACAGCGGCCAGAAACCAATTGGTCGTGTCGTCGCCTATTCCCAGTTCGCCCAAGAGCCCAAGTGGTTCACGACCGCCCCTGCCTTTGCCATCCAAAAGCTCCTCGCCAAGACCGGGCTCACAGTCGCTGACATAGATCTCTTCGAGGTCAACGAAGCCTTTGCCGTTGTCGCGCTTGCAGTCGCAAACCAAGTGGAGATTCCGACCGAAAAGCTTAACGTGAACGGCGGAGCCGTCGCTCTCGGCCACCCCATCGGCATGACCGGGGCTAGGCTGATTCTTACCGCTCTGCTCGAACTGCGTCGCCGTGGCGGCCGCTACGCCATCGCGACCCCGTGCATCGGCGGCGGCGAAGCAACCGCAATCCTTATCGAGGCGCTCTAAGCCCGATCCATCCGGACCGGGGCCGAGACACCGACGAGGTCGAGCGTCGCCGCCAATGTGACGCGAACCGCCTCACATAGTCCCGCGCGAGCCGACGAAAGGGCAAGGTCCTCAAGCTGAATGACCCGACAACCATCATAGAAGTGGTGGTAAGTTCGCGCTAGTTCGATGGCATAGGTCGTGAGGCGATGGACGCCATGGTCCTCCGCACATCGCTGCACTTCCTCAGGTAGTTCGAGAATCTTCTTGATCAGGGCCGATTCCCGTGGGTTCACCAGGAGTGACCAATCGGCCCCCAGCCATGTAATGCCCGCCTCCGCAGCCTTCGCGATCACGGAGCAGATGCGAGCATGGGCGTACTGCACATAGAAAACCGGGTTTTCATCGCTCTGCTTGGTCGCTAGGTCGATGTCGAAGTCCATGTGCGTGTCGTGGCTCCGCATCAGATAGAAGAACCGCGCGACGTCTTTGCCTTGCCTCACCTGTTCAGCCAAGGTTCCGTTCGGCAGCGTCGCCTTCCCTAGTTCCTGAAGCAGATCGCGCAACTCATAGATCGTTCCATCGCGCTTGCGCATCGGCACTGCCTCACCGTCCCGTACGAACCGGACGATCTGGAAAATGATGACTTCAAGCTTTTCCCGCGCGAGGGCCAGAGCGGCCGCATTCGCTTCTTCGCTCTCCTCATTCCCTCGGAATAGCGCCGCCAGCACGGCGTGTAGGCGTCCAATGTATCCGTGATGATCTGGGCCAAGGATCGTGATCAGCCGGTCCGTGTTGGGCGGTCGGTTGAACTTATCGGCATGGTAGGCCACGTCGCTGGTGATATAGGTCAACCGACCGTCTCGCCGACGCAATACGCGGTCCATATCGTCGCCAAACTTGGTCGACCGCAGCCACAAAGTGGCCGCACTGCCCTCGACGGCCTCTTCTCCTTCTTCGTCACCTGTGGCCTGCTCTTCGCGGGTAATTTCTTCTACCTTGCCGCCTTTGCCAAACTTGATCTTCGTTCGGTACGGCTCCTCGTCGGCCACTCCCTTGGCAATCAATTCATCAACCTTCTGCAGAACCTCGCCCGAGTTGTGCAGCGACTGCTCCGAGAACCAGGTATCAAAACCGACTTCAAAGTCCGCCAAATCGCCCCGCTGGCGCTCCACCATGAGGTCCTGGGAGACAGCTTGAAACCAATCCAAATCTCGTGTCGCCGCCGTTGGATCAACTGCAACCTGAGCGGCCACGTCCTGGACGTAAGCCCCTCGATACGCCTTCTCTGGCAACGGTACGTTGCGCACATAGGCCGCCACCGATTCGGCAAACTGCCGCATCTGCTCGCTGTTCACGCCGTCATTGACGTAATACTCCCGATGCACCGTGTGGCCAACCGTCTCCAGAACGCGGCACAAGGCCGACCCAAACGCCGCCCCTCGGCCCGAGCCAACCGTGATCGGCCCATTCGGATTGACCGAAACAAACTCAACGTTGATCTTCTGTGGGTTGGCGCACCTCGACTTGGCCACGTCCTTGCCTAGATCGAGTACGACGGGCACGTAGGCAGAAATCTTCTCCGGCCGCAGGCGAAAGTTCAAGAATCCCGGTCCCGCCACCTCGATGGCTTCAAACCAAATTGCCGCCTCGGGGCTATTCAGCAGTTCCTCGCGCAGCACTTCTCCCAAGGCCCGAGGGTTCATCCCTGCTGCTTTCGAGGCCGCGAGGGCGAAGTTGGTCGCGTAGTCCCCGTGCTCGGGCTGCTTCGTCTCCTGAATCTCGACAAATGTGGAAATTAAGGCAGGCAACTTGCCCTTAACGACCAATTCGCTGACCGCGGCGGCAACGAAGACGCGAAGCGAGTCTTTTATCACGCTGAAAGTTTACCGGCGGCCCGCCCATTGCCGCCGCTGTCACCTGATCCACGTACGCAATCGCACATTTTCTCGAAAAGGTTGGAAATACTCGAAAATGTGACTCAACTACCTCGGCGATCTTCCCTAGAATCCTGTCTATGGTTTGAAGGACAACCTTCAAGCCTATTCCGGGGGGAATCAATAATGAATTCATACTTTGCACTTCGGTGCTCTGTTTGGGTTGCTTCGGCCATGCTCCTGCAAGGGGTAGCGCTCGGACAATCTCGAACGCCCTTGACAAGCTTTGAAGACGCTGCCAGTCTTGCCCAAGTCAAGACTTCCAACTCGATAGCAGCCCTATCCACGACTGGTGTGAGCGACGGAGCCTCCTCGCTCGCTGTGACCTTCAAGGCCACGCCAACCTGGTCCATGGTGACCTACACACCAAGTGCGCCACTGAATCTTCAAACGGCCAGCGGCATTACCTTCGAAATGGTAAACCCGGCTTCCGCACCAGTGCCGTTGATCTTCTCCGCCATAGACACGTCTGGCAACGAGATCAAAGTCTATTTCACGGCAGGAACCGCGGGCCTAGCGCGCATCTTCCTACCATTCTCAGATAGCCAAGAAGAATTCGGCCTATATTACGGAGTTCCGCCTACGTCGATCTTCTTGTATCGATGGCTTAACGCTGTAGTTTTTGGTCCCTTTGACCCGTCCCGAGTAGCTTCCGTACGCTGGGCCATGAAGGCACCCAGTGTAGACACACAGGTATATCTGGACTTTGTCCGGGTTATCAGTGCCCAGGATTACCGATCCCGACTGTTCGGAATCAGTGACCGCTATGGCCAGTTTGCGAAAGCATCATTTGCAGGAGAGCTGGTTCAATACTCAGAGTTTGCAACCCGTAGGGCGCAGGATAAAGCGGAGCTTGCTGAAAATCCCGGACCAGCGAATCGCGATGCTTACGGTGGAAACCTTAACGGGCCAAACTTCGGAGCGACAGGCTTCTTTGGTCGTCGAAAGTACAACGGAAAGTGGTGGTTGACCACCCCGCTTGGCAATCTATACTATGGCATTGGGGTGACGTCAGTTACCTACGACAACAGGACTCCGATTACTGGAAGGGAGTATATGTTCGAGTACCTGCCTGGGCCGAACGATCCCCTCTACATCTTTCGTGGTCCACCGGTGTCTCAGTACGGCACTACTTCTCTAAGCGAAACATTCAATTTTGTTGGTGCGAACTTGCATCGAAAATATGGAAGTGGGTACGACCTGCTTTGGCTTGCATCTTCAAAAGCCCGAATCAAATCATGGGGACTAAACCTTGTGGGTGCTGGCTCATCTCCGCGCATGAATGCGTCCTACCCTTGGCTTCAGCGAATCAATGTAGGTGGACCCTACGACACCGTCGACCCAGGATGGATCACTCACGAGCCCTTACCTGATCCATATGATCCTGCATTCGAAATTGCGGTCCGTGAGGCTGCTGCTGCTAGTCTTCCGTCCAGTGCGAACGACCCAATGCTCATTGGTGTAATGATTGAGCAGGAGCCTAGCTGGCGTGGCTTGGGTGAGGAGAATGGACGATACGACGTCGCAAGGGCGGTTTTGGGTCTCGACTCCGCAACTTCACCGGCTAAGGAAGCTATGATACTCTTTCTCCAAGGTCGATACAGTACGATCCAAGCTCTGAATACCAAGTGGGGAACTTCCTTTAGCTCCTTTGCAGATCTAGCCGACCCCAGTCAGGTCCCGACGCCGCTCGATACCGACCTGAAGATCGATTTCGCTGATTTCACGTACGAGTACGCGAAGAAATACTTCACTGTTTGCCGCAAGGCAATGCGCAGCTACGACACCAATCATCTCTACATGGGCTGTCAATTAAGTGGATACACCGAGGAGGTAATTCGAGCGTGTGCCGACGTTGCAGATGTCATCGCACCAACATATTACAAGTATCGGCTTCAGGCCGAAGACAAGGCGCTTTTTGCCAAAGTGGACAGACCGTTCCTCTTTCCAGAGTTCTCATTCGGAACGACTGACCGGGGGCTTCATGGTGGCTTGGTACCGGTGAACTCTCAAGCGTTTCGGGCCGTAGCCTATCGAACCTACATGAAGGACATGCTATTGTGGCCGCAGATAGTCGGAGCTTGCTTCTTCCGCTACAACGACCAGCCCATCACTGGCAACACGTACGGAGAAGGAGCAAACACCGGGATTCTCGATGTAACCGATACGCCCTACTCTCAGCTTGTAGACGTTATTCGCGAAACATCTTACAACATCTACAACACTCGTAGATTCTGAACAAGTTGTGTTGGCTCTGGCAAAGACGCCGCAGCCAACACAAATGGTGCCCGGAGTGGGAGTCGAACCCACACGCCCGTGAAGGCAGAGGATTTTAAGTCCCCTGTGTCTACCATTCCACCATCCGGGCACGCCCCTAGAAGGTACCACCCGTGTACCGAGAATTTGAACCGCAAAGTCGATCCTGGCTCAGGGAAGGTACAACTCATGAATACCCATGGCAGATCGATATGAACCCAGCGCCTTTGAGGCAAAGTGGCGCGACCGGTGGAAAGAATCCGACGTCTTCGAAACCCGAAACGATCCCGACCGACCCAACTTCTATGGTCTGGACTTCTTTCCCTATCCCAGTGGCGCCGGACTCAGCGTAGGTCACTGCCGAAACTACGTCCTGACCGACGTCATCTGTCGCCTCAAGGCCATGCAGGGATTCAATGTGCTGCATCCCATGGGCTTCGACGCCTTCGGCCTGCCTGCCGAGAACGAGGCGATCAAGCGGCAATCGCATCCCGCCCCGATGATCGATCGCTATGCCGCCACATACCGACGCCAAATGGAGTTGGTGGGCATCAGCTACGATTGGTCCCGATCATTCAAGAGCAGCGACCCGACCTACTACAAGTGGACGCAATGGCTCTTCCAACAGCTATACAAGAAGGGCCTCGCCTACCGCGCCGATGCGCCCGTCAACTGGTGTCCGAAGGACAAAACCGCCCTCGCCAACGAAGAAGTGGTCGGCGGACTCTGCGAGCGCTGCGGAACTCCCGTAGAAAAGCGACGCATTCCCCAGTGGTACTTCCGCATCACCGACTACGCACAAAGACTCCTGGATGACCTCGAAGAGCTCGATTGGCCCGAGGGAATCAAGTCGCAACAGCGCAACTGGATCGGACGCAGCGAAGGCGTGGAGTTCACGCTGGAAGTCGCCCTTCCCCCCAAGGAAGACGACGTCGATGGTGATTTTGTCGTGTCGCGCGGCACCAAGGCCCTGACTTTCGAGGTCTTCACCACCCGTGTGGACACGATCTTCGGCGTCACGTTCTGCGTCCTCGCCCCCGAGCATGCCCTCGTCGAAGACATTCTGCTCCACGTCGGGCCCGAGCATGAGCAGAAGGTTCGCGACTACCAAGCCGCCGCCCGGACCCTGAGCGACATCGACCGGACCGCCACCAATCGGCCCAAAACCGGTGTCTTCACCGGTGCGTATGCCGTCAACCCCGCCAATGGCAAACGGGTCCCGATCTGGCTCGCCGACTACGTCCTCGCTACCTACGGAACCGGCGCAATCATGGCCGTGCCCGCCCACGATCAACGAGACTTCGACTTCGCCGTGGAGTTCGGCTTGGACATCGCGCCCGTAATCCGACCTACTGAGGAGTACCTCGGAGACCGCGACCTCGACGCCTATATAGCCGATGTCCGCTCGTTCAATCACGTCTTCGAATCAAAGGATTCGACCCTGATTCAGTCCGGCGAATACACCAATCTGTTCGTTCAAGAAGCTCAGACGCTTTTGGGCGAATGGATGGAGGCGCTCGGCATCGGCAAGCGAATCGTCAACTACAAACTGCGCGATTGGCTAATCTCCCGCCAAAGATATTGGGGCTGCCCGATCCCCATCATCCACAGCGCGGAAGGCGAAGAGCAACTTGTCAGCGAAGATTGCCTACCCGTCTACCTGCCCGAAGTCGACAACTACGAGCCCTCCGGTGATGGTTCGTCACCCCTTGCTCGCATCGATGACTTCGTCAACGTCACCGACCGCGATGGTCGCCTCGGAAGGCGCGAGACCGACACCATGGGCGGCTTCGCCTGCTCCTCGTGGTACTTCCTCCGCTTCTGCGACCCCTTCAACGAGGAAGCCGCCTGGAGCCAGGAAGCCGCCGATCGCTGGATGCCCGTTGATTGCTATGTCGGCGGGGCCGAGCATGCGGTCATGCACCTGCTCTACGCCCGCTTCTGGACCAAAGTATTCTACGACCTCGGACTGGTGAAGACCAAGGAACCGTTCAAGCGACTGTTGAACCAAGGCCAAGTTCTAGGACGGACCCCGTATCGTAAGCCGAAGGGAGACGAGCGCCTCGAAGTCGGTCAAGACGGCATCCTTGTCTCCTTCGCCGAAGCCGCCGAGATGCCCGAGGACGAGCTCACGTGGCGCTGGGTCCGAATGTCAAAGTCTAAAGGTAACGTCGTCACGCCCGAAGAAGCCGTCGAAGGCTACGGTGCCGATGCTCTTCGTCTGCAACTACTCTTCATCGCTCCATTCAACGTCGATGTCGAATGGAAGAACGAAGGCATGCAGGGCCAAGTGCGCTTCCTCAGCCGGGTCTTCCGCCTTGTCGACGACCTGAAATCCTCCTATGTCAGCGACTGGCGAGATCTGATCGCCTTCGAGGAGATGGACGAACTCGGGCGCAAGATTCGATCCGCCACCCACCGAACCATCCAGAAAGCAGGCGACGACATCGAGCGCTTCGCGATGAACACGTACGTGAGTTCGCTGATGATCTACGTCAACGACCTCAACGACTTGCTGCCCCAGATGAAGGCGGACCCGAGCCGACCGGCCGTGCTCGCCATCTCCGAAGCCATCGAATCGCTGATCCTGATGCTCGCACCCTCGGCGCCCCACTCTGCCGATGAGCTGTGGGAGTCCATTGGTCGCGTTGGTTTCACCTTCAGCGAAGCCTGGCCGAAGTACGATCCCAAGCTGGCCGTCTCCCAGACCATCGTAGTCGCCGTCCAGGTCAATGGCAAACTCAGAGACACGCTCGAACTTCCTGCCGATGCAACCAAGGAAGATTTGGAAGAAGCGGCCAAGAATTCCGCTAAAATCCAAACAAATCTCGCCGGGCTCACGATCCGAAAAGTGATTGTCGTCCCCGGCAAGCTGGTGAACATCGTTGCCAACTGAACTGCGTCGATTCGTCTGGCCCATAGTGGTCGTCCTTGCGGGAGCGCTCCTGATGCTGGTCTCCAACCAGGGCGTGGTAAAGACACCCGACGGCCTCACGGTGATCAAGAACACTGAGCAGTACCGCCTCGCTCTCGAAAAGGCCCGCAGCCTCAGCGAGAGCGAGTTCAAAGCTGCGGAAAACGACGATGAGCTGACCCAAGCCCAGCTGTCCAACCTTCGCCAAGCCGCCGCGCTGTTCGATGCTATGAGCGCCTTCGCCCCCGAAAAGCTAGGCCCGTATGCCGCCGCCGGCAAAGCCTATCAAATCCTCGATGACCACGACCAGGCAATTCAGCGCCTCCGGCAGTGCCTCGCCAACCGCAAAATTGACAACAGCGAAGAGGCACGGCTCACCTCGGTGGAAGCCCACTACCTGCTCTCCATCAGCTACCTGGCAAAAGGCAACTACACCGATGCTTTGACCGAGGCCACTCTCGCCGTAAAGGAGATTCCCAATGCGCCGAACTACCATTGGGGCCGAGCATCTTGCCTCGTTCAGCTAAAGCGGACTCCCGAGGCCATCAAAGAACTTGATGCCGCCATTGCTCTCGACCCTAACCACAAGCGTTCACTCGCGCTGCTCAAGATGATCGAGCCTAAGCCGAAAGGCTAGTCCTGCGGAGAGCCCAAATTGGCCTTCTTGCTGTTGGATCTAACCAAAAGTGCGACGATAATCATGGTGCCAGCCATGAGCGCCCACAACCCGGACCAAATCAGGGCAAATACAGGGGGCAAGGTGCCTTCTGCCAGAAGACGAAATTGTCGCAAATAGCTAGGAAGTGGACCTATCAAAGCGCTCAAACCTATGAAGCTTGCTACTGCAGATCGCCCTCTACTCAGTGGCTGGATGCCCCAAGAAAGCGTCATAAACGCAATTGGGAGCCAGAGATCTCCCGTGTTGAAGAGGCTTCCTTGCGCAATGATCCTCGGAATCAAAAGGACGACGTAGGCTGCACACAGGCCAGCCAAGTACGGATAGCTATTTTCCAATGTAACCGTATTTTTCTTCATGAGCAAGGTAATCCAAGAGCCATTCATCTGAGTAGTCGGCAAAGAAGAACTGCCAAGCCCTTGCGCCTCCGTTTGGCGTCTGTACCGAACGGATTTGTCTAACGACTACGGCTCCATCATTGAGGAGGCGTCGATATTGACCTTCACGTGGTATTTCACGGCCACGCGGCAAAAGGCCTGAACCAAGACTTATCAACCATCCAGCGTTCGGACTCGTTTCAGTTAACTCATTGAGATATCGTTGGCTGTAGCCGAGGTCCCAGGGCCCAAAGTAGCTTGTCCGATAATCTCTCCTCCTGCCGTCATTAGTTGCTTTGTCAAGGCCAAAGTATGACGTTTCAGATACAAGGTTCGCCATCCCTTCAGGCGTTCTGTCAAGCGGAGAAACGCAAAGCGACTTCCCGATAAGGCCAGTTGCGAGGAGCTCAGCCGTACCCCGAGGTCGCACCCCGTCATTCTCAGCATAGATTGCGGCAGCTTGGCCAAGCTGCCGCATCATTTCTGTCTCTGATGCGGACTGCCCAGAGCGTTTTGACTGTGCCAGAGAAGACAGGATTAGTGCCGACATCACCCCAATGATGGCAATCGCAACCAGAATTTCGATTAAGGTGTAAGCTCGCCTTATCATGGCGTGCAAGTGCCGCCCGGGCAGTTTGATGGTGCGGGCAGTGTTGTCGACTGGCAGCGAAGGAACTGCCAGGGGCTGGCTTCGTAATAGTATCCGATTGGGCAGGTGCGATTTGTGCAGGTTCTAGTTTGGATGGTAATGGGATTATTTCCATCCAACGCGCACACAGTGAAATCAACAATCGATCTCTCCTTCCAATTGTCTGGCCTTGGCCACATGGTCCCCTGCATTCCGGCAGGGGTCCCAACTTCGTTCGGAGGCCGAGCCCCTCAACAGTCTGGTCGGAGATTGCTGCAAATGTTAGGGCCATTTGCAGCAGAAGAACGGTGCAAGAAAATGTTTTCACGCTTCAAAGATGACAAAAGCGCCCGACTCTGGCCCCATAAAACTTATGTGACATGGAGAAACTAGCAAAAATGCTAGATGTGAAGACGCGAGGTCGGCACTTTGAAGCCTCTACTGGTGTCACCTTAAACGCTTGACCTATTTCGTGCACACCCTCGGCCTCATCAGAAGGTAAAGGTGCCTTAGGACGGCACCGCAACTTTCCAGCGAAATGCGCTCTCTTTCCATGTCCAATTGCTCACCATCGGTCCATCGACAGAGTGACACTTAGGGCTCACCGGCAAGCCGCAGCCCGGAAAGGGCGGGGACTCCCGAAGCAATCAAAGAACTTGATGCCGCCATTGCTCTCGACCCTAACCACAAGCGTTCACTCGCGCTGCTCAAAATGATCGAGCCCAAACCGAAAAGCTAGCCTTTCGTCGCCAAAAGCGTGATCTCGGGAAGCGTGAACCACCGCTCGCCATCCACAATCTCTGGCTTCAAGACTTCGCGAAGCGCCCCCGAAGCCAAGTCAAGTCGTCGCTCCAGTTCTTCGCGCGTCGCGTCGTCCACCCGCATCCGGTCGCACCATAGGCGGAAATTCAGCTTCTTGCCTCCGCCGTGGTCGGCCACTTCCAAGCGGCGAAGAGTTAGGCCCGCAGCCTCAACCATCTCGCCCCACTCGCTGGGGCGGTAATTGCGCACGTGCGACCTGTCCCTGAGCCTCTCAAAGTCATTCAGCGCCGAGTCAGCCTCATCATCCTCTGGCGAACAAGTATCGACAATCAAAACCGTACCGCCCGGTCGCGTCACCCTTGCCATTTCGCTTACTGCGGCCTGGATATTGGAAAAGTGGTGCGGCGCCGTGCGAACGGTGACGATCTCAAAGCTGCCGTCCTCAAACGGAAGTTCCTCCGCCGGTCCCTGCACAACCGTAAGGTGGCCGTAGCCCAACTCTTCCGCCCGTCGATGGGTTTCCTCCAGCATGCTCGCCGTCAGATCGTAGGCAACAACTCGGGAAACGAACGGGGCAAAGGCAAGCGCCACATTCCCTGCTCCTGTCGCAATGTCGAGTAAGGAATCGGACTTCTTGGGCTGGACCAGGTTCACCAACCGCTTCAAGTCGTCCGCGTTGGCATGGGTAGGACTCGTCGCGTAGTCCCGCGCCGTCGGCGAGAACTGCGATTCCACGAGCCGATGCTGATCGTCCACGGCTATTCGCCTGGTTCCTCAATCTCACCCGTGGCCACCAAAACGTGGACCGGATTGTAGAACTCGCGCATGTGGTCAATCTTTCCGTTTTTGGCGCGGACGACCACGATGTACTCCTGCTCGTAACCAAGGCCCGTCTCCTTCGACACGGCCGAACCGTGAAACTCGGCCACCACCACATCCGGATCTTGTCCTTCAATCAGCCGGACATTGCTCACGGTGTAGCCTTCGAAGTACACACCAACGTTGGTCAGAAATCGCACAATCGCCTCGATACCGCTCAGACCCTGTGTGTGGTGCTTGGGAGCGTATGCAAATTCGACCTTCAGATCATCCGAGTAAATCTCGGTGTTCGTCGGGTTGCCGATGTTGCCAAGATGCGCCAGAAAAAGTTCACTTGTCGTCATTTTAAGTCCTTGTTCAGAGCGAACCACTGAGGCCCACGAAGAAGCCGCGAAGCTGACCGTTTGAAGCGGCATAGTAGCTTGCCTCGATCTCTGGCGAATAATGCTTCAGGCGGGCCACCCGAAGAGGAATCCCGTAGCCAAACTTCGCCACCGTGCCATCAACCGCATCAAACTGCTTTGCCCGATCGAACGAGTGGGCATAGCCAATCCCGAAGACCGCATAGCCACTTCCCTTCGGCAAGTTCAAGCGCCCCTGCCCGATGAACCGGTAGACATCGCCGTCCGAGTCCTTGCTGTGGCTCAACCGTCCACCCAGAAACACCGAAGGAGCAAAGCTGAAGTTCACGGGGCCAACCTTCGTAACCGGAATCTCCAGCCCAATCTCAGGACCCGAGATCGAGACATAGGTGTTGTTAGTTCGCTTGAATTCGCCCGACGTCCCGAAGCCAAAGTGGAACCGGATGCCCGCGCTGTCGCTCTCGGCGGCAAAAGCAGACTGGAGGCCAAGCACAGAGAGAAGTCCAAGGGCGACAAGTGAGCGCATGGACCAAATTATACGCCCTCGCCAAAGCGTCATACTCAAATCATGGCTCCGCTCTTGGCCCTGGCCCTCCTGGCCGTCCCCCAACTCCCGGATGACCCGCCGCGACTCCGAACCATTCTCCCCAACGGGGCCGTGATCCTGGTGGAGCGAATGCCCAAGGCAAAAACGATCAGCGCCAGTCTCTGGATTTCTTCGCGAGGCACCGAAGAATCCGCCGAAACCCACGGGCTCCGGCACATGGCCGAACACCTCATGGCCGCGCGCCCCGGCATCGATGCAAAGCTGGAATCCAAGGGCTCCATCCTCCTCGCCCAGACCCTGCGAGATGGAATGCAATTCGAAGTCCGTGGTCCCTCCAGCGAGCCCATCGACCTCGCCCTAGAAACTCTGTTCGCCGTGGCGTCCCCGATGAAGGTCGATGCCGAGAGAATCATTGTCGAGGCGAAGACCTTGGTTCAGGAGTTGGCCCTCGCCGAAGGTCCCAGCCTGTTTGCCCGAGCCGCCTGGAGTGCATCCTATGGTGCCCAAGGCCTCGATCCGCTCGGAAACTCGACTGCATTTGGCCAAGCCACACCAGCACGACTAGGCAATCTCGTGAGTCGGATGCTAGTGGGTTCCAACCTGGTCGTCGTGGTGGCCGGACCAGTCAGCATCGACGACACCATTGCAAAGATTCGGCCCTGGCTCAGCGCGTTCCCCAAGTCCGCCCCCGCACCGTTCTCTGCCAGAAAGGCCAACTCGGCCGGGGATGCCGAGGTCGAGGCTTCAGGTGCAGCCGTCGGACGCGCAGTGGACGCCTACAACGACGAGAGCACGCTCGCCATTTTCGCCGGAGCCCTCGCGTGTGCTTCCGAAGTCAGCAACAGTTTCGTCACCTACACACCCAGCATCCGTCCCGGGCTCGTTACTGCGGGCCAAACCGATGGAAGCGAACTGACCGGAAAGCTTGGTGCGGCCTCTCAAGCTTCCTTTGCCTACACTTTTGGCAAGCCACTGGCCAAAAGGTGGGTGAACCGTTTCCTCCAGAGTCCCTCTGGAGTGACGTACCTTCGGGGTCTCCTCCTGTGCCAATCCTCCGATGCAACCCCCGAGGCCATGCTAAGTGGGATCGACAGTCTCAACTACCGCACCTTTGAGCCGGCCTGGCGATCATGGACATCGCCGGATGCGGTCCGCCTGAACGGAGTCTTCAAGTGATCTGGCCCATGCTCGCCATGGCCATCTTGACGAGTGCAAACGAAGTCGTCGAGACCCCCAGGCCCGAAGCCACCACCATCAGCTTCGTCGCCATTGGCTTCACGGGACCCCAATCACCCCGTGACCGGGCTGTTCTCGAAATCGTGATGCGTGCGCTGCCAAGACAGACCATCGAATACGGACTTCGCCAAATTGATGAGATCACCACAGGCGGGACGCCGGTGCGAACCGTCATCATGCCGGACCATGTCCGTATCTCCTTCGAGACCGCCCGGGGAGGGCTTAAGGTGGGAGCTTCCTTGCTCGAAAGCCTTCTCTGCCGCCCTGTTCTCAACCAAGAAGACCTAGACCGCGCCTGGCAAGACCTTCGAGGCCGAAACCTGCCCGCTTGGAATGCCGCCCTCGACCCGACGCCCTATGCTTGGGGACCGGTCACACAAGCCGAGGCCACCGCTCAAGTTCAAAAACTCTTCAACCAAAACACGTGGATCGGAGTCGGTGGGGCGATCCAGCTCGGTGAAGCCAAAGCCGAGTGGTCCCGCCGAGCCATCACTTGGACCGCTCCGACCCCAGTGCGAGTATCTCGAAACCAGTACCCCGCCGTCAGCGGCCTCATCACTCGTCAGGTTAGTTGGCTTGAACTACAGGGCCCGACGATCCCAGCTGCTGACGCAGCTTGGGGCACGGGCCTCCTCGCTGCCACCGCCTTGGGCACTGGCAAGGGCAGCAGCCTCCATCGCATCGTGCGCGAGCGAGAGCGCCTCAGCTATCGCCAAGAAGCCGTTCTCTGGCCTACTCCAGAAGGTTGGTGCACGCGATTGATCCTCCTCCAACGCTCTTCTGAAGCGGACCCATCCCAAGGCGAGAAGGTGACCGCATTGCTAAGGGAGGACGTCAACAGTTGGCAAGATTCCGACCGCCTGCGCGCCCTTCGAGTCCTTCGCGAGAGCCTCGCGGGCGAGTTTCCTTTGGGCGCGCTTTACCTCGAGCCAAGCGGTCCGATTGGTTCTCGCACGGCCGATGAGACCTTCATGGCCGCCTACTTTCGCGCCAAAACGGGCCGGACTTGGAATCGAGAGGCCCTCCTCGCTGGCCTAGAAAAAGTAAGCCTGGATGAACTGAAGCAAACCGCCCTGGAATTCTTGAATGCGGCCAAGTTGATTCGCGGGCTCGATTGAGCTAGGGCCGCGTCGGACCAATTCGAAACTCATCGGTCGCGGATGCTGAGCACGGTTCGGAAACCAACCGGTCCACCCGGCCCGGGCCCAACCGGAGACGCTCGGGCAGGAGCGCAATCTGTGACGAATCGCCTGACGCGACCAACTCCACCGCCCCATCCAGCACGTTCCAGACTTCTCCGGTCAGCCCCAATTCGAGGGCCACATCCCGAACAAACGCCCGGAACCCAACCCCCTGCACCCGTCCTTCGACCCTGATTCGAACATCCACTGCCCGAACCTACCCGAGTTGGGTCAAACTGACAGAGATGCGCCGACGTCCCCTGCCCCTCCTTGCCTTGATCATGCTCCCTTGCGCCGGTCTCAGTGCGGACTACCGCTTCACACCCCAGATTGCGACAAGTGACGCCAAGGTGACGGTCAAGATTAGCGGGAACTCCAATGAGTTCCGCATGCCCGCGTGGGCGCCTGGGGACTACCAACTTTTCAACTACGGCAAATTCGTCGCCGACCCCGAGTTCCGCCGACGCGGAGAGGTCGTGCCCTTCACCCGCACCGATGACCCAAACCTCTGGCGCATTGAGGGTGGAGCCGATGAAGTCACGTACACGGCCAAATCGTCCCGGGGCAACTTCACCATGAACCTTCGCGTGAAGCCAGACGAAGTCTTCATCAGCGGTCCCGGGGTCTTTGGATGGTTCGCTGGGCACGACCGAGAAAAGCAAACCCTTACGCTCGACGTCATCCCCGGTTCTATCGTCGCCGTCGCTCTCCCCGAACTCAAATCTGCTTCAGACGCGCCAAGGTTCGAAGCGAAAGACTACGACGAGCTCCTCGATTCCCCCATAGCCTTTGGCTCGAAGCTCAAGGTCACTGAATTCACCGTCAAGGGCAAGCCCCATCGCTTCGTCGGCCTTAACTCGTCATTCAGCGCCGACTTGAACAGCTTCGCCATCATCGGCGCGAAAGCCGCCGAGAGCTGCCACGCCCTCTTCGGCGAGCTTCCTTACCCGCAATACATCTTCTTTGCCGACTTCCTGGGTGGCGGCGGAAGCCTAGAACACGCAAACAGCACCCGCTTGGGCGTCTACTCGGCCAGTCCTTCGGACATCCAAGGCACCGCATTTCACGAGTTCTTCCACGCCTACAACGTCAAGCGAATCCGCGCCAAGCCCCTTGGACCGTTCGACTACACCAAGCCCGCCGTAACCGGAACCCTCTGGTGGCTGGAGGGAGTGACCGATTACTACTCCGAGGTGCTGCTCTTCCGCAGTGGCCTCATCAACAGGGCTCAGTTCTTGGCCTCCGTCAGCGATACGTGGGCTTCCCTGAAGCGGACGCCCGCAACCTTCAAGGTTAGCGCCGACGAGGCTAGTCGACGCGTCTGGGAAACCCGAGGCTCGTTCGGCTTCGGCGGCCTGAGCTACTACACCAAGGGCCGCGGAATCGGAGCCCTCCTCGATATCGCGATTCGTACCGAAAGCAAGGGCAAGTACTCGCTCGATGATGTGATGCGGTCGCTCTATGCCGAATGCCTAAAAGGCCCCGGCTATGAAGAAGGCCGCATCCGCGAACTTTGCGTACGATTCGGTGGAGCCAAACTGGGCCCCCTGTACGACACCTGCGTCACCCAAGCCGTAGACCTCCCTGTTGAGCAGGCGCTCATCGGTTCGGGTTTACGCCTAGGTGCCAATGGCCTCGAAGATGATCCCGACGGCCCAAAGAGCCTTTTCCCGTCCGCAATTGGTAAGCAATGACAACCAAGCTTTACGAATCCAAGATCAACGCTCCGGTCGAGAAGCTCTGGGAGTTCCACCGGTCCGCCGAGGCGTTGCGACTCCTCTCTCCGCCGGGCAAGACAGTCCTCCCAATCGGGGATGACCTAGAGGTCAGAAACGGGGCAAGACACCATTTGCAGATTCAGGTAGGGCCGATGAAACTGAACTGGATTGCCCTGCTAAGCGAAGTCGAGCCGCCCTTCGGCTTCACGGATACGGCCATCAAGTCGCCATTCAAGTTCTGGCGGCATCGACATGAATTCATCGCCGACGGCGAGCATTCGATCCTCCGCGACCACGTTGATTACGCCTTGCCCTTCGGCATCTTTGGCGAACTGGCAAACAAGCTCTTCGTGGGGAAGGATATCGACGCGATGTTCGCGCATCGCCACAAGGTGACGATGCGCGAAGTCGAGAAACTAGGAACTTCCTAGTCGCTTTTCCAGCTCTTCGAGCTGTCGCTCGGCTTCCGATTTCATCGCTGCTTCTTCGGTTGCGGGGGCCGCTCCACCCGTTGTGACCGAGACGGTCTGGGCGTCCACCGTGGTGGTCGCAGGCTTCAAGCCAAGGCGCTCTTCAAGCTTGCTGAGTTCCGACTCGGCTTCCATGTCGCGGGCCGTGTCTTCCATCATCATCATCTTGCCGGAAAGCGAGCTCGACTGCATTTCCTGACGAGCGGCCGCTTCGCTCTGGGCTTCGCGGATGCGCTCCTGCGCCGCGCCAAATCCTTCGTAGCTGTTCTCAAACGTAAGCCCATCGAGAGCCTTCGAGATCGAATTCTGAATTTGCGCCTGCTTCCATTGCGCCTTCATGGCTAGAGCTTCGGCGGTCTTCTTGCGGACCTCCTCCTCTTGGCGCTTGATGGCAATTTTGACTTGGTCGACCGTGGCCACGGCCTGGTCATAGCTTTGCTGCAGCGTCGCCAAGGTCGAGTCGATGTTCATCTTCTCGCGCATGAATTGGGTCGCCAACTCACGATTGCCTTGCTTCAGCGCCATTGCCGCCTGAGCCTCAATCTGCGCGGACTTCTTCTTGGTGTCCTCGAGCATGCCCTGCAGACGGTTCTTCTGCGTGATGGCCGCAACCGCTTTCTCGCGGTTCGAAATCAAAGCGCCCTGCATATCGCGCTTTGCCTGATCCAGCATGATTTCTGGATCTTCCAACTTGTCCATAGTCCGGTTGAAAAGACCCTTCAACCAATTGAAAAAACGCTGCATCGTGAATTGGCTCCAGACCTGAATCCCATACGAGGGCATAACAGGCTGAAGGCATTATACACGTAGGCCAACACCAGAAGACCACAATGCCCAGGAGAGGGATGCAAGGTGGAGGGGACTTCCCTGCCCCGACTTCCGTTTCCACCGTCCCTGGTGACTCCGACGGGAGTTATACCCGCCCCAAACAAACGTCCGGAGCGGGATATTGAAGTGGAAAACTAGATGGCGAAGCGCCAGGGATCCTGCTTATCCGAGAGCATTTCCACCGTCGCCGAAGCCACGCGGAGCCGCATGCTAAGCACGCGAGCCAAGTTCGCCAGCATCAAAAAGCCGAATTCGCGGTTGTTCGCCATGAACCGTCGCAGGTCCTGGGCAGGCAACTTGGCGTACTTCACCAAGCCGATGCAAACCACGTCGGCCGAGCGCGGCTGATCGTCCACCAACGCAACTTCGCCAAGCACACTCGGCGCGCCAACTTCGGCCAGCTTCTCGCCCTTGACCGTCATAACATTGACGTGACCGTCCAAGATGACCAAAAGGTCGCTGCTCTTCTCACCCTTCTGGATGATCGCCTCACCGACCAAAGCGGTGTGAAACGTTGCCAACTTGGCAATCTCGTCGATCACCTCGTCTGGCAACCCATGTACAAGGTAATTCTTCCGAAAGACGTCCATCAATTCCATATATGCCTCAATGCGCAAACCGCATTTTACAGGGTACGACGTTTCCTTGCCACTGTTGGTGCGCGTTGGGCCAAACTAACCGCCATTCAGGGCGCTTCGTGTGCCAGGTGTCTTACCTGTAGGGCGTTCGCCGGGAGTCCACCCATGTGGTTCGCCGACTTTGGGAAGAACTGCATCCGCAGGATATTCGCCGCGTTGATCAAGGAAACACCACCTGTGGGCCGGACCGCCATCACGCAGTTTCCTTCGTGGAACATCCGGTTCAGCGCCATGTTCATGTCCGAGGTCTGGGGCACATGCGAGCCCTCGATGCGGTGAAAGACCTTCTTGCCTCCTACTAGGTCAATTTGTGCCACCACCAGGGGACCGTCTGGAACCAGATGGCTGAACATGTCGAAAGCATTCTCATCAATGACCTCCACCCGATCCACGCTGAGCGGAAACTGCCAGTTGGGCAAGTCAGTCATCTCCAGATCGATGCATGCGATCCCGCTCGTATGGAGGACCGTGAACGAGTCTTCGGCAGCCAGATAGATCTGCGGCGCATGGAAGGTCCGCATCGGATGCAGGCGCTCAAGAAGCAAGGCAATCGCCTGGGGCACATCCTGATCAAATCGTGTACATGTTCCATCGGTATGACTTACTTGAATCCGCAAAATTGCTTCCATACTGATGCCTACGCCTCCCACCGCAGATCGTTCAGACGGCGCGAACTTGGGTCAAACTAGTCAAATGTCTCCCGTCCTGACCAGCGAAGATTTGGACCACTTTCTCACCCGCGGCTACGTCGTCCTCCGCGGCGCCATCCCCCGCGAAACCGCCGATGAATGGGCTGCCGAATGCTACGACCGCCTCGCCATCGACCCCAACGACCGCTCAACCTGGCACACCTCCCGTATGCACATGGGTGGCACCAAGAGCGTCAAGGTCCGAGAGTTTTGCCCCGTCGTTTGGCAAGCGACGGTCGAACTCCTGGGCGGCGAGGACCGTGTGCAGGAAGCCTACTGGAGCGACCATTTCATCGTCAATCTCTCCGAGGGAGCCGACCAGCCTTGGCGGCCCGCTTCCCCCGAATGCCCCGGTTGGCACAAAGACGGCGATTTCTTCCGCCATTTCCTCGATTCGCCCGAGCAGGGACTGCTAGTCTTCGTCGCCTGGACCGACGTCGTCCATCATGGCGGCCCGACCTACATCGCCCCCGATTCAATCCCCGTCATGGCCAAGTATCTTGCGGACCAACCCGAAGGCGTCCTCCCCAACGGCTTCGGCTTCCAAGACCGAATCGCCGAGTGCCATGACTTCGAGGAGGCCACCGGTGGGGCTGGGGACGTCTGGCTCCTGCACCCTTTCATGCTCCACGCCGTCTCCCAAAACATCCTGCGGGTCCCTCGGATTATCACCAACCCTCCCGTTTCGCTCCGCGAACCGATGCAGTTCAACCGACCCGACCCCAAAGACTTCTCCCCCGTTGAGCAGGTCGTGCTGAACGCCCTAGGAGTCGATCGCCTCGACTTCCAGCCCACCATGCCCCGCGAGAGAATCGTCCCCGA
>JBMOJD010000050.1:0-24371 GCA_049317025.1 Fimbriimonas sp. | reverse complement strand
TCCTGAACCATTTCCGTTAGAATGAAGTCGTGGCAAGTGGCCAGCAAGCTTGGGACTATAAGGCATACGCCGAAGATCGGGAGCGGTTCGAGGGCGAAGTTCGACGATACGAGGAACTAGCGCGCGAGGACCCCGACGGGTACCGCCGAAAAGTCGTCCGGTTTGCCGCCATCGGCTACGCCTTTATCATCGGTCTGCTCCTGCTCACGATCGCATTGGCTGCCCTGGCTATCTGGATGCTTATCGCCCGCAAGGGTGGCGGAATCCAGATTGCCATCGCGTCCTCGATTATCATCTTCGGAATCCTGCGCGCTTTCCTCTCCCGATGGCCGCGACCCGAAGGTTTTGAAGTCAAAGAGAGCGATGCCCCCGGCCTGTTTGCGGACATCCGGCAGATGGGGCAGGAACTTGGCTCGCCTCCCATTCACCGGGTGGTTCTGGACCGAAACTTTAACGCGACCGCCGCCCAATGGCCCCGCCTTGGCGTTCTCGGTGGCT
This sequence comes from Fimbriimonas sp., assembly GCA_049317025.1. Classification (GTDB taxonomy): domain Bacteria; phylum Armatimonadota; class Fimbriimonadia; order Fimbriimonadales; family Fimbriimonadaceae; genus Fimbriimonas. The sequence goes on along the minus strand of JBMOJD010000050.1, from coordinate 23,873 downwards.
ATGAGAACACTCTGACGTTGGGCCTGCCGTATCTGCTTGCGGTCCGTCCCAATGAAGCCAAAGCAACCATCGCCCATGAGCTGGGTCACTTTACTGGCCAGCATGGCGAGCTTTCTGTCAAAACTTATCACATAAGCGACGTGTTAGCGCGCTTGCGCTTCGAGTGGGATGGCCGGCTCACCGGGGCCATCGTGGCGAAGTTCTTCGACTGGTACGAGCCCAACTTCAATGCGATGGCCTTCGCGTTACGGCGTCAGCAGGAGTTTGAAGCCGATGCGGCCGCCACGCGGTTGGGCCTCGCCGCCGACAACGCCCGCGACCTGCTTCGGTTCCAAGTCGTTTCCCACTGGATGCGGTCAAACTTCTGGCCGTCGGTCTGGCGCGGGACCGCGTCCCATGCCCCGAAAGACGTCTACACTCGCTTGGAAGCCTTCTTTCGCACCCCGGTTGAACCCGGATTCCTCACCCATCATCTGCGCAACGAGCTAGCCGAGAAGTCTGACGTCACCGATACTCACCCCGCTTTATCGGATCGTTTATCGGCGATTGGAATCGACCTGCCGCCACTAGATGATCTAGTCTCCGACCTTATTCAGCCCTCCGAGCCAAGCGCAGCGCGACACTTTTTTGGCGATCGCTTAGGGGCCTTGCTCGTCGATATCGGGCAAGAGTGGTCGGAGGAAGTGCAAGAGGATTGGGACGATTTCCAGGCAAGGCAGCAAGTTATTGAGCAGCACCTCGCCTCGATTGGGCCGGACGCTCCGCCCCTTCTTGCCGCCCGCGTGGCGGCATTTCGGGCGTTGCACTTGTTGGGTGAGGTGGAAGTTCGAAATGCCGCGTTCGCCGAGGTGATCCGGCACGATCCGAATGACCCGGAAGCGCTCTACTACCTGGCCCTCGCGAAGATCTCGCCGCTGGCCCCGGAGGCCCAGTTGGCCGAAGCCGAGCAAATGCTAATTCGTGCCTACGAGACGAATGCGGCCTGGCGGATCAATATTGCTCGCGCATTGTTCCGATTGGTCGAAGATCGCGATGCGACCAAGGCCGAGCATTGGTTCCGAGTGATCGAGAAAGAGGACGAGATGCTAGAGCAGATCCAAAAACACTTCTGGAATCTCGACCCGAAAGAGAGATTCCAGCCATTGGAGGATGACCCCGTGCTCCGGGCCGAACTAGCCTTGGGCCTGCAAAAGGTCCCGCACCTGGAGGCCGCGTACGCGGCAGTTTTGCCGAGCTCCCGCTTCCCGGGAGTCTCCACGACTCTGGTGGTGCTTGTCACCAACAAGAAGCGCCAAACCTTCAAGTTGGAGCAACCCGAAGAGGACGATGCCCAGGCGATGGTTTTCGAAGCGCGGCTCCCGGTCGGCACGGTCTGCCTGGTGCCAATCGGCAAGAACAAGCACTTGCTCGACAAAGTGCCGCACGCGCCATTCACCCGAATCGTCTAAATTCGCGCTAAGATAAAGGCGTTCAATGGTGAATGGCATGAGAAAGACACTGATTTCGCTGGTCTCGCTGTTCGTTGTCGCCTTGGTTGGAGTCGGCTGTGGTTCCGGCGGCGATGCCCCGAAAGATGACTCCAAGCTAAAGGAGCAAGTCAAGGGCGACAACTCGAAGATGGACATGAGCAAGGTCCCCGAGAAAGACCGCGCCATGGTCGAGAAGATGATGCAAGGCGGCGGAAACCCGGCCGGCAAGTAAATCACAGCCTGTGGGTCGGCGGGCTTGGCTCGACTAAACGGGCATCGCGATCTGAGCCAACTTGGGAAGGCCGACATTTCTGCCCAGAGTCAGCAGCAGTGGGTCCATGCCGACCACGCGCCGAGCAAACTGTGCGTCTGGTGAACTCCGGGCCATTGTCGGAGCAAAGGAACGCAGAAGCAGCCCGCTCCTGAAGAGCCGCTTGAGCAGCGGAAGCAGATCCAGCAACCTTGGACTCGTGCCAATCTCCAGCGCCAAGAACTCCTTGGTGAACTAGTCCTGGATCGCCATCACCTTCAGCCACGAGCGGTTCTCGGACCAGCCGAAGCAGAAATTGTCGCACCACGCGCTTGATCAAGTTGCAGATAACGCCCGGATCGAACGCGCCAAGATGCACCAATCGGGGCGCAAATAAAACTACCAAAACACAAACTCTTTCCCTGCAAAGTTGCTATACAATAGCAGAGTTATGACGAGTAATCTCCGAAGGGTGCGAAGGGACTTCCTTGTTCCAGACGAAGAACCGACCAAGCGATTCACCCGGATTGATGATTCGGAGCTCGCACTTGCGGTTGCCGCCCGTCGTGAGAAGAACAACGCCTCGGCTATCCGTTCAGGGCTACCTGCTGTTGGATCAAAGCTTGTCAATCGCCATGGGTTGCAGTTCGTCGTAGACGGCCATGTTTCCGTACCGACTGCGAACTCAGTTGAAAGGTGGCGTCAAGGTAGCCAGTCCGACGCTGACTTGTTCCCCAGCATCATTCCTCAAAATCTCAGCGAGAAGCTGATGAATTTCATCGCCGCTGTGGATCGTTGCACGACCAAGACCCTGCTCGTGCTTGACACCATGCCTCACATTCGGCGAGATGCGGGCATGCCCGATGGCCACTGGGTGGATACAATTGGAAACGGAGGGGCTAACCTTCCCTTCATCGATGCCGCCCAGATTCACGAAACCCACTTCGCGCATGAGATCGGGCACCTTTGGGTTCAGTATGTAGATCAGGCTGAAGATGAGCGAGTGATGGAGGACGTTAGCGATCCTGGCCGTCTGCACCAGCTCAGCTTCGTTCAGTCCTTTGTGACCGACCTGCGAGTCAATCAAATCATCGCCGAAAAGGGCTTTGATGTTTCGGTGATAGTCCAGGATCAGGCAGCAAGCATTGCTTCCCTCGGCAGGGCGATTGAGGCGGGCTACCGTCCAGAGAACCCGCGCGAGGGCGTGTTCATGGCTCTTGCCCTAGCGGCTCAGATTCTCGAAGAGCGAAAAACGGGCTCGAACGCGCTTGCCAAACTTGATGACACTTTGGAGAAGGTCACTCGCCATGACCCAGAACTGGCACACTTGGCGACTGGCTTCGCTAGCGCCGTCGATAGGCACGGTTATGACGGAAAGGATAAAATTCGCGCCTCAATTGATGAATGTCTGAAACTCGCTTTCGACTACTCTTGCGACGGAATCGACCTGGAGCGAGACCTGGTGATTCCACCAACTCCCGAGCCGGACTTCGACAAGTATCCGCAGTGGATTGAGGGAGCGTCGACGCAGATGAAGTGCGAAGTTGGTCGAATCATGGCCCGGGAAGATATTCCCGATGGCTCAAGGTGGTCAATCTCGAAAGGACCACTAAACGCAAGCCTCCTGTCCTTCGAGTTACCGGACGGTACGATCAAGGGTCCTTGGACGCTTGAACACTCACAAGCCTTTGCAACACGTATTGACAATATCCAGCGAATCAACGAAATGAATCGCCAAAACAGAGAGCGACAAATGAAAACCCAACCTAGCAACGGAATGCCCAACTTTCCCGGCCAGCCACGTCGATTCTATATGGCGGGCACCGCACGGTTCCTGACCAGAGTCCGTGAAGCGGAATGGCTTGGCGGGGAGCATCCGTATGCCTACGCCTTGAACAACCCGGTGACTTACACCGATCCGAGTGGTCTCAGTCCCCAAAGCGACTGTCAATCAAAAATGGACGCGGCAAAGAACATTGCATGCCAAGTGTTCGGGACAAAGAAGGGGCGGGAATGCGCAATCAAGTGCATAAAGGATTGCTGGAAAGATTCCGACTTAAGACGGTTCAACTGTCTCCGGTCGTGGTGCATTGGAGGTGGAATCACCGTTTTGCCAGCCAGCCATGCCGATTGTTGCAACAACACCCTCACCTGTGGCTCCACCACACCAGCAACTGGAGCGGGCTGTAATATCGGAATCTGCCTCAATTCATGCCAAGGACCTTCATGGTGTAATTCAGATGGGGAGCGCCGGACTACTGTGTTACATGAGGCCCTCCACTGTTGTGAAACGAAGCCCGAAGCAGGCGTTTATACCGAGAAACAAACAGAATGTGCCGCCCTCTGCATAAGGAAGTGTGTTCCATGATTAACGTGTTGCTCTTAACATCAATTCTAATGAATACATGGCATGGGGAACAAAACGTGCAGTTACAGATGATCCTGGAAGAGAATGAGCAGGTCTTTCATGTTGGTGATAGTGTGAAGTTGGTTGGCGGTTTCCGCAACTTGAGTACCTCTCCGGTTTGGCTCGACGGCAGAATTGCTTATAAGGTCCATTTGAATCTGAAGGTAACAGATATCAACGGTCATGAAGTCGAATTTCCCGGATCACGCCTCAAGATTAGGTTGGCGCCTCCTACAAAAGATGACTTTGTTAAGCTCGCTAGCGGTACAATGCTGCTGAGATCGGATATCACAAACGGCAACCTTAAATTCGAGCAACCCGGCACCTATACGATAAGCTTAAGTGGGTCGCACGGTTCCTCTGAGTCGTATGCTATGTCATTTGGAATCAGTTTAGGTTCAATAGGTAAGAGCGCACAGATTACTGTACGGATAGTCGTTTAGGCCGCCGCCAACTGGTCGATGCGACTATCGTTCCTCGCTCTTGCAGTTTGAACAATCACGAGCCTTCGTGTCACGTATAGACAACATCCAGCGAGTTAACGAGATGAACCGCCAAAACAGAGAGCGACAAATGAAACACCAACCCAACAACGGAATGCCCAACCTCCCAGGCCAGCCTCGCAGATTCTATATGGCGGGCACAGCGAGATTCCTGACCCGGGTCCGCGAAGCTGAATGGCTTGGCGGCGAGCACCCGTATGCCTACGCGCTGAACAACCCTGTCACGTATGTGGACCCAAGCGGCAACCAGCCACAAGGATGCCCCACTCACGGCGGTGAGCCTGGCTGTGTTTTCAGTGGCCCTCCCGGCAGTCAGTCAGATCCAGCATATTGGCATTGCCAAACACCCTATCCATGGACGCCACCTTCGTTTAACTTTTGGGGCGGCATAACATGGGGCTACGGGAATTGTTGTGGTCCTACTAGAAAGTGTGGGCCTGGCTCCAAAACTTACGGCTGTACAGATGCAGCATGTAAAGCTCACGACATTTGTGTGGGGCCGAGTGTCGGTGGCGGAATCATTAACTGGCTTCCATGCAATAGGAAGTTTTGCAATGACATTAAGTATTGCTGGAACCAAAACTGTAGTGCGTTCCCAGTAGATTGGAAGCAGTGCGCTGCAATTCGCGACATTGCGAGTGGGTTTTGCACTAGCTTTGGTGGCGGCCCTCCAAAAGAGGGAAAGACATGGCCATGACAGTGAATCCACTAAGGTTGACCTTACCAATAGGTCTTGCTTGTCTTGCTCCCTCAACGTGGGCACTGCTTTTCTTCTCAAATCGTGATCCGTTTCTGTTAGGGGCTTGTTTGCTAGTGAGTCTAACGATCGGACCTCTTTCTTCGCTAGTTTTGGGGCTGAGTTTGAGAAAGGCAAACAGTAGGAAGCTGTTCCTCTGGAGCCTTGTCATTACGAACGCGGCAATTCCAATTGCAGTGATTATTCTGCTTGCCTATGGCTGGCTAAGGTCGGTGAGTGGTTCCGGATCGGGATGAGTAACCTGGACGAGCTGCTTCGCCGTGCTTGTCGTACTCCTGGTATCAGTACCAGGGAGTTCCTGGATAGTTGTCTCACTTTGATCTTCATAATGGCATGAAGTATGGCAAGGCCGTTTCGTTCACGTTGCTGGGGGTAATCCTCATTATTAGTGGTCTAAACATGATAATGAATCGGGCGCGTCATGACGCAGAAGTACGGACAAAACACATCTATGACGAGCGGATGAAGGGCAAAAGCTTGGCACCTGCTCCCGGCGTCACGCCAGGAGTGTTTGATCAACTGCGGGCCCAGAATGCCACCCTCGGTCGCGTTCGCTATTTTCGCATTTCAGGTTGCATCACTCAGATTACGACAAGGCCATCAATCTGCTCGGTTTATGTTGCAAGGGAACGTAGCAACTCCATTGAAAAACTGTACTGGTATGGTGGCAGCTGTTTGCGATTAGAAACTGAAACAGCAAAATAATGTCGGGCCAAGAAGGCTAGTGCTGACACTTTTGGGCGGAGTTCGAATCCCGTCCAGTTGGTTCAGATTTTGAACCTGAGCAAAATTGCGTTTTGAAGCTAAGGGTGCTGGTACTCCATGCTGGACGATTTGCGAACTTTTGAGTGCGTTGCCTGATCTGGGCGACCATTTCAGCGTGGGGCCGCGTCTGAGTGGCTACGAGAGTCTCGAGCTCGACGCCTCACCCAACGCGTGACCGTGGCAAAGATCAGCAAAGGCCCAAAAAACGATGCGATCCCGCCGCCGACTCCCGCCACGATCCCCCACTACCCCATGGCGTACCAGCCGATTAGAGCACCAGCCCCTATGAAAGCGAGCGGAAGGAAGCTAGCCAGATTACAGCCTTGTTGCTGTGGAGCGGACACGCTCCTATTCTCCGCCCCCACCATCGGATCGTCGCCACAAAGGGGCGATATTCTCCTTGTTCCAGACAGCAAACAGAGTTTGAAGCTCCTTCAACTTCTGAGGCTCCTTTTCGGAGAGATCGTTCGCCTCCGCGATGTCTGATTTCAGATTGAAGAGTTCCACCTGTCCGCGGATTGAGACCAACTTCCAATCGCCACTTCGAACCGCATACTGCGCACCCATCCGCCAAAAGATCGCCCGTGGCGACAATGCGGACTGACTCCCTTGAAGTACCGGCATGAGGCTTCTCCCATCCAACTTCTCCTTTCGATCTTCCTTGGAAACACCGGCGATCTCCAGTACGGTGGGGAAGATGTCGAGGCTGAAGCATGGGTCTTGTACTACCGTGCCAGGTTTGACCTTGCCCTGCCACTGAACCATAAAGGGCACGCGAATCCCGCCCTCGTACATCTGCCCCTTGACTCCACGCAAAGGCCTATTACTTGATGTGGTTTGCTGGGTTGGCCCGCCGTTATCACTCAGGAAGAAGACAGCGGTGTTCTTCTCGATTCCCTTCTTCCTGATCGCGTCCAGTACTTTACCGACTGCCGTATCCAGGCCCGCCTGCATTCCTGCGAAAGCTTTTCTGGTGCCGTTGAGTTCAGCAAACGGGTCGGTGTACTTCGCAGGCGCTTCCATTGGGGCATGGACTGCATTGAAAGGGAGGTACACGAAGAAGGGCTTCTCGCTCTTCTGCTCTATGAATGCCACTGCTTCTCGAGCAAAAGCATCCGTCAGATATTCCGTCTCGGTTACTTCTTTCGTCCCGCGAAGGAGTGCATCCGTGCGTCGACCAGGAAAGTAGCTTCTGGCTCCACTGAGGAATCCGTAGAACTCATCAAATCCGCGGGACGTGGGTTGAAGTTCTGGCTTGTAGCCGAGATGCCACTTGCCAAACATCCCGGTTCGGTAGCCGTTCTTTTTTAGAACCTCGGCGATCGTGGTTTCCGCAATCGGCAGGCCGAACTTGTCGTTTGCCTGGCGCGCGGGGCCAGGGTTGTGCTCAAAGCCAAATCGCTGCTGGTAGCGGCCCGTCATCAAGCCCGCACGAGTGGGAGCGCAAATCGGGCAGGAAACATATCCGTCTGTCATCTTCGCGCCATTCTTGGCGATGGAGTCGATGTTGGGCGTGGGGATTTCCTTCTCGCCATAGGCTCCGAGCGAGCCGTATCCGAGGTCATCAGCCAGGATGAGGACGATGTTTGGTCGAGCATCCACGCCTGAGATCAGCGAGAGTGCAACGATGGTAAGCGCAATCATCTCTAGAATGCTCCACCAAAGAGCCGCTTCACTTCTTCAAGCGAGACCTTACCGTCACGGTTCGTGTCTCCCACCTTGATCCGGTTCCAAAGTGCGCTCGCCTCTTCTTCAGTCAGGAAGCCGTCACTGTTGCGATCAAGCCGTTTGAAGGTTGCCTCGACCCCTGCTCCAGTCCGAGCACCGCCGGGACGACGACGGAGTCCCGCGCCACCCTCTCCGGGTTTCTCGCCGGGAATGATGTACTCGATGTAGCCAAGGTGCATCTCATCGAACGTCTGGGAACCCCAGCGCACCGTTTTAGTCGGGTCAGGATTGGCGGGATTCTTGTCGCTGTTGTCGTACCATGCGGTGAACTTCAGAGTGTCTCCTGCCTTCACGGAAATGGGGGATTGGAGCACGTAATTCAGCTGCCAGTTGAAGTCGTATCGCGGGACATCCAAAAGGGCGGTCGTCTTTCCGCCTGCAGTCAATTCGTACTTGGCCGCCTTCGCTCGCACGTGCATGTGGGGGAGGAAGGAAAGCAACTGGACATCGGTTGGAACCCTAAGCTGCGCATCCACTTGATAGTTGGGATCTCCAGGAGGAATTGCGAATCGCAGGTTGGCAACGCTTGCGGTGTGCACCTCGCTCTTGGGCGGCTCCTTCGCGAAGACGAACCCAATCTTCGATTGGTCCGTCGTTGCTTTCCCATAAGGCGTGTAGTGAATCTGGAAGCGCAATACAGCTCCTTTGGGGATGCGCTTGGCGAGCCCTTTGGGGTAGGTAAGAGCGCTATTGCCCTGAACGTAGATCCCGAAAAAGCCACCCAATTCTTCACGAGCATCGGGATCAGCTACGCGCTGAAGGCGGCCTTGGTTGGCGCTCTCGGCTGTACGGACAAAGACCAGAATGTGGTGCACAGCCCGTTTGTCCCCGGGAAGAACTTCAATCTTTTCTACCCATTTGTCTTCCGTGAAGTTGGTCGGCACGTTGATATTGGCGTAAGGCATCACGCCGCTTTCCTTTATCGTCACCGGCTCCGGCAACTGGAAGGTCGCGTCCGGTTTGCCAATCGTCCAGCCAGAGACGTATGAGTTTGGTACGGGCGCGTCTTTCGGGTCGCCCTTCGGCGTTCCTCCCGCGATCCAAGCCTTCAGTGCGGCCTTGTCCGCGTCAGGCAAAGACATGTCGTTGCGCCATGGGCCGCCCTGCTTGGCGAACCAGGGCGGCATGATGCCTTCATCCACGACGAATTCGAGCATCTTCGCCCTGGATTTCACTGCCTCATATCCGTCCAGCGAGAACGGAGCGACTCCGCCAGGGCGGTGGCAAGGCATGCAGCTTCGCTGCACAATATGCTGGATTTTGCCGTGGAAGGTCGGGATGGCCTCGTTCATGGCAACAGACTCCCCGTTCAAGAGACAACCAGGGGCCGAAGTTGCGCTTACCTTGACCGGCTTCCCCGCGAGGACGGCATCGAGCGCATTCGCCAAGTAGCGGTTCTTGGGTTTTGGCAGCGCGGCTCCGATGGCATACTGATCATCGATTGCGCCCCGGTATAAGAGTTTGCCGTTCTTGTCCAAAACGAAAGTTTCGGTTGTCGTCTTGGCTCCCAGTTTCTGAGTCCACGTTCCCTTGGGATCATGCACGTAGGGGCCATTGAGCCCCAACTGCTTGATGAGTTGACTCATCTCTCCCGCGGATTCCGTTGTGGAAGGGTTTACAAAAACGAATTTGACGCCCTTCTTGGAGTAGCTGTCTTCTAGCGCGGCAAGCGTCGGGCCGTATTTTTGGCATAGGGGACACGTCGTGCCGGAGAGCGCGATGATCGTGGCCTTTGCGCCATTCCAGGGAACTGTGACTTTGTAGCCGGAAAGGTCGACCCCCCCAAGGTCCTGAACCAACTTCCCGATTCCGTTTGCCGGCAACGAGGCCGGGATGGCTACCTTTGCCGGTGGGGCGGGCTGAAGGCAAGATGCGCCTACCATCGTGAGCAAGGATGCAATAAGCCATAGGGACTTCATCGGGCCAACACCGGGGATGATTTGCTTGTTTTCATGTTGATGTCTAGGAATTGACTGGTTGAGACTGATTTGATCGAGATCCTCTGCCTGCTGGGAAGAACGACTTCAATGTCAACCTTGTTCACCTTGCCAAGCCCGAAATGTGCATCCAAAGCGCCGGAGGACTTGTAAGAATGATCGGAGTGAATCCACCGCGTGCCGAGAGTCAGGTTAGCGCCAGGCTCTCGGACGGTCACCTTTGCCCCGATCAATTCGGCTTGACTGATCTCTGAGAACCGCAACCTCAGCCATTGGTTCTCTTTGGCTCCATTCGCGCCCATATTCACAAAAACCTTGGATTGATACCTCTCGGCGGCGGCGGCTCCACCCGTATTGTCTGGATCTGCGGCTATCACTAGGTCGAGCAAGCCATCGTTGTTCAAGTCGGCCATTTCTCCGGCGATGCTCGTAAAGTCGATTCCGCTTGTTGCCATTGGCTGGAGTTCAAACTTGCCCTTCTTGTTGAGATACAGCGCTGCGTGGGCAACGAGCCCTTGGGCGCCTTCGCGACGATCAAGGACGACGAGGTCGATCCAGCCATCGTTGTTCACGTCGCCGAAAATCGCATCTGCGTAATAAGGTCGCCAATCGAGCGGATTAACTCTTGGGAGTCCACTAGTCTGCGCAAACACTCCAGTCGCAGGGCGGTTAACGAGCGCGGCCGGGAGACTAAGCCCAAAATGAGGAAGCCAACGGCGATAGCTCCAATTCAGCGATTCAAGACCGACCGCGTTTGTCTGCTCGGTGAACTTGAAACCACCCTCATTGCGCCAATATCTTCCCCCGACGTACTCCGTGCGGGGCGACCAACTTGAGTCGCTTGGTCCGAGAGCTAGAATGTCCTGGTCACCATCATTGTCGATGTCGGCAGTGGTCACGTAAGGCAATCCGGGTGCCTTCCCCTGCTCAATGTCGAATCGCTTAGTGGCTTCGTTCCACTTTAGCCTTCCCTCATTAGCAAAGCCGTTTTTGATAACTTTATCAAACTTGAACGCACCCCTGTCCACGAGGTTCTTCCAGTTGAAGTTGCCTTGCCGATACTCGCCCGGTGAGAACGGCAGCTTTGGGTCCCGAATGTCGATGTGGAAATCTTGTAGCACATCGAGATCCCCGTCATTGTCCAGGTCGCGAAGCGTAACGTCGGGTCCCGCTTTGTCCTTTTTTGAGTCGTGATAGAACCCTCCGAAGTCTGGGATGAGATCAGTTCCTCCAATATCTTCGAACCTTCCGTCTGTGAACTTCGAACCATTTGGCTTGAAGACGAAGAGTCGGCTGTGAGGTACCCCCCCCATCGCGTTGCCAATGTTGTCGCAGCCAATGGCAATGTCCAGCCAGCCGTCTTTGTTGACATCGCCAATGCTAGACTGGCGGTTGTAGCCCATTTCATTCCGAATGCCCGCCCCATCGCTGACATCAACGAACCTATCCCAAGCACCATCGGAAATGTATAGCGAGTTTCCAAGTGGCTCGGCACTCTGAATCGGCCGGTTGGCTGAGGACGCGGAACTGCGGGTAAGGAACAGATCCAGGTAGCCGTCCTTGTTGAAGTCAGCAAAGTTCGGAATTTGGCCCGCCTGGCGTTCGCCAAATCGAACCTGCTTTTGATTCCTGATCGTGATTTTGTGCTCACGATAGGTCATCGACCCGGTAGCAACCATCACATAGATTCGAGTCTCGTTGAGCTTTGTGAACTCAGGCCCAAATTCGACCGTGCTTCGGGAGACGGGCTGCTGGCACAGAACCATATCCATGAGGCCGTCTTTGTTTAGGTCAACCAGAGCAAGGCCATTCGTACCGGCCACGACATCAGTTAGACCGGGAACCTCCGCTCGTGCAAACGCCGCTTCTAGACTGGGCGTGTTAGACGGAGAAAGGGCCACTGCCCAAGGAAACCACATGGCTGTAGAGACGCCGGAAGGGCCGAAAGGTTCAATTCCGAAGACCAGCCCGGCTTTGGTGATCTAACGACTGTCCCGATGAAATTCTTGGCTCGCTTCTCGTGACGGCGCCCAAACCGAAAGTTCGAATCCAGTGCGGACCCTCCACAAATTTGAACCTAAAAAACTGGGTACTCCGTGCTGGACGATTTGCGAACTTTTGAGATCACCGCAGCATAGTTGCGGCACTTTCGCTTGAGCTAGCGACCGTCTCGGTTTTCTTTGAGAAGGCCAGGGTCTAAGTTGAAACCTAGACCCTGGTCTGTGTGGATCTCTAACTGTCGAACTTGAATGGCTTCCCGCCGAGAGCCTTAAGGTCAGCCTTCTGCTGCTCAGTGAGAATCTTGCCGATCTCGGCGTCGAGTTCCTTCGCCATCTTCTCGCGGGCGGCACGGGCGGCTTCGCGGTCAGCCCCTTGACCCTGCTGACCGCCGCCACCGCGGCTGGCTCGCTGCTTCTCTCTCAGCGCGTCTAGCTTTGTTTTTTGCTCGGCGGTCAGAGCGAGTTTCGTTGCTACTTTCTCATCGAGTACAGCGCGATTGCCCGCCCGCTGAATCACGAGTTCTGCGAGTCGTGCCTCTTGCTTGTCATCCAAAATCTCGGCGAGCTTCTTTTCAGTTTCCGCTTGGTTTGCGCGATCCTGGCCCTGTCCATTGCTCCCACCTTGGCCCCTCTGACCGCCGCCTTGTCCACCTTGACCACGTTGTGGAAGGAGCGCGCTGAGCTTGGTTTTTTGATCGGAGGTGAGATTGAGTTCAGCTTGAACGGAGGGCATTGCCAGGAGTCGAGCACTCCCGTTTCCGCCACCTTGTCGCTGGTTTTGACCACCTTGCTTCTGGCCCTGTCCTTTGCCTCCGCCTTGACCCCGTTGCCCGCCTCCGCCTTGTTGCGCGAAGGCAATGGAAGAGACTGCAACGAGCGCGATGATGAGTGTGAGTGTTTTGTTCATAGATTTTCCTTTGTTAGTCATTGCTGCCATCTGGCCGCTTAGTGTTGAGATCGGGCTTCGTTGTCCACCGAGGTTTCCAACCAGACTTCTCGATTCGAGTTCTGAAAATCACCGTGTTATCAAGGGCAAGGTCTTTGCTCCAGATGAACTTAGCGTTTTGGAAATCGAAGTCGTAAAACGTCTTCTTGGGACCGACTTCCGATTCTGAGAATTCGGTCGCATTCTCCCAACTTGAATCGTTGAAATCTGGAGCGAACCAGTTGTGGGGAATTGGGGCACGGGCAATCTTGGGGTTCGCCGTTTCTCTACCGAGGGGTCCGGTGAAGAATGATCTTGCCTTCCACTTTGCGTTAGTCAGGGTTCCATCGGAGAACTTGAGAATGAAGCCGCCATCTCCGATGTTTGTGCCGTATTCACAGCCGGTCTTGGGGTCGGCGTTGTCCATTGCCATCACCGCAATCGTCATCGGATATTCCGGGAGAATGTCTAACGTGACGACATTGTGGGGGAGGAAATCGATGGGGTCGACCGCAACCTGCTTGCCGTTGATATAGAGCACAAACCAGTTGTCTGCATAAACACTGGCTTTGATCGTGTCACCAAGATCGGGTTTGATGACGCCACTCTGCCGACCGCCCTGAGCCCAAAGAAACGCGGCAATACTAGTCGCAAGTACCGCGCCGACAACGGCTTTCATAAGACACGCTCCACGAACCAAAAGCTGCCGATCATTCCGAGGCAGATAGATATGGCGAATGAAAATTGTTGGGCTTTCACTTCCCCCAGTTTTGACAGGGCCATCAAGAGGAGAAGCGACGGAACGAGGATCAGGATTTGTCCTACTTCGATCCCGATGCTGAATGTGAGAAGATGCCTCACCAGCTGATTTCCTTGAATACCGAGTTCTGTCAGTCCCCCCGCAAAACCAAATCCGTGAATCAGCCCGAACCCGAACGCAATACCGATCCTTGACCAATCGGTCTTGTCTGGAGCACGTTTGGTACTTCTCAATCCTTCGATAGCCAGTGCCACAATCGAGAGAGCAATCAACGGCTCAACGACTCTGGGATTACCGTGGATGAGGTTTACCGACGCCGCAAAAAGTGTGAGTGAGTGAGCAATCGTGAAGGCCGTCAGCACCTTGAGGATTGATTTCCATGCTCCACCGAGAATGGCGAGGCCCACCACGAACAAGATGTGATCCAGCCCCGAGAGAATGTGATGGACCCCGGTTCTGAACATGCCGAGGGTCGACGGTTGGGATTCCTTGCCTTCGATCACCTCCTCAGACTGCAATGTGCCACTGATATAGGTAGCAACAACGGTTCGGGCGGAGGGAGTCGAATCATCAAATCGCTGCCGAACGAATTCGTGCCCGCTATCCAATTGGATTGACCAAGTCAGAAGGTCGGTTTGGCTATCCACTTTGATTTCAGCGGGTGCGTTTGAAACAACCTTCAGCCGTTCTCGAACTGCAATGTCCAATGCAGGAGCCGTTGGCTGGATTCCCAAACTGGAAGTCTGAACCAATCGACTGAGCGGAGTGGTGACCTGAATCCGAGTGCTACTTTGTTCTCGGTTCATGTTGATCAACGTCAAGTCCAGATCGTGCGCATGGGCAACCTGTACGACGAAGATGATTAGAATGAAAATGACAGCCCGGATCAATTCGCCTTGACCTCCATGCTGTCAACTACCTTGCCGTTATCAGCACCCGCGAGTGACTTGACATACTCAAACTTTGCTGTTTTCGCGTTGACCGAAACTCTGATGTGGCCGGAACTGCCCAAGATGACCCCAGACTTATAGCCGTATTTCTCTGCGCTTCCGATGGCGTTGTCACGGGGTTGCCCAGGCTGGGGAACCTCGAGGTACACGATCCCATCTTTCTCTTGGCGGACATAGAGGTGGTCATGTCCGTGGAACATCGCAGTGACGCCATACTTGACCATCAGGGCATGAATCGGCTCTGCCCAACCTAGACGCTTGGTTGGGAATTCTTCCTTGTTGCCCCACTCGAAGCGGTCGGCTGCCTCGACTCCGCCCCGAGCCTCTGCACCTCCAAATCCACCCACGAGGTGATGAATGAAGACGAACCTAAACTTAGACTTCGAGTCCTTCAGGGTTTTCGCGAACCAATCGAATTGCTCTTTTCCAAGTGTCCAATTCCAACCATCTTCGTCGCCTCGGGTTTTTCTAGTAGTCGCAACGAATGGATCCAGGATGATAAAGGTCGCGTCGCCCCAGGTGTAGCTGTACCAGAGGCCCTTCTTTGGCGCACCGGTGTAAAACTCGCTGGGGCGAATCACCGGGAAGTTCGCTTCGCGTTGCTCGCGAGACCAACTCGCCATATCGCCAGCCCCGCGTCCTGGCCAGCCAACCTCGCCATCGTGGTTACCCAGACAGAGGAAGATCGACATTTGCGACCCTAGCCTTGAAAACCAATACCTCTGAGCCCCATATTGCTTCAGCGCATCCTTGAAGTTCGGATATTTGTCGACCATGAAGGTGTCCCCGAGATCCACCAGGAAATCGGGCTGGTCTTTGACGATGTTGTCTAGGGTCCGCTGTAGAACCTTGAGGTCGGTGTTGCCGTCGAGATGGCTATCCGCTTGAATGGCAAAGGTGAACTCTTGATCCGGTTTTCGAGCGGTGGTAAACCTACCTTCTACCTTCGCGTCTCCTTGGGAAAGAACATAGGTATAGGTGGTTCCCGGTTGAAGGCCCCTGACCGGGACCTCAGCGGGCTTCGAGGTAGCAAGCGTGAACTTCGGTGATGGAATGGTCTTGCTTCCGGCGCGAATGACTAACTGCGGAGCTGGCTCGGCCTTCCCTCGAATGCTCATCACGATACTCTCGGTGGTTGGTGCACCTGAAATCACATCAAGTTCACTTACTGGAACCTCCACTCGGTAAATGGGAGGAGGTGCCCCTTGTCTTTGCCCACCTTCTTGCCGACCTTGATAGAAAATGGCGACGACTGAAGTTGCAGCGAGCAAAGCTCCGCAAGGGATTGTCAGCCTCATCCTTCCAACTCCGAACCCGAGAGCTTCCCATCGCCGTTCTTGTCTTGCTTGTCGAACATACGGAGCATTGTGTCGACAGTCTCCTTCTCGGTGATTTTCCCGTCACTGTTCTGATCCAGCTCTTTGGAGTGGACCTTCATGAACCCGCCGACTTCGTTTCTCACCGTCCTAAGATTGGGTAAGTCCTCGACCTTGATCGAATCAGAAGTGCCAGCGTAGCCCTTGAACGCTTCTTTGCATTGAGCGGTCACCTCCTCCTTCGTGACCTCCCCGTCCTTGTTCGTATCGAGGCCCTTTGCGTGGTCGACGAACCACGGCTTTCGGGGTCCGGGGGGTGGCCCAAGTTCGCCGCCTCGCCCCTGTCCATCTTGACGTCCTTGACCTTGTTGACCCTGGCCACCTCCACGTTCGGGTCGGCCCTTGTAGGTCTCTGATTTGATGTTGCCTTCGGGGGCCACAAAGTCAAACTTCACACTGCCATCGGTGTTGATCTGGTAGTTGACCTTGTTCGTTTTGCCATCAATCGTGTAAGTGAGCGAATAGCTTTTGTTGGATTCTAAAGTCTTGAATCCGGTGATCTTGGCTCCACGCAATGGGGCTGTGGCTTCACGCGGGCTCGTTGCTCGGGGCTGCGGATCGACCTGCCCTCCCTTTTCGACGACTTCGCCGTGGAAGCCACCATTGAGATAGGGGTAGGTTTTTGTTGCATGGTAGTGGTAACCGAGCTTTGTCGTCGTATGCCCGTTAAAGCTGTCGAGGTCTTTTGGAATTGCTCCGTCCGGCTCCGTGAGTCCATAAATCGCATACCCGTCTAATGCATAAGCAACCGGAAGATCTTTCCCCAACTTTTCCTGTAACACCAGGGGCGCGATGTGATAGTGGTAGTCGTCTCCGCGACCGCTATGGCCGCCCCATTTATCAAGCTCGCCCGCAAGGAGAGTGTCGGTCCGCCCGTCATTCTTGATTGGGTTGAAGATCGGCACGCCGTTCGCCGCAATTGCGATTGCTCCCCGGAAGAAGTTTGTCTTTGCGCTCATCGGCTCCTTTGCAGGGGTCGGAAAGAGGGGGAACTGCCACGCGTTAGCTCCGGTGTACTTCTGAGGGAGAGGAACTTGTTGTTGCCATGCGGTTATCCCGGTCATCATTTCGTGATCGGGGAGTCCGTTCGATTCGACGTAAAAGTTCTTCTCGTCAGCCCGAGTTTTCACTCCGGACGCGAACTTGGCGAAGGGTTTCGCTATCTCTGCAGCTCTGGATTTTGCATCTTGGGCATAGAACGCCCCTGCAACCCCCGAGCCGACAAACAGAGCCGTCACCAACGCTGAAAGTGAGTTCATCTTGATCACTTCGATGCTCCTTTGGGCTTCACGGTATATGTATGGGCTATCTCGCCGTGCTTGCGACCATCAACTTCTGCCGAAGGCTCATAGGCTCGGACGTAGTCCACTTTGGTCTGCGTCGGGCTTACTGTTACTCGAACCAGTCCAGCACCCGGAACCTTTTCGCCGCTCTTGTATGCTTCGCCATTGATGAGGCTGTTGGTCGGATCTGCGGGGCACGGGCAAGATTGATAGATCACGCCATCTAGTTCTTGCTTGCAGTAAATGTGGTCGTGCCCCTGAAAAAAGATGCTCACTCCGGCTTTGACAAAGAGCTGGTGAATGGGCAACTCCCATCCTGGGCGTTTGGATTTGAAGAGATCCCCTCCGCGCGGGTCTTTCCCTCCCCACTCGTACAGGGTTGCATTCTCGATTGCACCCCGTCCGGTCCCGTTCACGTGATGGGCGAAGACGAACTTGTACTTCGCCTTGCTGTCCAGCAGAGTCCTGGTCAGCCACTTGTATTGAGCGTCACCAAGCGTGATGTCCCAAAGATTTCGATTGCGCTTCCCGCCGCCTTCTTCTTTTGGCCCCTTTCCGGCCGAGTTATCCACTGCCGTTGCCGAATGCCAATAAGGGTCGATGGTGACAAACAAGGCATCGCCCCACGTCCAGGCAAAGTAGTTTCGTAGCAATCCAATGTGCTCCACCGGCTCGGCGTTGCCGGTGTAGAAACCATCGGGAGCGGGCTGCGCGAAGTTGCGGTTTCTTGCATTCTGAACGAGCACCCCCAAACTATTGGGTGTCCCATCGAGGTTTGCCTTTGAAGCCTGCTCATGGTTGCCATTGACCAAGTAGATTGGAGTTGAGTGGCCAACTAGTCCAAGATAGGGCACCTGTTTCGTGTAGACACCTTCAACCGTCTGTTTCGTGCGCTCACGCAGGGTATCCACGCTAAAGTCATCGCCAAGGCAAATGAAGAGGTCGGGCTTTTGTGCAGCGGAGGCGAGTAGGGTCTTTTCATAAAGACTCGGAACGTGCATCTTTGGGGTTCTCTCGGGGTGCGAGTCTCCTTGAACAAAAAATACGTACTCGCTGCCTGGCTTGCGCTGAGTCTGGATGCGGTATTCGGGACTGAAAGCCTCTGTGCTCTCGCCAGCTCTTCTGTAACTGAGTCGATAGCTGTAACCTGAATCAGCTACCAGTCTCGAAATATTCATTTGGAGGGGAACCCCAGCTTTGAGGCTGAACGTTGGCGTGCTCTTGAAGTTGCTGGAATCGCCCAGCCAGTACTGAATCCTTGCCTCGGCATCGCTCTTAAAGTGGATCACGAGGTCCACCGACTTGTCAGTGGCGTTGCCGAGAAGCAAGGTGCCCTCGGACCAAGCCTTTGCAGGATGTGGATACGCCCGTTGGCGAACCTGATTTTGCGCTCCCTCGCGATTCGGTTTCCTGGTCGACTCTTGGGCAGAGAACCCTATGAGGACACTCGCGCATAAGCCTAACCCCAACGTAGTAACTACCTTGATCATCTGAGGTTAAAGACGAGCTAGTCCAATAATGGTTCACTTCGGGAGTTCGAATCCCTATTTGCACTTCGAGAAGCGAGAGTTGCAGTTCTCCTGGACGCCCAGAGCCAGGTGATGCGCGTACATCGGCACCCTGGGGGACTGGTACTCCGAGCGGGATTCGAACCCTCGATCTTCGCCAGGATGCCAGCATATTTCTCACCCTGATCCGTTTGGGACGAACGGCGACCACCCTCGGCGAGAAATCGCCCTTTGTTCGTAATCCGCTGGTTGACTGCCAGTGCCGTCGCGTGGTCTAAAGTGTGGTCCCCCTCCAACGCCCCATCGACGACCTCCCCCGCCTCTACGCCCGGCTCATCGAGCGCTACGGCACCAACGACCGGTGCCGTGCTCGCCTATGTCGCCTCATCTGGCCCCATGGCTTCGTATGCCGACGTTGCCGATTCCGAAAGCACCACCTCATCGCCACCCGTGGACTCTACGAGTGCGCGCGATGCAAAACCCAGCACTCCCCAACCGCCGGGCTCCCCGTCCACGGCATGCGCGGCAACTTGAAGAACTGGTTCGCCATCGCGTTCTTTCACGCGAACGGCTGCACACGGGAGGAACTCATGCGCGAGGCCGCCGACCTAAAGCTGCCCGAACGCACCCTCCGACGTTGGCTCAGGCACCTCAATGGCCATTCGGACAGGGACCTATCCCGGTTCATTCAGGCCTTCCTAAGCGACCTCCGCGCCCCTGAATAAACGCCCACCCCGCACAGAACCTTGATGTGATGCGCTTCATGGTCGGCAAGGCGGCTCGTAAGGTTGCCCACCGTGTCCGGTTTTCCGTTCCATTTGCCCGGACGCTCGGGGTCCGCGCCATCCAAGCGAGCTAGCCAAGTCCGGCGATCCGCAACGAACTTCGACATGTGAACCTCCCAAGGAAGTCCATCGTAATGTTCAGCCGCAAACTGTCGCCAGGGGTGCAGGATTTTGACGCTAGGATTGTCTCGCTCCAAGAAGGCAACGAGCACGACGAGCCATTGCTCTTGACCCGCCCGGAGATGGGCGAGCGTGCGGTGTCTCGAAAACTCGCACCGGAGCGCGGCGGGATCGGGATCGCATGGCTCCCACGACTCGATGGTGCTCAACTGGTCTTGCAGTTGTTGGCGGAGCCTAGTCCAGCTATCTTCGGACATCCTGTGAACATACTATGGGCAGGCACAAAAAAGCCCACCGAAGTGGGCAATTTTGCAGATTTCGAGAGGGCCTTAGTGGCCTTTCTCGACGTTCATATCCGAGTAGATGTTGTCGTAAACCTCAGTCGGATCGGGGAACGGCGAGGCGTCGGCTTCTTCGTAGATCTTCTCGACCTGCTCGACCAGCTCAGCATCGATGGCCTCGTAGCTCTCCTCGCTCAGGTAACCAGCGGCGATCATCTGTCGCTTCAGGCGAGTGACCGGGTCGCGGCTCCAGGCGGCCTCTTCCTCTTCCTTGGTCCGGTAGAGCTGGCGGTCGTTGTCCGCCGCGCCGTGGCCGGCGTATCGGTAGCTCATCACTTCGACGAAGAACGGCTTGCCTTCCGTGCGGACGTAGTCCACGATCTGATCGGCAGTCTTACGCATCTGGAGCACGTCCATGCCATCCACGCGCTCGCTCTTGATGCCGAACGGCAGTCCGCGCTTCCAGAGTTCCTCATCGGCAGCGTGGTACTCCAACCGCGTACCCATGGCGAATTCGTTGTTCTCGATGATGAAGATGCAGGGCAGGTCCCAAAGGCCGCTCATGTTGAGCGTCTCGAACACGACGCCCTGGTTGGCCGCGCCATCACCGAGGAAGTTGAGGCAAACTCGGTCCTCACCGCGATACTTCGAAGCGAACGCAAGGCCAGCACCGAGGGGCACGTGGCCGCCAACGATTCCCCAGCCGCCATAGAAGCCATTCGCCGGATCGTAAATGTGCATCGATCCGCCCTTGCCGCCAGCAGTTCCATCGCGTCGGCCAAAAATCTCGGCCATCAGAGCGACCGGTGAAGTGCCGAGCAGAAGCGCATGGGCGTGGTCGCGATAGGCGGTGATGACATAGTCATGGCCCTTCCGAATCGCATGCATCCAGCCGACCGCGAGCGCTTCCATGCCGATGTAGACGTGCATGTAGCCGCCCGCTTTGCCCTGGCGGTATCCCAGGTTGCACTTCTCTTCGAAGTGGCGGATGAAGAGCATTTCCCTTAGGTACTGCTCTAGGGTCTCTCGGGATTCGACGATCTCGGCGGGTGCAGGATTGGCCACACCTCATGATACCGTCGCCAAGCCAAAAACGTCAGCGGCTAGCGCATCAATGCCTTGACGACGTGGCCGTGAACGTCCGTCAGCCGGAAGTCGCGGCCTTGGTATGGGAAGCTCAATTGCTTATGGTCCACACCCAAGAGCCAAAGCAGCGTCGCCTGGAGGTCGTGGACGTGCACGGCCCCTTCGGTGAATTCGTGCTTGGTCGGGTGAATCGCCTGGCCATTGGCGTCGGCGATGTTGTAGCCGTAGTCATCCGTCCGACCGTAAGTCGTGCCCGCATTCACGCCGCCCCCGGCCATGAAGACAGTGAAGCAGCGCGGATGGTGGTCGCGGCCAAAGGAATTGACTTCCAACGAACCTTGCGAGTAGCTCGTGCGGCCAAACTCGCCTCCCCAAACGATCAAGGTGTCCTCGAGCATCCCCAGCCGCTTCAGGTCCTTGATCAGCGCCGTCGTGGGCTGGTCGGTATCGCGGCATTGGACGCTGATGCCGCCCTTCAGGCCGCCGTGTTGGTCCCAGCCTTGGTGATAGAGCTGGATGAATCGCACACCTTTTTGCGCCAATCGCCGCGCCATCAGGCAGTTCGAGGCGAAAGTCCCCGGCTTGCGAGCATCGGGTCCGTACAGTTCAAAGACTTCGTCCGGCTCCTTGCTGAGGTCGGTGACCTCGGGCACGCTGGTTTGCATACGGTAGGCCAGTTCATACTGGGCGATCCGGCTTTCGATCTCGGGGTCGAGTTCGTTCTCGAACTGGACTCGGTTGAGGTCACTCAGTCGGTCGAGCATGGCCCGGCGACCGGATTGGCAGATGCCATCCGGGTTCGAGAGGTAGAGCACTGGCTCGCCGCTCGACCGGAAGCGCACGCCCTGGTAGCGCGAATCCAAGAACCCACTCCCCCAAAGCCGAGCGTAGAGCGGTTGGTCACCCTTGCCTGCACTCGCCAGGACGACGAAAGTGGGCAAGTCCTCGTTCATAGACCCCAGGCCGTAGGAAAGCCAAGACCCCATCGATGGCCGCCCCGCAATCTGGCTTCCGGTTTGGAAGAACGTGATCGCAGGGTCGTGGTTGATCGCCTCGGTGTACATCGACTTGACGAAACACAGTTCGTCGGCCACGGTGGCTAGGTGCGGCCAGAGTTCGCTCATCCACGCGCCGCCTTGGCCGTGCTGGGCGAACTTGAAGGGCGAGCCCGCCAGCGGAATCACGGCCTGGTTGGCACTCATCGCCGTCAGACGCTGCGTGCCTCGGACCGAATCGGGTAGCGGCTGGCCGTGAAGCTTGTTCAGCATCGGCTTGTAGTCGAAGAGATCCTGCTGGGCCGGGCCACCGGCTTGGAAGAGGTAGATGATCCGCTTCGCCTTGGGCAGGTGATGAAATCGCGACTTTTGCCCCTGGCCGAACGCACTGCCAAAGGCAAGATTCGGGAGCAGGGAAGCGAGGGCCATGGCTCCCACGCCCTTGGCGGTTTGCCCAAAAAATTCACGGCGGGTTAGGCCAAGGAGGTTGCTTATCTCTTCCATATCACTGCATCCGAATTCAAAATCATCTGGACTGTCACGGTCATGGCGGCGAGGTCATTGATGTCGAGGCCTGTGGGCACCGGCGATTCGCCCACCTTCAGAAGCTTCTCAGCATCGCCGGGACGGTCGCGGAATACTTGGCGCTGAGCTTGAACGGTTTCGGCAAGAATCTTGATTTCCCTTTCGCTCGGGCTTCGCCCGGTCAGGCGTCGAAAAGCGATGTTAAGCCGTGATTCGTCTGTCCCGTCCGCCTTCAATACGAAGGTTGCGAGCGCGCGGGCGGCCTCGACGAATTGCACGTCATTCAGCAGCACGAGTGCCTGCAAAGGCGTGCTCGTGACCGGACGCCGGACGGTGCAAGCCTCGCGCGAGGTCGCATCGAACATCAACATGCTTGGCATTGGCGTGGTGCGTTTCCAGGTCGAATAGAGCGAACGCCGGTACAGGTCTACGCCTCGGCTTTGGACAAAGCCCGGGCTCATCGTGTTGTTCTCCGACCAGATTCCCGCAGGCTGATACGGATTGACCGGCGCGCCACCAATTTTGTCGTTGAGCAACCCTGAAGCGGCGAGAGCCGTATCGCGCACCATTTCCGCCGTGAGGCGATGGCTTGGGGCGCGCCAGTAGAGGTGATTCTCGGGATCGACCTTCTGTCCCTTCGGGTTACGCACGGAGTCCTGTCGATAGGTCGAGGACAGAACGATCGCCTTGACCAGGGCCTTCACGTCCCAACCCGAGTTTACGAACCGCCGAGCCAGATAGTCGAGCAGTTCCGGGTGGGTCGGTTGCGAGCCTTGAGTGCCAAAGTTTTCGCTTGACTCCACAAGCCCGGTCCCGAAGATCATTTGCCAAATACGGTTCACGGCGACCCTCGAGGTCAGGGGATGGTCCGGTGACGTGACCCATTGGGCGAGGCCCAGCCGGTTGGCCGGAGCCCCGGTAGGCAAGGGCGGAAGCACCGCCGGAGTCCCTGGCCGTACGCGGTTCTTATCCGTGCGCGGGGCATCGTATTGTCCCCGTGCCAGCACATAGGCGGGCACCGTCTTCCGGGCCTCTAGCATCACCGAAATCTCGTAGATCGATTCCTCAAAGCTGGCGAGATTTTGCTGGGCTTCGCGGACCTTCTGCTTGGCCGCCTCCCGACTGGAGTCCACTCCCGCAGTTGGCTCGGCCCCGGCGGCGACTTGCCGCATCTCGTCTGCGCTCAATTCGCGTCCGGCGAACGCGACATCATCCAGCTTGCCACCCTTGAAACCAGCACATCGAAATCGTTGGCCAAAAGACCACTCTCCGCTGCTCGGGCCGAGGTCGCCGTAGGCGTTGATCTTCTTCCATAACTGGTCTTGGACGACGGTCGTGGCCGCGGGCTTGCCACTGACGTAGAGCTTTAGCCCGGTTGCCTGTCCGGTTCCGTCCCAAGTCCATCCCACATGGGTCCATGCTGACTTCGGAATCGGCGCGACGGTCCGAATCGCAACTGCGTT
>JBMOJD010000049.1:0-24454 GCA_049317025.1 Fimbriimonas sp. | reverse complement strand
GCTTTGGCGTACTTGGTCGATCCCAATGCGTTCACTTTGCTTGTCCAGAACGTCCGAGAGGCGGTCATGCGGGCGGGCGTGAGTGCTGGGTTCTACCTACTCAGTGACCTCGCCCACCGAGAGAAATTCCCCGAGAGCAAGGTCTATCTGTTCCTGAATGCTTGGGACATCCGGCCCGAACTGCGGACGGCGATCAAGACCCGCTTGCAGCGTGACGGCAAGATTCTGTTCTGGCTCTATTCGGCTGGACTCTTCGACGCGGGCCGCGACAGCTTGGAACGGGCAAGGGAAGTCACCGGTATTGCGCTCAAGCCGCAGCCATTCAACAGCAAATCGGGCACGACAATCTTCAAGAGTCGCCATTCGCTCACCGAAGCCTTCCCTGATCGCAACGCTCTGGCGGGCTCGAAACTGGAGCCAAGCTACTTTGCGATTCCGGAGGACGCGACCGTTCTCGGTGAGTATTCCCAGACCGGCTTGCCTAGTTTTGTGGTCCGCGACTTCCAAGAAGGCAACGACAAATCCACTCGCTGGACCAGCATCTTCTTGGGCGAGCCGCAGGTTAATCCCGCGCTCATCCGCGCGCTGGTGCAAATGGCGGGGGCCCACGTTTGGAATTTCCAGGATGACGTGGTCCACGTGCGCGCGCCGTTCCTGACCGTGCACTGCCAGGTGGCGGGTGCGCGAACGATTGCGCTGCCGGATAAGCACTGCGCCTACAACCTACTGACTGGTCAGTGGGCAGCGGTCGATAGCGTCAATCTTCGGTTCCACGCGAATGCGGGCTCCACTCACGCGTTCTTGGTCGGCACCCACGAGGAAGTCCAAAGCCTCATCCAAGTCAACCCGGCCGATTGGCTGAAGATGGACCAGCTTCCACCGCGAGAGGCGAACATCCGCCAGGATGCGAGCAACTTCGACGTCCCGATCATGCGCCTCGGCGAATGGATCGAGGGTGGCGAATCGGATGACGTGGCCGACGAGTGGTTCTTGCGACCGATTGTGGTCGAGGTCCCCGAGGGTGAAGACGAGAACCCGCCGCTTGCGGGCAACTCGGGTGGTCGCGATAACGACCGCCGCCGAGGCCGCCGCCGTCGCGGCGGGCGAGACGGCGTCGGTTCGGACGAGATCACCACTTCGCGAAGGGAGCCATCGGGTACTCCGGTCGAAGTCGAGGACTTCTCGATGAACGTACTCTTCCGTAAGAGAGACTAAACAAAAGAGCGGTGGCCAATGACTTGGCCACCGCTCTCGTTTCCGGTTGGATTTAGCGTCCGCTGACGTCTTCGGAGCCGGTGCGGCCTTCGAAGCTCTCGCCCGCGTGGGGCATCATGAGGTCTTCGATGGCGGGGCCACGGTCGCCACCGTCGAAGATGACGTCGTCGCCGCCGAGGGGATACTCCTTGCGGAGGGGGAATCCGACCCAGTCGTCGGGGAGGAGGAAGCGTTGACCCTTGGTGGGGCCGTTGCCTTCGAAGAAGATACCGAACAGATCCTGAATCTCGCGCTCGGGATACTCGGCACCTTCGTAGATGTCGCGCACAGTCGGGACCGTTTCGCCATCATCGACCGCGATCTTCACGAAGATCCGGGAGTAGTGCTTGAGGGACATCAGGTTGTAGACGATCTCGAAGCGGCCCTCGAGGTCGCGCTCGTGCTCCCAGCGGCTGTAATCGACGCCGAGGCACTCGGAGAAGTAGTTGTACTGAAGGTCTGGGTGGTCGCGCAGGACCTGGAGGACGTCGCGAAGGCGATCAACCGACGTGCAGAGGTAGGTTTCCCCCCGGAACTCTTTGACCTTGAGGATCGCGCCGGGGACGGCGGCTTCGAGAGAAACCACTTCGAGGCGCTGGTCGCCAACCATGGGGACGCCCATTATTCGCCGGCTCCCATCGCGGGCTTCAGGACGAATTCGGGGATGCCGAGGTCTTCGTTCGAGCTGACCGGCTCGGGAGTGCCGAACTTCTCAGGGTGGAGCGAGAGCGTCTCATCCCAGTCGATGGCACCGACTCGCATCATGTAGACGTAACCGAGGATCCAAGTGGCCATGTAGGAGATGAAGTAGATAAAGCTGCTCGTCATGAACGCAGTGTCCGAGTTCTTGAACACCGTCATCCAGCTCCACAGGAACACCACTTCGATATCGAAGAGGATGAAGACGATGGCGACGAGATAGAACTTGATCGGGAATCGCTCTTTCGCGTCTCCGGAGGGCGTCACGCCGCACTCGTAGGGCGAAGATTTGTAGGGGGTGTTCTTCTTCGGACCAAGGACCCAGCTCAGGGTCACCATCGCGCCGCAGACGATGGCCGCGACCGCGATGAGGAAGAGAATGCCGAGATAATCACCAGCCATGGTTCAACAATACCCCTTGAAAGCTTGGCCCGGACGAAGGGACTCGAACCCCCAACCCTCAGTTCCGAAGACTGATGCTCTATCCATTGAGCTACGTCCGGCCTTGAATTTCCTAGTGTACCTTCGCTCCGAGCGGCGCATCTTGGTCCACCGCCAGCAATACGACTTCTCCACGAAGATTTTGCACGCCAAGGACGAGAACTTCGGACTCGAACCCGGCTACGTTGCGGCTGCCGAGGCCGAGCACGGCGACAATCACACGCCCGACAAGGCCTTCGGGGCGATAGAGATCGGTGATTTGTGCGCTCGAAGTCTTGGTGCCAAGTTCGCCAAAGTCGATCCAAAGCTTGTAGGCAGGCTTCCTTGCCTTGGCATTGAGCTCAGCGCGAATGATCTGGCCGATGCGGATGTCTTCGGTCACGAGTTGAGTGTACTATGCGGCAAATGACGACCGAACTTGCCCTCTCCCTGCTCGGCGCTGAGCCATCACTTCTCACCGATGACGATCGAAGCCAGCTGGATCGGGATGGCCTGCTCCTGATCCCGGGGGCGCTTTCCTCGGACCAAGTCCGGGCGATTTCTATCCGGCTGGACGAGATTTTGGTCGAGGAAGGGGACGAAGCGGGCAAGGAAGTCCACCAGGAAGTGGGTACAGAGAGACTGGCGGACTTGGTCAACAAGGGCGAGGTCTTCTTGCCTTTCTACTCGCACCCGAAGGTGCTGGCGGCGCTGGCGCATGTGCTGCAAAATGACCTAAAGCTCTCGTCTTTGAACGCGCGCTTTGCCAAGCCAGGGGAGGGTTTGCAGGCTTTGCATGCCGATTGGGGCCGGTTGGGCACGGCAGGAGATTGGCAAGTGTGCAACTCAATCTGGCTCTTGGATGACTTCACCACCGAAAACGGGGCGACCCGGGCAGTCCCTGGCTCCCACAACTGGGGAACAAAGGTCCCAAGCGACGACATGGCCGACCCGACCCAGCCGCACCCAGATGAGATCCTCCTGCTTGCGCCCGCAGGAACGGCGGTCGTCTTCAACAGCCACACTTGGCACGGGGGGACCCTCAATCGAACGGCCAACCGACGACGGGCCGTGCACAGTTATTGGACACGACGGCACAATGGTCAGCAACTCGACCAGGCAAAGTACATTCGCGAAGAGACATTGGCCCGCCTGAGTCCAGCCCATCGCTGGCTACTGGACGTCTAAGACCGGATCAGGTGGGTCTGCAAGAGGTCGTGGCCCACGTAGAAATGCTGGGAGATGGAGCCGGGTTTCAGCCAGATGAGGCCCAGCGGCACACCGGGTAGTAGCCAGCCCGCGAGTTGCTGGCCTTCCTGGACCGTGAGGGTGGAACCATCGATGCGCAACACAAAGAGGTGCAAGAGGTCGTCCTCGCCCTCGAATTGGTAGCGGAACTCGCCGACGGTGCCGCTGTAGGCGTTTGCCTCGATGCCAACCAAGGCGATTCGGCTTGCGTCGGATTCTAGGGCATTGGCGCGATCAAAATCCGGCAGTTTGATCCGGACATCGTGATCGATGCGGTCCATGATCGCGCGCATGACCGCATTTCTGTGGTCAATTTCCTCGGAATTAGGATGGATCATGAAAACCTGGCGGAGTGGGTGGGATTCGAACCCACGATACATTGCTGTATACGAGCTTTCCAGGCCCGCTCCATCGACCACTCGGACACCACTCCGCTCTTCCGTCCATTATGAACTATCTTGGCCGCCACTTTGTGCGGGCCGTCCGTTGGGGCCCTTGGCCCATGCGAGTTTCCGATGGTCCCGTTGTGGACCCAAGGATTTTCTGGTTTCGCTTAGAGTGTGCGAAGCTATGCACGAGGGATTTGAGATGAGTATTGTTCCTGCTGAAAAGAAGATTCCGGCTGGCATCCTTGCCATCGTTTTGGGCACGTTGGGCATCCACAAGTTCTACTTGGGCTACACGGTCGAGGGCGCCATCATGCTTGTGGTGACCCTTGCCAGCGGTTGGGTCACCTGCGGAATTGGGCCACTGGTTGTCTGGGCGATCGCCATCGCTGAGGGCATCATCTACTTGACCAAGAGCGACGGCGATTTCTACGCGACGTACATCGCGGGCCGTAAGGGCTGGCTGTAAGCCAGCCCTTAGGTTAGATCAGGCAGAAGCCCCGCGCCGCACAGGTCCGGATTGCCGAATTTGTTGATGCGGTGGCCGAAGCTGTGGGCGAGCGCCATGAGCAGGCGGTTGTGGGGAACATTGCCGTAGCGCAATGATCGGCCCATCTTGAAGTCGGCACCATTGCCTACCAGAACAAACGGGATGTTGTCCAGGGTGTGCGAGTTGCCTTGGCCCAATTCGTTGCTCCAGACGATGAGGGTGTTGTCGAGGAGGGTTCCCGATCCGTCTGTCTCTTTGGTTTCGGCAAGGCGCTTGACGAGGTAGGCAAGCTGTTCGCAGTACCACTTGTTGATCTTGGTCAGCTTGTCTTGGGCTTCCTTGTTCGAGTCTGGCTCGTGCGACAGGTCGTGTTGCCCTTCATGAATCCCGAGCCATGTCATTCGCGCTTGGCCCACGGAGTTGGTGTATTGGAGGGTGGCAACGCGGGCGGAGTCGGCGACGAAGCTGCTGATCAGAAGGTCGATTTGGAGCTTGCTGATCTGAGGAATCTTGTCGTTTTCTTGGCGGACGCCCGGCTCGATCGAAGGCACCGCGTGGCCAACATCCTGCTTACGGTTCTGTTGGATTTCTTTCTCCATGTCACGCACGAGGTCGGCATGCTCGTCGAGGAGGGCGCGATCCTTGGCTCCGAGTTGGGACTTCACCTTCGTCATGTCGTCACGAAGGTCATCGAGCACGCTCTTCAGGGCCTCTTGGTCCTTGGCTTGGCCGTAAAGTTTGCCAAACATTTGGTAGGGGTCATCG
The DNA here is from genome assembly GCA_049317025.1 of Fimbriimonas sp. Taxonomy (GTDB): domain Bacteria; phylum Armatimonadota; class Fimbriimonadia; order Fimbriimonadales; family Fimbriimonadaceae; genus Fimbriimonas. The sequence continues at coordinate 19,192 of JBMOJD010000049.1, read as the reverse complement.
ATGGGCGTGATCGGCTTGTTGGGTCCGGCGTAGACCATTCGCGTCCAGGTGTCTGCATGGTCGGGGACCATGACACCGAACTCAAGCGAGCCGAACCGAGTGCGGGTTGCGGGCGACTTTTGGAGGTAGTTCTTGATTTCCTGGTCGATCGAGATTCCGCTCGACCAGCCGGCGGGAGTGTCCGATCCGCCCTGGACGTTGCCGGGAAAGAGCTCGACGCCGGTGAGGAGGCACCCGATTCCACGCATGTGGCCATCGCCGTCGCCACGCACCTTGGTGGAGACTCCGCGGAGGAGAAGGGTCTTGTCCTTGAACGGCTCCAGGGGCTTCAGAATCTCTTTGAACTGGAAGTCCGATCCGCCTTGGTCGGGCCAGAAGGTGTTGGGCACAATACCATCCGGGCTGAACATGACGATCAGCCGCTTCTTGCGGGCAGGCTTCGTGCTTCCGAGCAACCCAGGGAGGTTGCTGACGAATGGCAGCATGGCCGCGCTGAGGCCGAGATCTCGCAAGAATTCGCGTCGGGTTGTGGTTCGAATGATCATGGTCTTGGGGCAACCTTGGCCGGGGCCGGAGCTGAAAAGGCGGTGGATACAACGGATTCTACAATGAGTTTACGAATGCTGTATTCGTTTTGCGCGAAGGATTTTTCGAGTTTTGGCAAGGTCTGCACTCCAAAGGCCCGCGCAGGCTGTTTGACGACGTGCTGAAAGAGCTTTTCGACGAAAGCCTCGTGGGCATCCTCGCTGGTCGCGAGGTACCGGGCAAGGTCCCTTGCGTCGTTAAACTTGATGGTGTTGCCCGATTTGTCCACATAGCTTCCGTTAGCGTTGATCGGTTTTCCGTTCTCAGCACTGCGAATTCGACCGATGGCGTCGAACTGTTCCAGAGTAAATCCGAGTGGATTGATCATCTCGTGACAGTTGCGGCAAGCGGCCGGCTTTGTCTGGAGGGCGACGCGCTCGCGCGTGGTGAGGCTTGGATGGAGGCTGGCGGCAAGGGGGGTGAAGGCCGCCGGCGGTGGGTTCAGGGTCCGGCCCAACATGTTCCGAATGATCAGGACGCCACGGTGGATCGGCGACGTGGTTTCGATGTAGGCCAGACGAGAGAGCATGTAGGGCTGAGTCAGCAAGCCCGAACGCTTCTCCGGGTCTAGCTTGACGGCTTGGAAGGGAGCATCGGCGGCGAGCGAGACCCCGTACAGCTTGGCGAGCCGACCGTTTAGGTACTGGTTCTGGCTCAACATCAGGTCGCGGTAATCCGAGGTCGGGCTCCAGGCGGTGCTTTCCAAGAAAATCTCCAGGGAACTGCGGAGGTCGGATGCCGTCGCCAGGTCGAACTCGGGGAACTTCTTGACGCTCTTGACGAGGTCGGGGACTTCGTCAATCTTCAGCCAGAGCAGCAGGAATTCGCGGAGCTTGTTCCAGGCGCGCGGGTCGCTGGCCATGCGATCGGCTTGGCGGGTCACTTGGTCGCGGGTCGCGAGTTCACCCTTGGCGGCTGCCTGCAGCAACTCGGGGTCGGGCAAGGTGTCCCAGATGCCAAACGAAAGGTGCGCGGCCGTGGCGTAGGCGTCCTTTTGGCCCGCACCGATTTCGCGATAGAGGAAGCGGGGCGATTTCAGGGTCAGAATCACCACCCGCTTGAGGGCGGTTTCGGCATTCGGCGACTGGTCGAACTGGCGATTGATATAGAGATCTTCGAGGTCCTTGGTGAGCGGGCGACGGAAGGCGCGCTCGACGAAGCTCTTGCAGCCCGCCTTCAGGCGGGCGATGCGGTCGGGCGCATCGTCCGGAATGCCGGTAAGCGACCGGATGTTCGAGCTGATGTATGCAGCGGTCTCCAGGGCGGCGGCGGTGGTCGCTTCGTCCCACTCTTTAGAGACCGAATTGCCGCGCTCGTAGCCGATGCTGCGGTCGTCGGGCGGGAACGGACTAGTCACGACGAAGGTGGGACGGATCCAGTCGGGGAAAAGGTATCGGCTCGGAATGACTTCCTCGACCCGTTTGGGACGCTTCCAAAGCAGAGCCACCGAAGCCTTGGCCGGGGCAGATTTCTTCTTCTTTTCCGTGTCGTCAACGCCAGGCGTCGCTTTGGTGAACTCGAGGCGAACAGAATACGCACGGCCTCCGAGCAGGTTCACCGAGCCGCGGAATTCGTTTTCGTTGGCGGACCGGACCCAGCCATCAACGAAAGGATCTTTCTGCTCGTTGATCCACATCCGCACGGCTTGGTCAGACTTTATGATGAACTCGTAATCGCCTGTGTCAGGAGCGAGGACACTGCCGGTCCAGATGACCGTGAAGTTGTACGGGTCCATGTCCTTGTTGGGAGCTTCGGTCTTGAAGTCGAAGTTGACTTCCGCATCGATCCGATTGAGGGCACGGTTGCCGCCCCCGGTGTTGCGTGACTTGTAGTAATCACCGGTGAGGCCTTGGGCGGGGCGAGCGGGGAGCACGGAGTGGAAGTCGCCGACTAGATCAGCGACGGCATTGCGGAACTGGCGGACGGTTAAGCGAGTGAGTTCGACGCGGGCGGGTCGGTTGCGCTCTTGGGCAAGGGGCGAGTAGAAGGCCCCGTGCATGAAATCGGCAATGATGGCGGCATCGGCAGGGGGCGTCTTGACCGGCCCCGGAGGCATTTGCTTTTTGATGAAATTGGTGAGCTCGCTTACCGATCTGGTGCCCATGAGGGGCTTGGCGAATCCCGGTCCACCTTCGCCCTTGGCTCCGTGGCATGAGGCACAACGCTTCTGGAAGGCGATCTCACCGGGGCTCTTCTTCGCTGGAGCAGCAGGCGCTTTCTTGGTTTGCCCCAGGCCAGCAGGCACGCTCAGGGACGCGCCAAGGACGAGCAGCGACCCTACGAGCGCGAACACGGAACGAGAATAGGCTTTCAGCATCATGGCTCTCTTTCCATGTTATACGCGCTTGCATCGCGATTGCTTCAGATTTGCGAGACTGTAAACTAGATCACATGGCAGGCGCGGTGATTTGGATGACGGGGTTGAGCGGGGCGGGGAAGTCCACGCTGTCTGACCTCCTTCGCCAGGCACTTTTGGCGCGGAGGGTCTTTGCCATTCAGATCGATGGGGACGCCCTACGGGCGGGACTTTGCCGTGATTTGGGGTTCACGGAAGAAGCGCGCACGGAGAACATTCGCCGTGCCGCCGAGGTCGCCAAGCTGCTTGCCGACCAAGGCTGCGTGGTCATTGCGTCGTTCATTTCGCCCCTGCGCGCTCAGCGCGAGTTTGCCCGCGCGACAGTTGGGGATTCGTTCATTGAGGTGCACGTGCATTGCCCGCTCGAAGAAGCCATTTTGCGCGACCCGAAGGGGCTGTACAAGCGTGCGATCAGTGGCGAATTGGCGAACTTCACGGGCATATCCTCGCCCTACGAAGCGCCCATGCGGCCCGATGTTGTGGTTGACACCAGCATTTTGTCGAAGGAGGAATGCACCGCCAAGCTGCTTGGCGCTGTGCGATCCGCGACCTTCGGGGCTAGCTACCTCGACGCCGGGCAGTGATCACTTCGGTATTCATTCCGGCCCAATGAAGGGCGCCGCCGAACCGTCCGTGCTCCATCTTAATGCACTTATCCATGACGGCGAAGAGGCCCGCCGCGATCGCGCGGTCGGCGGCGGGGAAGTTGATGATCCGCAGTTGGCTCCAGAACGCTTTTGCGCCAATCGCGATGGCATCGTCGACAATCGCGTCAAGTTCGCCAGCAGGGCGGAAAACGTCCACGACGTCGACCGGGAATGGGATGCTCTTCAGGTCGGGATAGCTAACTTCGCCAAGAATTTCGGTCGCTCGGGGATTGACGGGGACAATGCGATAGCCTTCGTCCTGCAGGTACGAGCCGACCATGTTGCTCGGCTTGGTGCTCTCGGTCGAGAGCCCAACGATGGCGATCACCTTCGCGGACCCAAGAATCTGGTTGATCACTTGGGTGTTTTGGTACTTCGCCCGTTGCTCGGGGGTGAGCGAGGTGTTTAGGCTGATGCTGCAGACAGTGCTTGATCCAAATCCCATATCAAATCCTCGGCCGTTTCGAGGCCGACCGAAAGCCGAATCATCGCCGGAGTAATGCCGCCCGCGGCGAGTTCCTCGTCCGAATTCTGTTGGTGCGTGGTGGAGGCGGGGTGAATCACCAGTGACTTCGCGTCACCGACGTTGGCGAGGTGCGAGAACAACTGGAGTGCCTCAATGAATTTGCGCCCAGCCAACCGGACATCGCCGGACGGCGGAGCGATCTCGAACGAGAAGACCGCGCCCGGGCCCTTGGGCAGGTATTTCTTCGCAAGTTCGTGGTGCGGGTGGCTTGGCAAGCCAGCGTAGTTCACTTTTCCGACGCTCGGATGGCTAGCGAGAAACTCGGCAATCTTTTGCGCGTTGGCGACGTGTCGATCCATGCGCAGCGACAGGGTTTCGAGGCCCTGGAGCAGTTGGAACGAGTTGGTCGGTGAGATGCATGCGCCGGTGTCGCGGACGGTTTCGGCCCGCAGTTTCATCAGGAATCCGTAGTGACCGAAGGTGTCGAAGAACCGCATCCCATGGTACGAAGGCGAGGGTTCGGCAATCGTCGGATAGCGCGAGAAGTCAAATTCACCAGAATCCACCACGACGCCGCCAATGCTCGTTCCGTGTCCGCCAATGAACTTCGTCGCGGAGTGGATGACGATGGTCGCGCCCCACTCGATAGGTCGGCAGAGGTACGGCGTGGCGAAGGTGCTGTCCACGATCAGGGGGATGCGGTGACTCTTGCCGAGGGCAGCGATGGCCTCGAGGTCGGCAATGCTGCCAATCGGGTTGCCGATGGTCTCGACGAACAGGGCGCGGGTCTTCTTGGTGATCGCGGCTTCCCAGGCGGCAAGGTCGGATGGGTCGACGAACGTGACGTCGATTGAGAGCTTCTTGAGGGTGTGGGCAAATAGCGTGAGGGTGCCGCCGTAGAGTTGCGAGGAGGCCACGAGGTGGTCGCCGGGCGACATCAGCGTCATGACCGTGCCGAACTCGGCGGCCATGCCGCTGGCGACCGCGACCGCCCCGGTGCCGCCTTCCAGCGACGCCATGCGCTCCTCGAAGACCGCCGTGGTTGGGTTACTGATTCGCGAATAGATGTTGCCGTACTGCTTTAGCTCGAAGAGGTGCGCGGCCTCATCGGCGTTTCGGAACACGTACGAGGTGGTTTGGTAGATGGGCACGGCGCGCGAGCCCACGTAGGGGTCGGGAATCTGCCCGGCGTGGAGCATGCGCGTCTCGAAGCCAAACTGGCGGGGAGTTTCCAAGCTCATAGTTTACTCTTCCGGTTAGGGGTTGACCTCGTTCGCGACCAAGCGCACTAGGTCGTTCGGGTCCCGGCGGAGGTCAAGCATCTTGGCGCGGAACTTTGCCGGAGCCCGGCCATCGAGGGCCTTTAAGGCCTCGATCTTGCGTCCGGGGGTTTTGTCGAGTTCGGCTCCAGCCAGGTTGAGGGCGTCTTCGGTTGCAATTCGTCCGAGAATCTGGATAGCTAGCCGGGCAGTTCGTTCGTCACCCGAGGCGAGCATCGACTGGGCAAGGCTGAGACTTTGAGCGGGAAAACGACCGAGGAATGCCACAGCCTGGGCTCGGCGAAGGGGATCGGGTGAGGGGATGAAGACCTGGAATGTAGCGAGCGACAAAGGTTGGCCAATCGCATCGAGAACGCTGAGGGCGGCGCGCGAAACCAGGGAGTTTGGCGAAGCGGCGAGGAGGTCGATCTCGGGCAGCCACTTTGGATCGGGCACGGAAGCCGCGTAGGCGAGGGCAGCCTCGGTCGTTCCGGGGTCGCGGAGCCACTTTTCGAGCCCTTCGAGGCGAGTTTGAGATCTGCTGGCAATCTTTAGAGATTTGATTGGCTGGGTCTTTGATGCATCTCGTAGGGTCTTGTCGCCCGCTTCACCAAGGGCGAGAACCAGCTCGGCCAGGTCTTCGGTATCGGACCCATCGGCTACCGGGCTTTGAAGCCAGGCGTCCAGCGCGGGCAAACCGATGGCAAAGATCCGATCGAGGAGGGCTTCTTTCGCCGTTCCGATGGCTTTGCGGTAGTCCTGCAGCAGAGCCGCGACATCCTGGGCTGGGATCGATCCAACTGGCGGGCGTTTGCGGTTGATCGTCTTTCTCGGCACGACGGCCTTGCCTTCGCCAGACTTGAGCGTGATATTGCGCTCGCCACCACCGGTAGCGAAGATCGCAATGGACCCATAGGCGGCACCGTTCATCCCGCCATGGATTCGATCGTCGCCGCTGTCATCCAGGAGCAAGGCCAGGCTTGCGTCAAATGCACCCGCACGGGTGCCGTCTCGGACGGTGTAGGAGTCATCACCTTCGCGGTCGAGGAGAACGGCCACGCTGTGGTCGCGGGCGAGGGCTTGGATTCGGTCGGCGCGGCCCGTGTAGACGTCATCGCCGCCGAGGTCGAGCAGGAATGCCGCCGACCGCTGATCGGCGGCTGCCTGGGCCATCGTGGTCGCGGTGTAGGTGTCCTCGCCCGCTTCGTCAAGGAGGATTCCGAGGCCGTCTTGGATCGCGGCGGCTTGGGAGAAAGAGCCGCCCTCGTAGTTGTCGTTCCCCTTTTGGTCCCAGAGCAATCCCACTCCGAGGGAGCCGAATCCCTGGCCGAAGTCGCCGCGCAGGCGGTAACGGTCTGATCCAGAGCGGTCGACCAGGGCGCCTAGTCCGCCCGAAAAGCTCGCCCCTTGGCTCAAGGTTGGGGCGTCAAAGGTGTCGTCGCCGGCGGTGTCGATAAGGATCCCGGTGCCTCGGTAGCCGAAGCCCTGTGACTGGGTGCCCGAACGGTAGGTGTCGTTCCCTCCCTCCCGCAAGAGGATGCCGACCCCGGCTAGGCCAGCCCCGCAAGTGAGCGCCTTTGTTCGAAACGATGCATGGCCGCCGTTGACGACGGCCAATCCCACACCCAGGATTCCGCAGCCGAAGTTGGCGTCCGGCCCCTCTACCACGGCGTCTCCGCCGAGGTCGATGAGCATGGAGGCGTAGCCGATGCCGGCGGCATAGCGGCCCGGGTAGTGGTTGCGCCCGCCAAGATCAAGGAGAAAGAGGGCATCGCGCGAGGCGTGGACGTCGTTCCCCGTTCCGGCAATCTCGACCACCATGCCATCAACGGTCCAGCGCAATTTCTCGGGGATGTTGAGCTTTGCCGCCGCGCGAAGGCTCGGCATTTCGGCTTCGACGGCCCTGGTCATGACCAAGGCGGCGGCGCGGAGGTAGGACTGATCGACTTTGGCGAGAAGTGACTCGACTTCGGCCGCATCTAGGGCGGTCGATTTCACAAAGTCGAAAGCTTCTCCGGCCATGCCGGGGGCAAGTCTGGGCAGAGTTTCGATGAGGGGCCGGCGCTTTTCTGGAGGCACGTTGGCGATGGCTTTCTTGACGCAGGCATTGGCGACCGAGAGAGCGGTTAGCAAGCGGTCGATGGATGGACGCAGACTTTCGGGCAGGCGCGGATCGGCCGGTGCTTTCACCGGGGCCACGACCGGGAGCGTGACCGCCTCGGGCCCGAAGGTTTGCTCGAAAAGGGAAGCGACAAGCCGTCCCGAAGTGGGCACGGGCTGGGCGGCTCGCTCGAGGATTGCGTCGATGGTGGCGAGGGGATCGTCGAGGGCTTGGACGGCAAGCCCGGGCAGCAACAATGGCGAGATGGCGCGGCGCGTGAACTTCAGATCGTCGCGCGAGAGATTGCCGATGAACAGGCCATCATCGAGCAGGCGCGTTTCTGATTGCGTGAGCTGCGCACTCGCCACGGCCGTCAGCGCGACCAGCAACCCGCAACCAAGCCATTTGCCACTCATCTCAAGAGTGTACGCAGGTACAACGCCTCTTGATGAAACTCTTGCTCGTCGGCGGAACGGGAATGCTGGGAACTGACCTCGCCGTGGCGGCTCGGCGGGCAGGTCACGAGGTTTTCGCTCCCAGTCGCGCGGAACTGGACATAACAGACCCGAGCGCCGTGGCCCGGCTGGCTTCGGGAGAAGTCAATGCTGAAGTCTGCGTGAACTGCGCGGCATATACGGCGGTCGACCTTGCCGAGACCAACGGTCAGGCGGCCTTCGAGCTGAACGCACTCGGGCCCGGCTACCTGGCCCAAGCCTGCAGCCTCGCGGGGATTCGTCTGATCCATGTCTCGACCGATTTTGTTTTCGATGGCACCAAAGACGGCCCCTACACGGAAGATGACAAGACCAATCCACTGGGCGTCTATGGGGAGACGAAACGTCAGGGCGAGGAGCGTGTTTTGGCCAGCGGGGGCACGGTGGTGCGCACGAGCTGGCTCTACGGGCCAAACGGAAAGTCATTCCCGAGAACAATGATTCAGGCTTGGCGGGCGGGGCGTGACCTCAGAGTGGTGAGCGACCAAGTCGGATGCCCTACCTACACTGGTGATCTGGCCGACGCCCTGCTTGCTTTGGTGGGAATTTCCGACCTCACGGGTCTCATCCATCTGACTGGAAGCGAGGCGATGTCGTGGCACGCCTTTTCCGTTGCCACCCTTAAGGCTTACAAAGACTTTTCTGGATTTGAGCGCGAAGTTGAGGTCGCGCCGATTCTAAGTGCGGACTGGCCGACTCCGGCGCGGCGGCCCAGCAACAGCGTCTTGGACTGCTCACGGGCCGAAGGTTTGGACATAAAAATGCCCCGGCTACAGCCGGGGCTTGATGACTTTATCCGAAGGCTGAGCCTTACTTAGGAGCGGTCAGAACCACCGGGCGACCGGCGGCGGTGAAGTAGCGCCACAGGGCTTCACCGTTCGGGATCTGGCGACCTTCGAGGTTCTTCTTGTCCAGCTGGCCTGCCTTCAGGTTTGCCTGAAGGGCCTGGGCGGACTGTCGGTTGGCGGAGAGCGCGCCGGCCAGCGCGTATTGGGCGGCGGCGGAGTTCGGGTTGGCGGCAACGGCTGCCTGGGCGTACCGCAGGGCATCGGAAGGCTTGCTGGATAGCAGCGAGACGATGGTCAGGCCGACCAGCGAATCCGACGAGGACCGGGCCTCGATGGCGGCGAGGTAGTACGTGCGGGCAGAATCGAACTGGAACTGCTTTTCCTTCGCTTCGACACTCTTGCCGAGGGCGAGACTGATCGATTCGTTGGCTTGCTCGATATAGATCTCGGCGAACGCGGGCTCAGCGAGGACGCCGCGCTCGAAATATCGGCGGCTGACTTGGAAGTCATTGCGGCGATTTGCGAGGGCGCTGATGAAGTAGCTGACCTCGGCCTTCTGACCTTGGTCGCGCAGAAGGTTCTGCGAGAGAGTGGTCAGGACGGCGGTGCGGTTGCGCTTCAGCGCGATGAACGCCTGGGCCGTGAGGACGCCGGGGTTGTCGCTTTCGGCCAAAACCGCCTCGCGCATGGCGTCGTCGGAAGCCTTGTCGTCGCCGCGCTGGATGTAAATCGCACCGAGCAATGCGTAGCCGTAGGCATCTAGAGCTGTGGTCTTCTGCAGTTCGAGCAGAGTCGCGAGGGCATCCGCGCTACGGTCGGCGCGAAGCTGGGCAAATGCCAATCGGTTCGCGATATCGGCGCGCTTGGGGTTGGCCCGAAACGCCTTTTCGGCCGATTGAATGACAAGGCTGAACCTGCCCGCGCGAATGGCGGCATCCAGGAAGGGGATCAGTTTCGCTTCGGTGGGGGTTCCGTACTGGTCAACAGCAGCATCGAGGACCTTTCGTCGAGCCTGGACGGCGCTGGTGAGCGCGGTCCTGATCAGATTCAGCGACTCGTTGCGGTCGGTGCTTCGGCTGACGACGCCAAAAGCGCGCTTCAGGTTGATGGCGGAGAGCAGGTCGGCGGCTTCCGTGTTGTTGGCATCGGCGGCGAGGGCGTCTTCGGCGAACTTCTGGGCAGTGTCCAAGACTCCCTTGCCGAAGTTCGCGCGGGCCATGACGATTCGCGCGGGATTGCTGTTCGAATCGATCTTCAGGGCAACGCGTCCGGCCGTGATGGCCTCATCCCATTTGCTCGACTGCAGCAACTCGATTGCGCGCTGGATGTGGAACTCGGCGCCCTTGTCGAGGCCGTTGGAGACGTTCAGGCGGAGGGTCTTCTCGGCCGATTCGCCATCGGTCGTGTACGCCTTGAACTTGACGACCAAGGGGCCATCCTTTTCCATCAGCGAGTCGAATCGAAACTCGTACGGAGTGCTGGTGTCGCTGTCGCGGAGATCATCGCCAACATAGAATTCGACCGATGTGACGGCAGACTTGGCAGTGACGGTGACTCTGAATGCGCGCTCGCCTACCAGCGAGTCGCCGTCATTCGCGTTGACCTTGATTTCGACAGCAGCCCACGCGTGCAACGAGGCCATTAGGGTTGCGGCAACCAGAAGCGCTTTCATAGTTCTCATTGATAGACCCAATCTAGCCTATCATCGTCACAGTATGACGCGAACACTGGCGGAAAGGAATCCTGAATGTGAGAGGAGTCACGACCTCGCTGCCGAAAGTGATCGCTTATGAGGAGAAACTGGGTTGGATATGCCTTCATCGCCCCTTGGCTGATTGGCTTTCTTGTCTTTACTTTGTTTCCGTTTGTGGCAAGTATTGGCCTCAGCTTCACTCGGTATGACATCGTGTCTGACCCTCGATGGGTGGGCCTCGCCAACTACCAGTCGCTCTTCACCCGCGATCCGCTTTTCTTCAAGAGTCTTGGTATCACGGTAAAGTACGCCCTCTTTGCCGTCCCGGTCGGGATCATTGCGGGAGTCGCGCTGGCTCTGTTGCTGAACGTGAATGTCCGCGGCATGAGTGTGTTTCGCACGATCTTCTATCTGCCGTCAATTGTGCCCGGCGTGGCATCGGCGACGGTGTTCATTTGGATTTTGAATCCAGAGATTGGGTTGATCAACGGGATTTTGAAGCAGTTTGGCGTCGTTGGTCCAAACTGGCTCCAAGACACGAAGTGGGCGTTTTGGAGCCTGATCTTTTGCGGCCTCTGGGGCGTGGGCGGGAGCATGGTGATCTACCTGGCGGGCCTGAAGGACATTCCGACCGCGCTCTACGAGGCGGCGATGATCGATGGGGCGGGGCCGTTCCAGCGGATGCGCCTCGTGACGCTGCCACTCCTGACGCCCGTCATCTTCTTCAACCTGGTGATGGGCGTCATCGGTGCGTTCCAGACCTTCGATAGCGCGTTCATCATGACCCGGGGTGGTCCGGAAGACAGCACGACGTTCTACGCGCTGTACTTGTTCAACCGCGCGTGGCGATATATGGACATGGGGTACGCCAGTGCCATGGCTTGGATTCTATTCATCATTGTTGTGGGGCTAACGGCGGTGGTCTTCTCAAGTCAGAAGCGGTGGGTGCACTATGGTCAATAATCGTCTGCGCCTTGCCTTTGTTCTGCTTCTCTCGGTAGGGTTTGTGAGTTTCCTTGCCTGGCCGACCGCACAGGTGAATCAGTACAAGGGCCGTACCAAAGTGCGTTATTGGCATATGTGGACGGGCGAATGGCAGGTCGTGATTGACCGCATCGTCAAAGCCTTCAATGATAGCCAAGACGAGTATGAAGTTGTGGCGCTGTCGATTCCATGGACCGTGGGCGACACAAAGCCATTGCTAGGAATTGCTGGTGGCGACCCGCCCGATGTTATGACGCATTGGGCCTCGGTGGTGCCATCTTGGGCCGCCGCGAACTGGCTTACACCAATGGATGAGGTCATGACACCCGCGGAAATTGAGCGTTTCAAGCGTGAGACCTACCCGGTTGCATTGCAAGTTGGGACGTATCACGATCGTGTGTATGGGGTTTCGGTTGGTTTGAATGCGTTTGGCCTTTTCTACCTTCCTCAGCACTTTCGCGAGGTGGGTCTTGATCCTGACAAATTCCCCGCGACCTTGGAAGAACTGGCGGAGGCGTCGCACAAGTTGACGAAATTTGACAGCAAAGGCAATTTGGTCCGACTCGGATTTTTGCCCTCGAACTTCCTGAGTTTGTCGGAGTCTTACGGCGGTGGGCTGTATGACTGGAAGGCAGGGAAGTTAACGATCAATACACCGCAAAATCTGCGCGCGCTTCAATATATTGTGGACGAGCGAAAGAAGATTGGATTCGATAAGGTGCTTCGCTTTAATTCTGGTCTTGATACGGGTTCCTTTGCTGGTGGCTGGCCGTTCATCGGCGGTGCGCTCTCGTGCACCTTTGACGGCCAATGGCGGGTGGAGCAAATCGGGAAGTTTGCGCCAAACCTCGAATATCGGACGATCCCGGTTCCGCCTCCACAAGGCGGGATTCCCCTCGCGGGCACGACCAACGGGAACTTCATGATTATCCCCAAGGGGGCGAAAGAGAAGAAGGGGGCCCTGGCGTTCATCAAGTTTTGGTCAGGAATGGACGACCCTGAGAGGGCGGCCAAGTTCTACACTTGGGGTGGTTGGTTGCCCTTGACTGACCGGGTGGCGAAGGCGAAGGACTATCAAGCCTACTTGCACAAGTATCCCCAGTTCGCAACCTTCATCACTGTCTTGGCGAGCCCAAACTACACGACGGCACCTCCCGTTGCCTATCAGCAGTTTCTCACTGACCGGGCGAACCGAGCCGAAGACCTCGCCGTTCGAGGGACCATGACTCCCGCCCAAGCTCTCAAGAATCTTGAGCAAGAAGTTATCGCGGAATTGCAACGCCGTAAGGACCTGGGTTACGATGAATAACGCAACGGGACCGACTCAACTACAGAAGATTGCTGTCACGGTTGTGCTGCTAATCTTAGCCGTTCCCGCGCTACTGCCGATGCTCTGGATGATCACGACTTCGTTGAAAGACGACACGCAGATTTACAATGCCGCGGGCAAGTCGGCGGGGGCTTTCTCACTTGGGGCGCTGATTCCCAACCCATTCAAGCCCTCGAACTATGCGGAGGCTTTGGCTAGTGTTCCCCTGGTGGAGTACCTTCGCAATACGCTGATTCTTTGCACCTTTAGCATCATCGGCGCGGTTGGTTCGAGCGCTTTGGTGGCATACGGCTTTGCTCGGGTGAAGTTTGCCGGCCGAGACGTGCTTTTCCTGCTAATGATCTCGACCATGGCGCTGCCGGGCCAGGTCACGATGATCCCCAGGTTTGCGATGTTCCGTGAGTTTGGGTGGTACGGCACCTACCTACCCCTCATTGTGCCGACATTCTTTGCGTCACCGTTCTTGGTGTTTCTGCTGAAGCAGTTCTTCCAAACGCTTCCCGAAGAAATGTCGGAGGCCGCTCGGGTCGACGGGGCTTCGGATTGGACCGTTTTTACTCGCCTTGTGCTGCCGCTATCGCGGCCCGCGCTCGCGACTTGTTCGCTATTCGTTTTTCTGGGTGCGTGGAATGACTTCTTTGGTCCGTTGCTCTATATCAACAACCCAGCACGCTACACACTCGCCTATGGTTTGCAGCAATTCTTGAGCGCGTACGGCGGCAAGTGGGCTCAGCTGATGGCGGCGTCTACCTTGTTTACTGTGCCAATCATCATTCTCTTCTTCTTCGCCCAGAAGACATTTATCCAAGGCATCTCGACGACGGGCGGAAAGAGCTAACTGACCGCACTCTCGCCCGCAACGTAGCCAGTGGCGAAGGCGGCTTGGAGGTTGTAGCCCCCGACGGGGCCAGCGATATCGAGGACCTCACCGCATAGGTAGAGGCCCTTGACCAGTTTGGAGGCCATGGTGTGCGGGTCGACTTCGTCGAGCGAAATCCCCCCGGCCACGACTTCGCCCTTCTCGAGGGGGACCGCCCGCACGCGACCGAGGTTCCAGCCCTTGGCGACGTCTACCAATCGATTGCGGCCCTTGCGATCCAGGTTCGCGCCGATGCAACCATCCGGAATTCCCGCCGCCCCGAGCAACACCGGAACGAGCCGCTCCGGCACCCATCCGCTGACAAATCCCGAAATGGATCGGCGCGGATGATCCCGGCAGAAGTCGATCAGTAGCTGCGAAATTGCCTCGGGAGTCTTGTCGGGATGAAGGTCGGCAAGCAACTCGACGACGCCAAGCGATTGGCTCTCGGCCACTTCGCGGGAGATGCCAAGCACGGTTGGGCCGCTGACGCCTTGGTGGGTGAAGAGTAGGTCATCGCGCCATCGCGCCAGTTCCTTTGTCTTGCCCTCGGTTGGCTTCAATCTGGCCCTCAGGACGATGTCCCGGAGGGCGACGCCGGAGTGCGCGGCATCATGGTCTTCGAGGGCGAGGTACATCGGCGCGAGCGCGGCGCGAACCTTCACAATGGTGTGGCCCGCTGCCTTGGCCCACGGCCAGCCGTCGCCGGTGGTCCCGCTGTTCGGATAGGAGCTACCGCCCGTGGCCAAGATCACCCGATCGGCTGGAATCGTAGACTTGCCCGCCTTGACCCCGACTACCCGACCCGCTTCGAAGACCAGATTCGTCACCGCCGTATCCGTGCGAATCTCCACCCGACTGCGGGCGAGGTAGCCACCGAGGATCGCCACGACATCCTTGGCAGTTTTGTCCACGGGGAAGATGCGGCCATCGGGCCGAGTCATCACGGTCAGGCCCTGGTCGGTCAGCATCCGCACGATGTCGTGGTTGGTGAATCGGTAGCAGGATGGCCGCAGGAAGCGGGCCTCGTTGGGGCGGAAGGCCCTTAGGACGTCCTCAATGGGGCCGTCGTGGGTGATGTTGCACTTGCCGCCGCCGGAAATCAGAATCTTGGTGCCGAGGCGAGGGGTCTTTTCTAGGAGGAGCACTTTGGCCCCGAGTTGGGCGGCGCGCCACGAGGCAATCAGCCCCGCCGCGCCCGCCCCGACGACGACAACCGAAGTATCGACGCTTAGACCAGCCCCATCCAACGCTTGAGCTTATAAACCGTGGTGTCGCGGTTGAGCTGAGCGATCGCCCTCGTGAGCGGGACGCCCTTCGGACAGACCTTGACGCAGTTCTGGGCGTTGCCGCAACCGGTGATGCCTTCCTCGCTGGTCAAGAAGTCGAGTCGCTCGTTGGTCAAGGTGCTACCGACCGGGTGCATGTTGAAGAGCAGCGCCTGGGCCATGGCGGCGGGGCCGACGAAGGCCGATTTCTCGTTCACCTGGGGGCAAGCTTCCAAGCAGGAACCGCACGACATGCAGCGGGAAAGGGCATAGCGGAACTGGCGCACGTGATCATCTTGCGCGGGGGCCTGGCCGAGGTCATAGGAGCCATCGATGGGCACCCAAGCCTGGACCTTCTTCAGGTTGTCGAACATTTTCGTTCGATCTACCTGGAGGTCGCGCACGACGGGGAACTTCTTCATCGGTTCCAAGGTGACTTCGTAAACGTCACCCTTGAGTTCGCCAACTTCTTCAACGAGGGCAGTGCAACTCTGGCGGACGCCGCCGTTGATGTTCATGGTGCATGCGCCACAGACTTCTTCGAGGCAGGCCGATTCCCAGGTGACGGGACGGGTTGCTTTGCCTTCGACCGTTTTCGGGTTTTTGCGAACCTCCATCAGGGCCGAAATCACGTTCATCTTTTCGCGGAACGGCACTTCGAAAACTTCCCAGTAGGGGGCCTCAGTTGGGGAAACCTGTCGCAGAACCCTCAACCGCACCTTCGCAACGTTCGTGGCAGTGGCAGTCATCTTCTCTATAATACGGGTTCGAGCGGGCAAAATGCCGCACGCGAACCCGCGGGGTCAGCGCTTTCGGGGGCCGACCTGCTTGAGGTCGAATCCGCTCCAGCCAGAAATCTGCGGGATGTTGTTGGTATCCAACTTGGGATCGGCGTACTTGTTCGTCGCGTCCGCACCAAACGGCAACGAGCGATCTGCAGCTGGAGTCCAGAAGACGTTGTTTCTTAGGCTGACGTCTCGCTTCAGCCAGCCGGGACCCACGATGGGCACGGCGGCATCGCGAGAGACGACGACATTGCCTTCGAACGTGATCGGTCCCTGCTGATCGTCGCGGACGCGAATGAGCTGAGCGTCGGAGCGCGAGCCGATGAAGATATTGTTGCGGATGACGTTGTTGCCACCGTAGTGGATGTGGAACCCGCCCGTCTTGGTGTCCACGACAAGGTTATTGAGGACGGTCCAGCCGGTCGAGCCTTCGTCCAGATAGATGCCCCATCCACCGTAGCCCCGGGCGAAAACCTGCTGGATTCGGTTGTTGCGAATCACGCTGCCCGGTTGTTTGCCGAGCACGTAGATGCCGCCCATGTCGCTCAGTTCACCTTGGCCGATGAGGGAGATGTCGTTGCCCGCGATGAGGTTTTCCTTTGCTTCCGTGTCGCGGAAGCCCCAATCCCAGCCAAGCGAGATTCCGGTGTAGTAGAAATCGTGAATCCGGTTGTACTGGATAGTGTTGTGGCCGGTGAGGCCGCCCCAGATGCCGCAGGCGGAGGGGAAGATGCGACCGCCGCGCGTGATGGAGTTGCTGTCGATGGTTGTGCCCGAGGTGCCGTTGCCGAGCTTGATGCCGCCCGCGCCGAGGTCATCGAAGGTGCAGTCCTTCACCGCATTTGATGTGCTTTTGCCGATGATCTCCAGACCCCAGTTGCCGAGTCGGGTGAACCCGCAATTTTCGAAACGGACGCGCTCGCAATCGACCAAGGTGACCGAGGCGGGCACGGTGTGTCCTGCCTGGAAGTCGCCGGCTGAGCCGGGCAAGTCGTACTCGGTATGGCTAAAATTCAGCCAACGGAACACGACGTCTTTGGCCCCCTGAATGCGGAGGATTTCCGCCAAACGAGGCGCTACCGCTGCTTTCATCGGAGTCTGGGTCTGGATTTCGTTGGCCTTGCGGTCCCAAAAGTACGTTTTGGGCTGGTCGAGGGCCTCGCGCACGTTGATCACGCGGTAGACCGCGGCCTTGCCGTCGTAGTCGTTCGAAAGCTTGAAGACAGACGGACGGTCGAACGTGACCAGGCGGGCCGCGGTGTCCATCTCTTTGATGCGCATTCGTGAAGTGACCCAAAGATGGTGCGCCATCACTTCCACCTCATCTCGGTTAAGCCAGTTGGGGTTCAGGTCACCCGGCGCATAGATCATGCGGTTCTGGCCTTTATTCCACTCTCCGCTTGCCTCTGCGGGGGAAGCGTAGTCGGCAAATTGGTAGAATTTGCCCCCGCCGGGCAAGGTTGGTCGACCCCACCGTTCGCCATTGACGAAGAGTTGGCGCAGGGATGATGCTTGGAAGCCTAGGGGTTGGGTCCAGATGTTGCCGACCTTCTTCCAGGACTTCAGGGTCGTACCTCCGCTCAGGATGGCCTTGCCCGTGAAGGTCACTTGCGAGGCCTCGGGGCCGAGGACGATTGGCTCCTTCAGCTCGACGACACCGCTCAGGCGAACGGTCAGCGGTCGTCGGGTTTCCGCCTTCAAACGCTGCGAGAGCTGGCCAATTTCCGCGTCCTTCAAGTTCAAAACCGGCACCATCGCGCCCACGGAGCAAAGCAACATGGCAGAGATCACCATAGACTGATTATGCACTTTGGATGTGATGGCTCAAGCGAAAGTGGGCCCATAATGCGCAATGGAAAATCGAAGGGTGATGATGGGTTTTGCGCTGGCATTGGGGTGGCTCTCCACCACCGGTTGTCAGCCGAACCGCGCGGTTGAATCACCCCAGACTCCTCGCGCGAATCAGGCTCCCGCGAGGTTCCCGCGACCGAAAGAGGTGCGGGGCGTCTACGTCACCGCCTGGAAAGCGGGCGAGAGCAAGATGCTCGGGAACCTGCTCACCATGCTTGGTCGAACCGAGATCAACAGCATCGTGGTGGACATTCGCGATGCGGGCTACGTGTATTTCGACGGCGATTTGCCGTTGTCGCGGTCCTCGGGGGCTTTGCGGGTTGCGGTGCCGAAGCCTCAACGCCTGATGAGCCAGCTTGAGGCAGCCAAGCTCTATCCGATTGCCCGGATTGCGTGCTTTCGCGATGATTTCGTGCCGAAGAAGCATCCTGAGCTGGGGGTTTGCCTGAAGAATGGTCGGCCCTGGAAAGATGGCGGCGGGCACCTGTGGCTGGACCCGTACAACCGCAAGAACTGGGATTACCTGGCCTCGATCGTGGATCTCGCCCTGGATCTTGGGTTCCCCGAGATCCAGCTTGACTACGTGCGGTTCCCCAGCGAGGGGGCGAAAGGGACCCAAGTTTTTCCGGCCCAGAGGGCCTATCCCGACCAAAAAGCGGGGCCGGACGACGTCATCTTGGCGTTCGCCAACTTCATGGGCGAGCGCGTGCGCAAGCGGGGAGCGCGGTATACGGCCGATATCTTCGGCATCATCAGCAGCACCAAAGGCGACCAAGGCATCGGCCAAACGCTGGAGAAAATCGCCCAGCCGTTCGACGTGATTTGCCCGATGGTCTATCCATCGCACTTCGCGGCGGGCGAATACGGGATCGCCAACCCGAACCGGTCGCCCTACGCCATCGTGAAGAAATCGCTCGCCGATTTTCGATTGCGAGTGCCGAAGCAAGCGGTGCGGCCCTGGTTGCAAGATTTCTCGCTCGGCGTGGCCTATGGAAAAGCCGAAGTTCGCGCCCAGATCAAGGCCGCACGGGAGCTTGGCTACAGCGAGTACCTCCTGTGGAATCCCAAGGGGCGCTATACGGAGGCCGCGATCAAGGACAACTCGGACCTCAAGGTCATCGAGCCGTCCGCGAAGAAGCCAAACCGGGAACCCAAGTTGCCGAGGGTTTTGCATCAGCGCGGGCTTGCGCGGCCAAGCCGGTGAAATCGTCACCGGCTCTTGATCGCGGAAGCGCTCGCGCGACGCCCTATGGCCGCACCGAACTTCGGTGCGGCCATTTGCGTTAGTTGAGCTTCCACTCCTTCGTGACCTTGGCCGTGCCAAGGGTGATTTCTACGGTGTAGTCACCGGCGGCGAGGAAGGTCGGTCGCAGTCCTTCGCGGAGGTCCTTCAGGGCATCCTTCGGGTCTTTCGAAGGCTTGACGTAAGCAGGCAGCGGACGAGGAGGACTCGTGCGGAGCCCGATTGAGAAGCTATTGAACCCGCGCAAGGCGTCGACAGTGGTTTCCTTCACGACCTTGCCGTCCTTGTCCTTGATCTGCACGGTCGCCTTGCCTGCATTCTTGGCGAAGAAGCTGCCTCGCATCTGAGGCTCAGCGGCGGCATCAAGCTCCCAGAAGTCTAGGCGCTCGTAACCCCAACTCGCCAGTCGGCGCACCGAGGGCACGTCCAGAATCGTGAGATCAGCAGCGCGGAGTTCGGGCGTGACGGCAAAGACTTGCTTGA
>JBMOJD010000048.1:0-25401 GCA_049317025.1 Fimbriimonas sp. | reverse complement strand
ACGATTCCTATGAATTTCAGCAGGTTTCCTCGACGCCAGAGCCTGCCTCGATGATGGCGCTTGGTGTTGTCGCGGTGGCTTTGGTTCGTCGTCGCAAGCGGAGTTGATGGGACGGCCCCGAAGGTCCCATTGACTCTAGGGGCCAATTGTGGTACTATTATTTTCTTGTCGCGGGATGGAGCAGTCTGGTAGCTCGTCGGGCTCATAACCCGGAGGCCGTAGGTTCAAATCCTACTCCCGCACCCAAGTTTCACGAGGGTTCGTCGTCCTGACGAGCCCTCTTTTTTGTGCTCGGGTAGCATCGGATATGCCTTCGAAAACGAGTCGCCGTGAACTCCTGAACATGGGTGTTGCGGCTGTTGCCACGCTGACCCCGATCATGGCCCAAGCCGAACCGACCCCGCCAGCCCCGGTCATCGCGCCCGAGGACGACATTGCTCTCCTGCAAAAGAACCTGGCGAAGCCTTTCATCGAGGCGGCTCGGCCCCTGCTGGCGGGAGCGATTGCTTACAACCGGAACAATACGGCGCAGCGGCTTAAGATCAAGCTTCCCGAGGGAAGCGAACCCTGCACCAGCTATATCCCGATGCCGAAGGAGCAACGCACGCGATGAACCCATTTGCGTCTTTGCGCGAGCTCTCGCGGGCGATCCGCACCAAGAAGGTATCGAGCGTCGAACTGACGGAGTTCTATCTCGGGCGGCTGCAGACCATCGGAATGCGTCACCGCGCTGTGGCAGAGTTGACTCGTGATCTTGCCCTCCGACAGGCGAAAGCGGCCGATAACTCCCCCGCCAAGCACTCCTTGCACGGAATTCCTTTTGGGGTTAAGGATCTCCTGGCGACCAAGGGAATCCCCACTCGGTGGGGCTCGCCGGGCCACAGTGACCAGGTTTTTGACTTTGACGCCACGGTGGTGGATCGGCTCCAGAAGGCGGGCGGCGTGCTGGTGGCGAAGCTCGAGATGATCGAATTGGCGGGCGGAGGCAACTATAACCAAGCCGATGCGAGCCGAATGGGCGCGTGCCTAAGCGCTTGGAGCCAGGACCACTGGGCGGGCGGAAGCAGCAGCGGAAGCGGCGCCGCCACAGGCCTCGGGTGCGTGCCGTACTCCATTGGCAGCGAGACGAGCGGCAGCATCACTTGCCCGAGCGCGTTCAATGGCGTTACTGGGTTCCGGCCCACCTACGGCCGCGTGAGCCGCCATGGCGCGATGCCGCTTTGCTGGACCCTTGACAAGCTTGGGCCGATTGCCCGGAGTGCGGAAGATGCTGCGCTTGTCTTGGAGGCCATTGCTGGGCCGGATCCTCTCGACCCGACGGCATTTTCGGAGAAGCTACGGTTGAATCGAAAGGGTCCAAAGCCGAAGATTGGCCTTTTGAAGGAGACTTTTGCTCAGAACAAGGCTACTGATTGCGAAAAGGCTTATCAGGCGGCCGTGGATGCGCTGCGAAAGCTGGGGTACGAGACGGTGGACGTTGCTTACCCGAACCTTGGGCTGGATTATGGCCTCGCGATTGGGATCATTGTGGATGCCGAAGGGGCGAGTGCGCATGAGAACTTCATCCGCGGACCTCGGTTCCAGGAACTGGCCGACCCGGCCCAGGTGGCGGGATTCTCCGCCGCGATGCTGACGCCGGCGACCGACTACCTCTGGGCGCTGCGCATGCGCACGGAGGCCATTCGGGCCAACGCCATTTGGGATCAATGCGACGTGATACTCACGCCGGTTTTCTACCACGGGGCGGTTGCGGCGACCCAGACTTTTGACAAGACTTGGGTGGATATGGGCGGCGATGGTGGTCCTTCGAACCTCCTTGGCTGGCCTGCCATTGCCTTCCCGATTGGCTTTGAGAAGGGACTCCCGCTCGGGGCTCAGGTGATTGCACCCAATTTCCGCGAGGATCTTTGCTTCCGGGTTGCGCGCGATTTTCAGCGTGCGACCGATTGGCACCTTAAGCGGACTCCTTTGGCGGAGATCAGTAAGTGAGTGCCTTTGCAAAGGTGATGGCTCATTATGAGGAGCAGCATGCTCTCGATGCAGCGATTGGCCTGATGTCGTGGGATCGGCAGGTGCTGATGCCGTCCGGGGGGGCGAGTGCGCGAACGGCCCAGGTTCAGGCGCTGACTCGTATGCTCCACGCGCGACGGACTTCGGATGAGATGGCCCGTGCTCTGGAGGATGCGACGTCGGAGACTGAGCCTGGGTCGGTTCCGGCGGCGATGCTCCGAAATCTGCAGAAGTCGGTCGATCATGCCCGGAAGCTGCCGGCGGCATTGGTGGCGCGGAAGGCGAAAGCGTCATCTGACGCCTATGACACTTGGCGGCTGGCGAAGCCGAATGCGGACTACTCGCTCATGGAGCCGCACTATCGCGAGTTGTTCTCCATTGCTCGGGAAACGTCTGAATGTCTGGGCTATGTCGCTCATCCCTACGATGCCCTGATTAACCTTTACGAAGAAGGGGCCACGACGGCAGATGCTGATCGCATGTTTTCGGCCATCAAGCAGCCGACTATTGATCTAGTCCGCCATTTTCAGAACAATGGAATTGCGGTTGACGACTCGTTTCTGATTCGAGACTGGCCCCAGGAGGATCTTCGCTCGTTTGCCCAGTCAATTGCCACTACGGTAGGTTTTGACTTTGATCGTGGTCGATTGGACCTATGCGGAAATGCGTTTTGCTCGGGTTCGACCTCGCGTGATGTTCGGATGACAACGCGGCCGAGCGAGCATTTCAAGGGTGTCATTTCCTCCTCGTTGCATGAAATGGGCCACGGCCTGTATGAGCAGGGATCTCCAGCGGAATGGGATCGTACACCGCTCTCGGGCGGAGCTTCTTTGGCGGTCCACGAGAGTCAATCCAGGCTTTGGGAGAACATTGTCGGTCGATCCTTGGGCTTTTGGACACACTTTCATCCGAAACTCGCGGAGCGATTTCCCTATCTGGGCACTATCCCTCATCGTGATCTCTATCGGGCCGTGAACAAGGTCAACCCTACGTATATCCGGGTTGGTGCGGATGAGCTCACGTATAACCTCCACATCCTTATCCGGTATGAACTTGAGGTCGCTTTGGTTACGGGCGCACTCGACACAAAGGACCTTCCGGATGCTTGGAATTCAAAGTATGAAGCGTATCTTGGAATTGTGCCTCCGCATGATGGACTTGGATGTTTGCAGGACGTCCACTGGTCGCGGGGATCGGTCGGGTACTTCCCTACCTACTCCATGGGCAACCTGATCGGCGGTCAGATCTGGGAAACTCTGGTTCAGGGTATTGGAGATCCCTCCGAATCGTTTGCTCGCGGGGACTTTTCTGGCGTGCTCGGGTGGCTTCAGGATCATGTGTATCGCCATGCTTCACGTTATGAGCCTGCGGAACTCGTGACGAAAGTGACTGGTCGCACCATGGAGCCTGGTCCCTGGTTGAAGTATGCAACCGAAAAGTACCATTCAATCTATGGGTTGTGATGGCAGGCTACTCCGCTACACCCCTGATCAAAAAGCTTGGGATCAAAGCTGACTCTCGGGTCCATATTTACGATGCACCTGTTGGCTTTGCGGAGGTACTTGGGTTGGAGGAGGTAGCCGATCTTGCCAATGCCACTATCGTTGTTGCGTTCTTTCTGAGTCAGGAAGGGCTCAGAGCTAGTCTCGAGGCATTGCGTTCAGCGGTTTGGGAAGGCGGTGCACTCTGGATTTGCTGGCCAAAGAAAGCCTCCAAGATCGCAACTGACGTCAGTGATCCGGTGGTTTGCGACGTTGTGCTCCCGACTGGCTTGGTGGACAACAAGGTCTGCGCGATTGATGAGGTCTGGACGGGCCTAAGATTTACGCGACGGGTCGCGCTTAGGCCCTAGTTTTCAGACTGCTTCGCCCAGGTACGCGGCAATGACCTTCGGGTCGTTGCGGATCGCGCTGGGCGGGCCTTGGGCGATTTCTTCACCGTGGTCGAGGACCACGATCCGCTCGCAGAGGTTCATGACGAAGCGCATGTCGTGCTCGATCAAGAGTACGGTCATGCCATGCTCGTCGCGGATCTTCTGCACCATTCCCATGAGTTCTTGCTTCTCTTGGGGGTTCATGCCGGCTGCGGGCTCGTCAAGCAGGAGAAGCTTCGGGCGCGTGGCCATTGCACGGGCGATCTCCAGCCTTCGCTGCTTGCCATAGCTAAGGTCGGCGCTTCGACTGTCTGCTTCGTCGGCAAGGTCCAGAATTCGAAGTAGCTCCATAGCCTCTTCGCGTAGTCGCTTGGTCTCGGCGATGGCAGGTGGAAGGTAGGCGAGGGCCGAGCCCAAGCCAGTCGTGTGGCGAAGGAAGCCACCGACCATGACGTTTTCGACGCATGAAAGAGCTGAGAACAGACGGATGTTCTGGAACGTGCGTGCGATACCTTTGCTGGCGATCTTGTTCGATGGCGTGCCAGCGATGTCCACACCCTCGAACCGGATTGCTCCGGTGGTCGGCTTATAGACTCCGGTGATGATGTTGAAGCAGGTGGTCTTACCAGCCCCGTTCGGGCCGATCAGGCCGAAGAGATCACCTTTGTTGATCTCGAAGCTGACTTTGTTGACGGCGATGAGGCCGCCAAACTTGATTGTTGCTTCGTCGAGCTGGAGGAGACTCACGCCTGCACCGCCACTTTCTCTTCTCGGCCTAGCACTTTGCGAAGCCAAGCCCAACTGAATTCGTGGTGAGCGAAGAGACCTTGAGGGCGCAAAAGCATCAGGACGATGAGGGCGACGGCGAAGATCACCATTCGTAGCTGGTCGCCGGTGGCTTTCTTTTCCGCGAGGGCCGGAATCTGTCCGAGGGGGATTGAGAGCACGACCGCTATGACCGCGCCGCCCCCCAGGGCCCCAATGTACTGAAGTGCCCGCTGCCGCTTCTCGGCATGGCCATCCGCGATCTTCTTCATCACTGCCATTGTGACGGCGACGGCGATGAGTGTCGAGGCAACGACGGGGCCACTAAAGTTCAAGGCCGCACCGCTGGAGTCCTTGAGACCTCGGAGGTATTCGGGCAAGTAGCTGAGGAAGATCGCACTCAACACCGAACCAGTGATTGAGCCAGTTCCACCCAGTACTACCATGGTGAGGATGATGAAGCTGACATCCATGGCGAAGGTGGCCGGGGAGATGAAACCTTCGAAATGAGCCAGGAGTGCGCCAGCAGCGCCAGCGAATGCCGACCCGATAAGGAAGGCGAAGACCTTTACCTTCGTAACGTCTACACCCATTGCGGACGATGCGATTTCGTCTTCGCGCACGGCTAGGAAGGGTAGGCCGTGGGCCGTCTTGAGCAGGTTGCGGCAGACAGCTACGCAGACGACCGCAAGAAGCCAGACGAAGCCAATGCTCTGGAACTTGGGCTGTACGTTTAGGCCGTACGAGCCACCTACCGCAGGCGTGTTGTTGACAAAAATTCGGATGATCTCGCCAAAACCCAGGGTTACGACGGCGAGATAATCTCCCTTCAACCGAAGGCTCGGCAGGCCAACAATGAAGCCAGCGATGGCAGCAAATGCCGCACCGACGAGAGCCATGGCAATGAGCCACGGAATACCGGGGTTACCTGCCTTCTGGTAGTAGGTAATGGAGAGGAAGCCAGCGGTGTAAGCACCGACCTGATAGAAGGCAGCGTGGCCGATGCTGAACTGGCCCGTGATCCCGTTGATGAGGTTGAGGCTCACCGCAAGAGTCACGTAGAGTCCGGCGAGCGTGACCAGCCGTTGTTCGTACGATCCAAGAACCTTTTGGCAGAGCAGTTCAAAGAGAAAGCACCCACCCACGGCAATCAGCAAGGACGCAATGCGAGTCGGCCAGAACATCAGACCTTCTCCACCTTTGCCGAGCCAAGGAGTCCACCGGGCTTGAAGAGAAGCACCACGATGAGGATGACGAATGCAATCGCATCTCTGTAGGAGCTGTAGCCTGCCCAAACCACGAGTATCTCCGCTACTCCCATTAGCAATCCACCAAGGACGGCGCCGGGAATGTTTCCGATGCCACCGAGGACAGCGGCAACGAAGGCTTTGACGCCCGGGAGCATTCCGTAGAAGGTGCTCAGCGGAGTACCGTAGAAGGTCGTTGTCATCATCGCGCCCGCACCAGCGAGCGACGAACCGATGACGAAGACGATCGTTATGACGCTGTTGACGTTGATGCCCATCAACGAGGCGGAGTCAAAGTCAAGCGACACGGCTCGCATTGCCCGACCGGACTTGGTGAACAACACCACGTGCCTGAGGATCAGCATCAGCACCAAAGTCGTGATGAGGATAATGATCTGGCCAGCTTGGACCGTGATTCGTGAACCCGCCGTATCCAACGCGCGCTGGGCCACATTGTAGTTAGTCTCGGCCGTTTGCTTTGCCGTGCGCAGGGCTTTACCTTCAGCGGGAAGATTGAAGGGATCGGCCTTTGTGGAGTCCAAGTAGGCCTGGTAGGCCTTGGCTTTGGCTTCGAAATCTGGTTTGGCTTGAGCGACTGCTTCCTGGAAGCTTGCGGGTGGGGACACAAGCGTCACGCTGAACTGAGTTTCGCGGAACGGGTTCACCTTTTCCGAGATACTCGGCTGGGGGCTGTTCGGCAGGAACAGGGCGCCGCCGTATTGGAGAAGGAGCGATACACCGATGGCCGTTATCAGCGAGGCAATACGCGAGTTCTTGCGCATTGGGCGGTAGGCAAAGCGCTCGATGGCCACGCCGATGATGGCGCATACCACCATGCTCGCGAGGAGCATCAGCAGAAGATTCACCCACGACGACGGGCCGGGGTTCACGGCATCGGGTCGAAACCCAAGCGCATAGGAAACGAACAGGGCGATGTACGCCCCAAACATATAGACTTCGCCATGGGCGAAGTTGATGAGGCGCAGAACGCCATAGACCATCGTGTAACCGAGGGCCATCAGGGCGTAGATCGCGCCGAGAAGAATGCCGTTAACAAGCTGCTGTGGCAGGGTTGGAAAATCCAACCCTGCCACGAGATGGGGAACAAGCTCCATTCGTTACTTGATCTCGCTGGCTTCGTAAGCCTTTCGGAAGACCTGACCGTCCTTGGTGAGTTCGACGACGAGAGCTCGCTTGGGAGGATCGCCCTTGTTGCCCTTCAGCGTGATGTTGCCGCTGACGGCCTTGAAGCTCTCGGTCGCTTCGATCTGCTCGGTGAGAGCCTTGGAAGTGATCTCTCCGGTCACTCGCTTCAGAGCGTCGATGGCAAGGATCGCGGAGTCGTAGCCAAGCGCGCCCATGGTGGTTGCAGGCTCAGGGTTGCTCGGATACTTGGCCTTCCACTTGTCGAGGAAGCTCTGCACTTCGGGGCGGGCTTCCTTGTTGTTGTAGTGGTTGCAGAAGAACGAACCGAGGATGGCATCGCCGCCCGAGTTCAGAATCTCCTTGCTGTCCCAACCGTCGCCGCCAAGGAGCTTGACGTTGAGGCCAGCCTCGCGGCTCTGCTTGGCCAAAGGTCCGGTCTCGGTGAAGTAGCCGCTGAGGAAGAGGCCATCCGGCTGTTTGGTCTTGACGCTGGTGAGGATGCCCTTGAAGTCGGTCTGACCGCTCTCGTAGAACTGCTCGTCCACGATCTCGCCGCCCAACTTGGTGAAGTAGGCGCGGAAGCTGTCGCTGAGGCCAGTCGAATACGGAAGCTTCTTGTCGGTGATGAGGGCGACTTTCTTCAGTCCGAGCTCATCGAAGGCGAACTTCGCCATGACCGGGCCTTGGAAGGCGTCGGTGTAGCAGACTCGGAACAAAGCGCCGTTGTCAGCACTGATATCGGTTCGGGTTGCGCCGATGGCGATGACGGGGACGCCCTTCTCGAAGGCGGCCTGGCTCATCTGCATGGTGATGCCGCTGGCGACCTCACCGAGGAGGACGAGGGCACCGTCGGAGATCAGCTTTTCGGCGGCACTCTTGCCTTGCTCTGCCTTCGAGTTGCTGTCGCCTTGCAGCAACTGGAGCTTCTTGCCTCCGATTCCTCCGGCGGCGTTCACTTCATCAATGGCAAGTTGGGCACCGGCGACGCTGTCCACGCCCCACGGTCGGTTTTCGCCGTTAAGGCTGGCGACGATGCCAATTTTGATCACATCGCCTGCTTTGTTGCCTTCGACGGTGGGAAGTTTCCGAGCCGATGCCGTTTCCGTCGTCGTCGCTTCGGGTGCCTTTGTCGGCTCCTTCGTTTCGGTTGAGGCACCGCCAGATGCACCGCATCCGAGGATGCCGATGGCGAGAGCAGTTGCGAGGGTCGCGTTCCAGAAAGTCTTTGTTGATATCACGTTCGTTTCCACCACTCCGGAGCGTTGAAACCCACGGGTTCCAACTAAGTGCGTCTAGTATACGCAAATCGATCAATTGTCACATCACAGAATTGGTGTTGGTACAATTGACGTCGTCTCAACGGGGAATTATCATGTCGGAAGAACAATCCAAGTCTTTTGTTGATCAAGCCACTCAATCCATCCAGGCCGGGCAATTTGCGCAGGCACTCGAATTTTTGGAGCAAGCCGTTGCTTTAACCCCGAATGACAGCGAAGCTTACGTGCTCCAAGGCATCTGCCTCTCGCAACTCGGGCGTGCAGACGATGCCACCAGCGCATTCCGAAAGGCAATCACGGTCTCGCCGTACAACGCAAAGGCGTACTTCAACCTTGCCGTCCATCAGTACCAGATCGGCGACAAGGTTGAGGCCTTGGCGATGGCGGAAGAGGCGGCGAAGATCGATGTGAAGCACGCCAATGCGCGCGCGCTGATCGAGAAGATTCGGTCGGATAGCGAGCCGAAGCCAGCCCAGGCTGCATCCGCCTACAATCCGGCAGACCCGCTGAGTGCCCCCCAGGGCTCGATTCCTCCACGCACGGAGCGACCGGCTCCGGGTCCGAGTGCTCCGTCCGCCCCGGGTCAACCCTACACTCCACGGGGAGGCTACGAAGCCGCTCCGGCTGGTGGCATCACGTTCATCCAGAACATGGGACCAAGCTGGGTTCTCATTGGATGGGTTTTGGCCCTGATGTCGCTGGTGGCGCTTGGATTGTCGCTCAGCCAGATGGCTCCGCTGATTTCGGCCGCCGCCTCCGGAAATTCGGCCCAGATTGAAACGCTTTCGAAGCAGATGCAGCAGAACAGCAACCCGCTGGTTCAGGTGCTCAGCTATGGTTCGCTCTTCGGCATCCTTCTCTGGACCATCATGGACCTGATCGACCGCAAGGGCAACTTTGTTTGGCTGATTCCCCAGGTTCTTTGCTCTTGCTGCGGATTCGGCTGGCTCATCCTGCCGATCTATATTCTCGCCGGCAGAAAATAGGCAAAAGCATGAAACGGGCGGCGATTCAGGACGTAAGGTCCCTTAAATGATCGCCGCCCTTTTTGCTGCCTGCCTGCTTGCGCCCCAGTCTGCTATCGTCGAGGTGCCGTTCCGGATCGGCGAAGACGCCATCGTGGTTGACGCCACGGTGAACGGTAAGAAGGTCTCGCTGATGTTTGACACCGGTTTCAGCGGGGCGGTGGTGCTGAACAACACCATCAACCTTGGGCCAGCTACGGGCAAGATGACGCTACGGGACTTCGTGGGTGAGTTCGAAGCCCCGACGGTGAAGATCAAATCGCTGATGCTGGGGGCGAAGAAGATCGACCCGACCGATATGGAGGCGGTGATGTCTCCGGCCCAAGATTATTCGCAGACCTACAACACCCACGTGGACGGCATCATGGGCCTCTCGGTGATCAAGCACGCGATCACCGAGATCAACTTCGCCCAGAAGAAGTTCATTTTCTATCCTGATTCGCTCGACGTGACGAAGAGGACCCCGAACAACCAAACGACCTTTCTCGCAAAGTTGCTGCCCAGCGGGCACAGCTCGCTGGAGATGGAAGTCTTCTCGCCGAGCCAGAAGCGACTTCGGTTGGCGCTCGACACGGGCAATTCGTTCTATGCGACCACTCACAAGGACGTCTTGGAGCGGGTTGGCCTTTGGGAAGAGGGGCGCAAGGCGGACTTCATCAAGCTATCGGGTGTGGCCTCTGGGACCGTCGAAAGCTGGGACGTGCGCCTGCCGGATATGAAGGTTTTTGGCGTACCAGTTAAGACGAGCGTCTGGAGCATCATTGACCTGCCTTCGAGCTCCTCGGACAGCGATGGCACGATTGGTTACGGATTCCTGAAGAACTTCAACATCCTCATTGACTACGACCGCAGGCGGGTTTGGCTTGAGAAACACAGTCCGACGGTTGAGAATGACGCTCCCGGCGATGTTGGCATCTCGGCAGCCTATAGCGATCGCGTGAAGAGGGTCGTGGTGTTTCGGGTCGCGCCTTCGAGCCCGGCAGAGAAAGCAGGCCTAAAGGCGGGTGACCAGATCCTCTCGCTTGATGGCAAAGAACTGCTGACGCCGACCTTCCGCCAGATGGAGAAATTGCTCCAGGGCGAGAAAGGGACCAAGGTGAAGCTGGCGGTCTCGCGCCAGGGGGCACTCAGTCGATATGAGCTTGAGCGCACTTTCCTGGTGAACGACGTCAAAACCCCTTGAGGGTTCTGGCTCGTCTTGCTATACTGGTACGGCAGTTAAGGCAAAGGAGCACGACGGATGCCATCGGTTAAGCGCAGCACGGATATCGTCGAACAACATTCAGAAAAGGCCTTGATGTCGGGTGTTGGGGGCATTGTTGCCGTTGGCGCATCCATTTTCTTCTATGTGTACCGAGGCCAGGGCGGGACGATTCCGCTGGTGGTTGTTCTCGGCATCATCGGACTTGGGCTGCTCGGTTATGCCGGAAATTGCATCGCCAAAGCACGCCAGGTGACTTCCGTGGCGGAGAAATGCCCCTATTGCGGGGCGAACAACCGCCTGCTAGAGAACCCCAACGACGACTTCACCTGCATCGAGTGTCATCGCTTAATTCCGGTGCTTGACGGAAACATCTTGCCGGTTCGGCAGGTCCGGTGCGGTTTCTGTAACGAGCTGAACTACTATTCAGACAAGACCGAAGTCTTGCTGTGTGAGACCTGCAACCACGAGATCCCGATCGCTCAGGAAGAAGGGCACGTAAGCAAGAAGCTGGCGCCGGGCTATGCGGTCAAAGACGATGACCGACCTTACGAGCTTGTTCTTGTTGCCACCGGGCCGAAGACGGAAGAGCTGGTCAGTACGCTGCAGCAGATGCTGGCTTTGAACCGAAACCAGGTGAAGCAGATGCTCACCGAGACGCCGATCACGCTGCTTCAGGGCATCCCCAAGAAGAAGGCGGAGATGTTGCGGGCTCAGCTAGCGATCCACGATGCGGCGGCTGATGCGCGGCCTATGTAGGCGTTTCTTGCGGCAAGAACCACAATATTTGCCGGGTTTTTTGGCTCTAGGGCCCCAAATTGGGAACTCGGCAATTTGTCGTGTTGTTACGATTGGTGATGGATTCGTCCATCGCCATTGCCCATGAAAACTTCCAAACTTTTCCTCACAAGCCTGCTCGCCGTTTTCGGTGGTGCATCATTTGCCTCCCCCCTCGGAGCTGCTTCCTCATTCAATGTGTTCGTGCGCAAGAACTTCACGTCGCAGTATTCCGACACCCAGGGCAACATGGCCATTGGTGGCAATATGACGGTCTCCGGGTACTCGACGGGCTTGCTAAGCGGTGGCGCGGGCAAAAAGGTCCTCGAAGTTGCCGGTGACCTGAATTACACCAGTGGCTCGATTGAAGGGACCTCGCTTTACGGCGGTAACTTGAACCTGAAGTGGGTGGGATTGAACTACGGTGCACCAGCCAAGGGGTCGACGATCGACTTCGACGCTGCATTCAAGGATCTGCGTGCAAAGTCTTCGCAGTGGGCATTGCTCCCAACGACTGGGACTGCGCTCCAGACCTACAGCACCTTGAACTTCACGGGATCGAACTCGGGCCTCAACGTCTTCACGATTACGGCGGACCAGCTGAATCGAGGCGACCTGTACCAGGTCAAGTTCAACTTGCCGGTTGGTGGAAAGGCAATCGTCAACGTTCTCGGTTCGACGGGCAACTTCCGCAACATCGGCTACGACAACTTTGCCCCGGAAGACGTTCTTTGGAACTTCCCCACTGCAACCTCGATCACTAACAATGCGTTCAAGGGATCGCTGTTGGCTCCGAATGCGGATATCTCGGGTGGTTATGGCGTTATCGAAGGCCAGGTCATTGCCAACAGTTTCACCGGCCCGACCCAAATCAACCTTCACCTGTATAGCGGCAACATCCAAACTCAAGCCGTACCCGAGCCTGCCTCGATGGTCGCGCTTGGCGCGGGCGTGCTGGCCGTTCTTCGACGCCGAAAGTCGGCCTGATAGCCTTGCGCTCTACATCTTTGCTAGTGCCGACTCAATGAAGGCAAGCAAACAAGCTTCAATATGGGCCGTCGTGACGTCTGGTCGGCCCAAACTTTCGTAAGGGCCAGCCCACTCCTCGAGATTTGGAAGCGGTCGGAGGGAGGTCCGGAGATCCCAATAGGGCAAGGTCGCCGTATTGATCGAGTTCAGTTCCAGGTACCTCGCCGTGAATTCCTCCATCGCCTCGACGCCAAGAATCCAGAGGACGTCAAGGCGCGAAATCGCGAGGTCGGCAATTGCGGGGCCGAGGAGGGCGTTTTCCCAGTCGATGATGCCGGTTATCTTGTCGTCTTGCCAGAGGATGTTGCCGGGCCAGAAATCGCCGTGGCGAAGCACGCTCCTGGAGACCGGTTGCTCGCCTGCTTCTTCGAGTGTGGCCACGATTTCGGGCTCCCGGAAGTCTTTGTTGAGTTCTTCTCGGCTGCTTATGTATCGGCTTCTTGTCTGGGGGAGAAAGTCAAGTTGGCCACTCGATAGGTCGGTTTGATGGATGTGAGCCAGAGTAGCCGCCATCTCGCGTATGAATTCGGTGGGATTAGCTGGGTTGGCCGTTGCCCGGCCGGGCAAGAATTCGAGGAGCAGAAAGTGACCATCGTGGGCCTCGCCAAGCCAGAGGGGGCGCGGCACGGGAAGGCCAGCGCGGAAGACGGCTTCGAGCACTCGGAACTCGTGGGCGCCGGCGTCTTCGAAGAGCTCGCGGATGTAGGCACCCGGAAATCGAGCTACGACTTCGCGGAGTTCGCCGGTTGGCAATTGGCATTTCGCCCGGAGCATCGTGGCCGACATGCCACCGGGCATTTTCGTCAGCTCGACGACTTGGATTCCCGGTTGCCATGCCGCAAGGGCGGCAATGGTTTGCTCCTCCCGCTTGCTCATTTGGGGATTGGAAGACTCGCCAGGTCGATGTTTGGTGGTGAGGCCTTCCCCGCTTGGTAGAGGGTCCCCCGCGTGGGGCTGCTTCCTTCAAATCCGCCATTTTGGAGCAGGAACCGGGCCCCGATCACCTTCATGTCATAGTCGAATCGGTCAACTCCGCCGGTCACGTCGTGGGTGAATCTTCCGGTGGTGAGCTGGGCCCATTGACCGTCTTTCGTTCGAATCCAAGCGGAGCCAAACTCGGCAGCTCGCTTCAGGTGGCCGTTTTCACCACCAAAGTTTTCGTTGAACGAATAGAGGCCACGAAGGAGACCTCCATCCTTTGGCGCACGGAAGGATGCGACCAAGGTCCATTGCTTTTGGACTGGCGCGTAGTAGTAGCCCGTGTAGATGGTGCCATTGCCATCCTTTTCGGCGTGGACCAAGAACCTTTGGCGAGTCTCGGTTTGCCAAGGCATGACGATGTGGCTGTGGCCACCCGTGCCTTCGTTGCCGAAGCTATCGGCGACCACGTTGGCTCCCTTGCCAAGCAGTTTGACTCGGTTCTCGTCGCTGACCTTGTTGCGGTCCACTGCTTCATTGCCACTGTCCCAGACCGAGAAGATCACTCGCCTCTCGGTTGGGCTGTTCACCTGCATTCCGAAGTATCCGCGCGAGAATCCGCAGGCCATGTAGTAGGTGTAGATCGGATCGGTTTGGGCTTTTACTTCGTTGTAGAACCACTCGACCTCGGTGCCTTCCTTGATGGGATAGCCGATGTGGACCGAGGCGCAGTTTTGACGGGGCTTCAGATTGAACTTGGCCCCTTCGGTTGGGTCGCCGACGAGGCGAATGCCACGCAGGGATCCGAAATCAGCCCCGTTCGCTCCTAGCCCGCTAAGGGTGAACTTGTACCAACCGGGTTTGGCGATGTCGATGCCCAAGACCGAGGGGCGCGCGGCGGACGCGCGATAGGACTTCGCTCCCTTTGGCCCTTCCACCATCAGACGGTATTTCACGCCATCCTTGCCCTGGTTGACGTCGATCACGGCTTGGATGCGGCCCGGCTTGGCAAACCAACCGCCCCACAGAACGGCGGTTTGGCCATCGCCCCACTTCTCGATCAGTCCAGCGTCGGTCAATCGGGCCGACGAGGGGCTGAGGAAGTAGCCGGTGTTTGCGGGCAGAAAGAGTTCGCCGGCAAGGTGGATCAGGGCGAGAATGGTCAGCATCTAACCCTGATCATATCTCCAAACCAACTTTGGGCAGCTCTGACCTGGCGGTGCCGTTACCGTCGGGGCCAGCCAGACCTTGAGTGCCCTGGGGATTCGCGCCAGGATAGCATCCTTGCAGAAAAATGGCCCCTGACTTTCGCTAGGGGCCGGATTTCGTTGCCCTGCCTACGAGCTTACTTGCGGCGCTTGCGGGCGAAGGCGACGAGGCCAGCGCCGAGGGCGATCATCGAGGCAGGCTCCGGCACGGCTCCGAGCTGGACCTCACCCGCGCCGAGCGGCTTGATCACGTTGTCGTAGTCGTAGACATCACCGTTGTTGTATGAGGTCGTGATGGCGAAGTACTGGCGGTTGGCCTCAAGGGCGAGGTCCCATGGTATGCCGTAGCCCTCGCCGATCTTAGAGTTCGTGGTGTCGACCCAGTCGTCGCTTCCAGCAACAAAGTTCTTCAGTGCGTTTTCAGGGTGAAAGGAGTCGCTGTAGATGACCGCATAGGTGTCCTGGCCAGAGTTTGGGCCTGGACCTCGAAGGTGTACAAGCCGTTCGCGGTCACGAAGAAGGGCTGGACGTTGTAGCGGACGTTGGTGCCGTCAACGGAGAGGAAGGATCCGTCCTCAACGGCACGATGGTAGGTCGGGTCGCCTGCCATGAGGGCGCCAGTCCAGGTCGCGGACTGGGCGAACACGGCGGTGGTGGTGGCGACTAGCGCAATAATCAGGAAGTTTTTCAAATACAATATCCTTGTCGATTTTCTGGCTCGGCAGCCAGCAATCCGCCGATTATAGACGGGAATGCACGCACGTCACAAGGCTTTCGGTGCCCATGAGTCTTTCGTTGCCTTCTTGGCCCGTCACCGTCGGAGCGAAACCTGGTTCTTCTTGAGGATGCCGGAGGTCACGGCGGCGCGGTCAGAACGGGGTACGTGGGTTTGGGGGGTGGTTCTTGTCTGTCACCATCTCGCCCCTGATTGGATCACCAATCCAATTTTCTGGCCGCTATCCTTTGAGAGATTGCCCGAATTCGGGCAAGGTTTCTTGCAGAATCGCCAGCAACGCTTGCTTCGTTGGCTTGCTCATGTAATCATAGTTCCCTGATGCGTCTGTCCCGGTCAGGATCTCCTTCAGACGCCGCCAAACTTGCGCTTTCAAAGGCGCAGGAAGCTTGGTGAAAGACTCGGAGTAGATGAGTGGGCTGCAGGAATACTTGTACAGTCTCTCCTTTAGATCAAACTCGGCAAGTGACCTTCCGCTTGCATCCTTTGGTGCCGAGTCTTGGTACACCTTGGCAAAAGAGCTTGTCCCCTTAATCGGGCCATACAGGGGAGCGTCATTGCGACACAGCAGACTCCCTACCAGATTATCCGCGAGCCTAGTCAACTCACTACCCGACGCATAGGCGGCTCGCTGGCTGGTCTGGTAGATGAGATTCTGGAGCGCCATCTGGTGCTCCATCACCATCAGGGCCACGATGTCCGAATGGGGGGTTAGAAATGGTTTTGTATCAAAATAGCGATCCAACTTGGTGATGTTCGCGCCCTTTTCGACATTGATCTCGTTCGATTCATCGTCCCCAATCGAGAACTCATTGCCCATGTGACGCTGGACTCCATGGAGTCCCGTCACGTACCATCCTCCCCAGCGCTGGCGCAGAGGTGTGGAAGAAGTGACGCTGTAAGTTGGGGAGAATGGCCGGGTGTAGCCGGCAGGGGTCGTAGGTGAAGATCGCGCTACTAGATTGCTACCGCCGTGGCAAGGAAAACATGCCCTTGTCTCTGTCTTGAAGCTTGGTGCCGCACCTTCGTGGTTTGGGATGGTGTAGAACTTGACGCCATTCTCGGGGTCAACACTGGCAATCTCGATCAGAGGAGCCCCGGCAATCCAACCAACGTAGGTGTGGTCATTAAAGTAGATCGCCCGGGGATTCTTTGGCGTAATGAACTCGGTTTGAAGGCTTGACTTGGAGAAGACAAGTACCTGGGAGCTTGGGTCAATATCGAGCTCTTTCAAGATGGCTTTCAGGTATCCGTGGCCGGGTTCAAACTCTAGCTTGGCGTCCTTGTTCTCAATGCGGCGGGCCAAATCTAAGATCGGGTCCGAAGGGGTCGGGGTCTGCCGAGCCCCCATCAGGCCTAGGCCAACGACGGCAACGAGGAGGGGCGACCATTGGCGATGCTGTGACCAGAGCATGAAACTTCATTATGCGGCATCCGGGACCGGGAAACAAGTAAGCTCCGGGTTCAAAAATGCTTAGGCCCGAGCTGCCCGCCCTTGTTCTCGCCCCCATGGACGGCATCACCGATGCCCCGATGCGGGCTTTCATGGGGCAGTCGGGTGCTTTCAGCTATGCGGTCTCTGAGTTCATCCGGGTCAGCACGGACCCGATTCCGCCAAGAGTCTTCCGGCGAGACGTTCCCGAGGTTGAACAGGACTGCCTTACTTCCTCTGGCCTCCCCGTACAGGTTCAAATCCTAGGGGGACATGCGGAGCGGATGGCAATCTCCGCAATCAACGCGATGCGGGCGGGGGCTCGGTCGATTGATATCAACTTTGGCTGCCCGGCACCGACGGTGAACCGAAATGACGGGGGCGCGACGCTCCTAAAGTATCCTGACCGGATTCGCGAAGTCGTGCGGGCGGTTCGCGACGCGGTGCCGCTGTCTATCCCAGTTTCGGCAAAGTTGCGGCTCGGATGGGAGTCGATCGAGGACATCCACGTGAACGCGGCGATGGCGGCGGAAGGCGGGGCATCCTGGCT
This sequence comes from Fimbriimonas sp., assembly GCA_049317025.1. GTDB lineage: Bacteria > Armatimonadota > Fimbriimonadia > Fimbriimonadales > Fimbriimonadaceae > Fimbriimonas. The sequence goes on along the minus strand of JBMOJD010000048.1, from coordinate 8,210 downwards.
GACGATCCACGCACGGACGCGAGCACAGGGCTATGCTCCGCCGGTCTTTTGGCGACCGATTGGGCAGGTCTATCGGGCGCTAGGAATACCGGTGATCGCCAACGGCGATATTTGGACACTCGATGACTTTCGTCGATGCCAGGATGAAACGGGCGTTCGGCACTTCATGATTGGTCGGAGTGCATTGGCGAACCCGACCTTGCCGGTTCTTATTGCCCAAGAGCTGGGCATATTCCATGGTGTTCTTCGAGAGCAGACTTGGCTTGAGTTGTTCCAAAGCCTGACGCTATTGATTCGCAAGCATTGTGGCGAACGAGATGACCTCGGTTTGATGAAGCTCAAGCAATGGATGAAGCTCGCGCACCGGCACGGTGACTTTCCTTACTTCCACGAGCTGAAGGCCAAGGAAAGTCAGGCGGAGTTCTTTGGTGCGCTGCGAGGCCTTGAACGCGTTCTGGTTACTTCTTCTTAGGGTTGAACAGGCCGCCGTAGGGTCCGTTAATGTCGAGTCCTTGCAGACGACTGTAGGGAATCTTCACGAGAAAAGCACCATCCGAGTACGGCCCTAGTTCGTAAGGGCCAAACAGGAAGAGGATGCCGTCAGGGGTCAGAACAAACTGGTTGACCTGAGCGGGTTCAAGCCGTTTCCACTCGCCGGAAAGCACGTAAGAGCCGCGCTCTTGGCGCAGTAGCTCGCCAAGAATGGCGTATGAGCACTCGCCGACACTATCGGCGCCACGAACGAATAGATCTGCTAGTTTGATAGTTTTCCCGGAAGATGAAACATTGATCGGAGTGAAGGAGGTCATTCCGTGGGCGCCGCCGGTGTAGGCGTAGCTCGTGGCATAGCCGGAACACACGAGGGCGGATTGTAGCGTGATCGTGGGCTGAACGAGAAGGTCGTACTGGGCGCTGCTCCGCATCCGCTTCAATTCGGGAAGGTCCCGCTTGGCTTGGGCCAAGAATTCGTCAAAAACCTTGCCCTCGGTCACTCTTGCCCATTTGTTCGCGAAAGCCGCAGAGGTCGTGCGGGCAGAAAACTTAGGGTATGCGACGCTTATGCTCCAGTAGTCTGACTTTTTGTCGACGAGTTGGGCCGATGCGCTCGCCTGCACCAGAAGCAAGAGAACGAACAGAATAGTAAAGCGACAGTGCTTCAATACATCCCCATTGCTTTGCGCACAAGTTCCATTGTTTCTGCGGCCACTTCCCTTGCCCGGGCCGCGCCATCGCGTAGGATATCTTCGATCGCACCATCATCAAGGGCTAGCCGTCGTTCGCGCATGGGGCGGAGGAATTCGTTGATAACCTCAGTAAACTCTTTCTTGTTCTGGGAGCAACCTCGTAGGCCATCCCGATCTTCTTGCCATTGCTGTTCCCAGTTTGGCGAGTAGATCTTTAGGAATTGGCAGACAGCGCAGCCCTCAGGAATGCCAGGATCGGTGAGTTTGATCTTGCTCGGGGTCGTGAATGCGGTCTTGATCTTCTTCGCGGTTTCGTCGGGGGTATCGGACAAGTAGATGCAGTTGTCGTAAGACTTGCTCATCTTTCGCATGTCCAAGCCGGGGACCTTGGCCCGCGATTCGTCCTCGGGGATCAGGTACTTGTAGGTCGGGAAGAGTTCCGTATCGTACAAACGATTAAATCGCGCACCAATATCGTTACCAATCTCCAGGTGGGGCGCTTGGTCGCGGCCTACGGGGACGCCGTAAGGCCGGTAGAGAAGGATGTCGGCGGTCTGCAGAACGGGGTAGCCGAGGAGGCCGTAGGGCTCTCGTTCGGCGGCACCCATGTCCTGCTGCTTCTCCTTGTACGTAGGGACTCGCTCCAGCCAGCCTAGGGGGGTGATCATGCTGAAAAGCAGGTGCAGTTCGCTGTGCTCGCGGACGTGGGATTGGATGAAAATCGGCGTGCGCTCGGGGTCGAGGCCAGCGGCGATGTAGTCCTTGGCGACCTCGCGAGCATTGCGGCTGACCTCACGGGCGTCCTCATACATCGTGGTCAGGGCGTGGAGGTCGGCCACCATCGCGTAAACCTGATAGCCTTCATCTTGGAGGGCGACCCAGTTGCGAAGCGCCCCTTCGTAGTTGCCGAGGTGGAGTCGAGGGTTGCTCGACCGCATGCCGCTCAGGATGCGCTTGTTTGATGTCATGGGCAAAGATTATGGACGATTTCAGGCCTCATCCCACAGGTCTTCCCAGCTCGTTGCACCCTCCCAAAGGAAGACTTGGCCCTTGATCAGGCGACAGCGACGGTCGATTCTGGCGATGCGCGCCAGATCCTCCTCTGGGAGGGGACTCGAACTGGCCGCTTCGAGACTCGCCAGGAACTGGCTCGGCTTCACCGAGAACGGAATCGGGACTTGGCCACGCTGGATGGCCCACTTGATGCAGACTTGGGCTGGCGTCAGGTTATGCGCTTCCGCAATTTCCAGGATCACCGGGTCGGTGAGGTCGAAGGTGTCTTCTGGGGTCCGGTCGCGCTCGGGGCGGCTTGGTGAGCCAAAGGGCGAGTAGCCGATCGGGATCATGCCCTGGGACTGGACGTATTCGAAGAGCTCCGGCTGCTGGAAATTTGGGTGCAGCTCCATCTCGTTGGCCGCGGGCCGGATATTCGCCTGCGGTAAGAACGCTTCGAACTTGCGAACGGTCATGTTCGAGGTGCCGATGTGGCGGACTAGGCCGCGCTCTACGAGGCTCTCAAGATGTCGCCAAGTGCGGAGGTAGGCGTCACAGTCAAAGGGACGGGCGTGGGGGTCGCGCGAGCCGACATCTACTCCGGGCGCGTGGTGATGGGGATAGGGCCAGTGGATGAGATAGAGGTCGAGATAGTCCAAGCCTAGGTCTCGAAGGGAGTCTTCGCAGGCCGAGACGGCGTCCTCATGGCGGTCGTTCCACACCTTCGATGTGATCCAGAGCTGCTCACGCGCTACCCCGCTGGCGTGGATAGCGGCGCCGACCTCGGGTTCGTTGCGATAGACGGCGGCGCAGTCGATGTGACGGTAGCCCGCGGAAATGGCCTCAACCACGGCGGCGCCGACCTCCTGGGCCGAGTAGCGATCGGAACCGAAGGTGCCGAGGCCGAGCGCGGGCATCTGGTCGCCGTTGGCGAGACGATGGAAGGGGATTTCACTCATGAACTGGGGAATTCTGGCTCATTGGGCCGGGGCATGCGCTGTTCCACGGGCAAAAGGGAGGGGAATGGTTTGTGCGGCTCGATCTGGTACCAGTAGGCCGTGCTGGAATAGTCGTTCGACAGCTTGTTGGCGTGGCCGTGCTCCACGCTGACTTTGATCGACTTGTTGAAGCGGATCGGGTCTTCGATGTGGAATCGGTACATGGAGTTCTTGCCTTTCCACCGCCAGTCTTTGTTGCCACTGTTCACGGTGATTCCGTGGTAGGGGGCGCTGAATTCTTGGGTAGGGCCAAACGCAGTATTGAAATAGTCCTCGGTTCCAGTGCCGTGCAACCGAGGCGGCCATGGCTCACCGTCGATGACGATCATGTCGTCACCTTCGCCGTACCAGTCGTTGCCTTGGCGCTGGAAGCAGTCGATGTTTAGGTTGCAGCCGACATAGATGCCGTCGCCTTCGGCTTCGAGGATCACGTAGTTATCGGCATCTGATAGATTCGGGTTCGCGTCCCAAATCTGGAGAAAATTGGTAGGAGTTAGCCGTTCAGTAAGCCAGCCTTCGGTCTGGGCTTCGCGTCGCCATTGGGCGTGGAATCGGGCGACGTCGGGACCATGCTCGGCTTCGTATTCCTCGTAGTCGATGTAGAAGTAGACGTGCATCTTGCCCGTGCCTTGATTTTCGATTTCTGCGCGGGCGGTGTTGAAGGGCATCGACCACCAACTGTTCATAGCCCGCCCATCCTCGGGCGACATCTGCAGGGGTAGAGAGGAGAAATTGCGGAAGATGCCATGGCCGATCCCGAAGAAATCGCCGACGGGTACCTCGATACTGGGGGCGTCCTCGCCATCCCACCAGGCGCGTAGCACGAGCTTGCGGGGGAAGGCGTCGTCCTCGCCGACGGTCATCCATATGTGCTTGATGCATCCGGGCCGGTCGGCGGCGAGCAGCACGCGCGATTCTCCCGGAGGGATGACCCACCAGTCGCGGTTGCCGCCGCTGGTGTCCCACGAGCTTGACCGGCGGGAGAGGAAGCGGCGCAAGTTTGGCAGGGCATTGAGGGAGGTTTGACCAAGCATCTCTCTGTCCGGACGAGCGGGTGGGCCCAAAGAGAGCGCGCATTCGTGAGCCATGTGGCCCAAAGTGCAGGCCAAATTGCGAGGAATCAAAAAAGTTCGGAACTTTTTTCGTATGTAGACAAATGTCTATTTACAAGGGCCTGAATCTTTGTTAAGATACGCCCGTACTTGAATCCTGTGCCCCGAAAGGGGCCATTTCTGGAGTCGCCATCATCATGAAGAAAGCTTTCACCCTTATTGAGCTTCTTGTCGTAATTGCGATCATCGCAATTCTTGCCGCCATCCTCTTCCCTGTCTTCGCCCAGGCCAAATCTTCGGCCAAGGCGAGCGCATCTCTCTCCAACGACAAGCAGATTCTGCTTGGTCAAATCCAGTACGCCGCTGACTACGATGACCACGCCGTCATCGCTCAGACTTGGATCACCGGTGCCCAGCCCAACCCCAACGCGATCCCCATTGGTAGCCAGTGGGTTGTTCAGTGGTCCGTTCTGATTCAGCCGTACATGAAGAACCTCGACATTCTTAACGATCCGGCTGGTCCCAAGTGGCGCGTCCGAACCGAGCGAAACTGGACCGAAATCCAGTCGAAGTCGAACATGATGGGCTACGGCTACAACGCCACTGCCTGGTCCCCGCTCCCGCTCACCGGCGACTTCACCATGAAGCCCGTGTCGTTCACTTCGATCGACAAGCCGGCTGAGACGGCCATGACCACCGGTAGCATGATGAACTGGGTCGACTCGAGCTTCGGCGTCTACTGGTCCGTCAATGGTAGCGGCGTCTGGCTCAGCGCTGGAATCGTCGACTCGCCCGCTTGCTGGCCGTGGACCTACTCCCTCTGCGTTGATGGTTGGGGCAACTCCGACCTGTGGCAGGGCTTCATCGGCACCACCGGTGGTCAAGAGGCCGGTTCGCGATCTGGTGGAGTTTCGATGCGCGTTGCTCGACAGGGCGTCATCGGATTCGGAGATGGCCACGTGAAGCGCATGTCGCTGAGCCGAGCCGCTCAGGGTACCAACTGGACCCCCGACACTTACCCCTGGGACATTCAGGTTCTCGAGCCCGAGAAGTACCTGTGGGGCAAGTACTGATGCTTAAGAAGTCTTTGGCAATCGTGCCAATGCTTCTGGTCCTCGCCGCTGGCATCGTTGGATGCCAGGGCGACCCAACCGCCAACGAAGAGACGCCTTTGGCCAAAAAGCCAAATGCAACGGCTGCGGACGCGGCAAAGGGTGCGGCCATGCGCCTGAAGATCAATCCGGCAGCGGCAAAGGTTTCTGCGGGTGGCGGTGGCGGCGGAGCGGCTCCACAAGCCGAATCCACTAGCGGCAAAGAGTAGCTTTTCTTTGTCCTGAACACGGGCGGCCCCTCGCGAATGCGAGGGGCCGCTTGCTTATTCTCGTGCCTCAGACCGCGTACAATGCATTTGGACTCCGGAAACGATGTTTGGACGAAACTTCATTTTGCGCACGGCGGGCTTGCCTGCGGTTGAGCGGATGGTGCGCCGGTCGCGCCCGTTCCGCCCCCTCGTGGAGCGATTCATCGCAGGCGACTCGCTGGGGCAGGCGCTGGCAGTAGGCGAACGCGTACTGGGACGCGGAATGATGGTTTCGCTGGATTTCTTGGGTGAAAACACCAAGAGCGAGGCCGAAGCGGCGAGCGCAAAGGCTACCTACATCGCAATGCTGGAGGCGATCGCCCAGAGTCCGGCGGTTAAGGATTGGTCGCCGGTGACCTCGGGGTTGGTGGCTTCACTCGTTAATGTCGACCCGAGACCGTTGAAACCGGTCGAGCCGCTGAACATTTCGATCAAGCTGACTCAGTGCGGTCTCGACATGGGCGATGAACTGGCCGAACGCAATTTCCGCGAGGTCCTTGAAACGGCCAAAAGGCACGGCAATTTCGTGCGGGTAGATATGGAGGCAAGCGACTATACCGAGCGCACGATCCAGATGATCGAGCGGGTCATGCCGGAGTTTCAGGCGAATACGGGCACCGTTCTCCAGAGCTACCTTTATCGAACTCCGGACGACGTTGAGCGGATGATTGCCCTCAATGCCCGGGTCCGGCTGGTTAAGGGTGCCTACCTGGAGCCCGCATCGGTTGCACATCCGGAGAAGTCGAAGGTGGACGAGGCCTACGTGAACCAGGCAAAGCGGTTGCTGGATGCGGCGAACTACCCGGCCATTGCTACCCAAGACGAATCGATCATCCTGGAGCTCAAGCGGTACATCCTCGACCGGGGCATCGACAAGTCCAAGTTTGAATTCCAGATGCTTTACGGCATCCGCCGCGATCTCCAGGAGAACTTGCTCGCCGAAGGCTTCCAGGTTCGAATCTATATCCCGTTTGGCGATTCGTGGTACCCGTACTTCACTCGCCGATTGGCCGAGCGACCGGCCAACGCGATGTTCATCGTGCGCAGCTTCCTCAAAGGCTGAGGTAATCGCCGACCGCGCGCAAGACCTTGCCGCGGTGGCTGATGGCGTGCTTTTCTTCGGCAGTGAGGTCGGCCATGGTGCGGTTTTGCTCGGGAAGCCAAAAGATCGGGTCGTAGCCAAAGCCGCCGTTTCCGCTGGGTTCGTCGGCAATTTTGCCCTCGCATGTCGCCTCGAAGATTTCGATGGGCTTTCCGGGAATCTGGAGGGCGACGCAACAGCGGAAACGCGCGCCCCGGCCTTCCTCGGGAGTGTCTTGCAGGAGTTCGAGGATGCGAGCGATCTTGCCAGGAAAGTCGAGGTCTTCTCCGCCGAACCGCTTGGAATAGAGTCCGGGAGCGCCATCGAGAGCGTCGATTTCGAGTCCCGCATCATCGGCGACACACCATTCGCCGGTGAATTCGGACGCGGAGACCGCCTTGATGGCGGCATTTTCCGCATAGGTGGTGCCGGTTTCTTCGGGCTCGGGGGCTCCTTCAAAGTCGGCCAGGGTCAGGAGTTCGAGTCCCGGGAACCTCTTCCCGAGGATGGTTACCATCTCCCCGGCCTTTTTGCGGTTGTGGGTGGCGATCACAAGGCGCGACGGCAGGTTCATTTGGCCACAAAGAGGCTGTCGTCGAGGCCGGTGTTGAGTTTGAAGTTTTCGTAATGCATCACGCCCGCGACTTTGTTGTCGGTGTTGCGGACGGTGAGGACGGTTGGGACCCAGACTCCGGAGACTTGGACCGGACTCTCATAGAAGAAGGTGGCGATCTGGAGGCCCTCCTGGTTGTACCATTCGCGCTTGGTCACGATCTTTTTGGCAGCGTCCACCCAGATTCGGTTTCGGCTGGTGTCGTCGAGGGCCTTGGGGTAGGTGAGGTCGAAGACGGCGTTGCCGGTGGCGCGGTCGATGCGGACGAATTTGGTCTCGAAGAGATCGGTGAGCGAGGGCGTCAGGATTCCGAAATCTAGCAGCGTCTGGCGGCGGCCCGGCGACTTGGCGAGGTTCTGCTTGCTGTTTACGCGGAGCTTGGGGACTCGGATCGAGAGGTCGGTTCCGTTGAGGATGTAGACCACGCTGGTGTCTTCTACATTGGATTCCAGGCGGAACTTGAACGGCTCTTTGACCTTTACGTTGGTGTAGTCGAACCGGTAGCTCTGGCCAAAGTCATCATTGACCTTCTTCAGCTCGCGCTGATCCCCCATTTTCTTTCGTGCGGTGAACGAGGCATCCCGAAAGTTCTTCTGGACGTAGTCATCGAACGAGTTGGACTGCACGGAGAGGATCGCGGTAAGGGCTAGAAGTGCATTCATGAGGTTTGGTAAGGATTAAACCCTTTTGGCCCGTGGGAAGTCGGCCTAGCGGGCTACACTATGGGAAGTGACGTCCGACCCCGTCGCCCGTTACTTTGCCAACCGCGTCGCCCAGCGTGAGCGACAGGCTCGGTTGCGCCCGATGCGGACAGCCGAACTATTGGATGCCTCGGTCCGCGTTTTTCAGGCGATTGGGCGGGACCTGCTCCGGGTCAGCCTCCCCGCTTCCCTGCTGATTCTGGTTGCGCTTGGGTCGCTCACGGTCTT
>JBMOJD010000047.1:0-25424 GCA_049317025.1 Fimbriimonas sp. | reverse complement strand
TCCAGCAGAGGCAAGGCAAAGAGCGTGTGGCGAAGGGCGGCGAGATCGCGCGGGCCGGCCAGACCGGTCGCCACTCGGGCGACCAGACGCTCCAGATCCGCAACTTTTTTCAGGCCATCGCGGAGATCGCCGCGAAAGATCGCATGGCTGGAGAACTGTTCGACGGCGTTGTGGCGCATTGCGAGCATGGCGGGGTCGAGCAAAGGCTGCTCGATCCATCGGCGCAGGAGCCGCGCGCCCATCGAAGTCACGGTTTGGTCGAGGACGCTGAGGAGCGTGTACTTCTTGGAGCCGTCGGTAAGGCTTTGGGTGAGCTCCAAACTCCGGCGCGTAGATGGATCGAGGCGCATGAAGCCATCGACAGAATAGGTGCTGATGCCCTCCAAGTGGTCCAGCGGAACGCGGTTCTTGTCGGCGTAGCCAAGGATCATCGACGCCGCGACAATGGCGCTTGGCTTGTCTTCGCAGCCAAACCCTTGCAGGTTGGAAACTCGGAACTGGTCCAAAAGCCGCTTGGTCGCCCGGTCGAGCTTCATGGGGGTGGCCTCGGAGACGGCCGAGCCGAGGGCCTGAGTCGCCAATTCGCCGTAGCCATCCGCCTCTGGGTTTAGGATGAGTTCGGTAGGTCGCAGGCGTGCGAGCTCTTGAACAAGCTTCTCCTGGATCGATTCTCCAACCAGTTCGGTAACGGCAAACTCACCCGTGCTGCTGTCTAAGATCGCAAGTCCGGCGCGGCCATCTTGGACGCAAATCGCCACCAGGTAGTTGTTCTGGCCCGAACTCAGCATTGAGTCTTCGAGTACGGTCCCCGGGGTCAGAACGCGGGTCACGCCCCGCTTGATGAGGCCCTTGGTGGCTTTTGGGTCTTCCAACTGATCGCAAACGGCCACCCGCAGGCCGAGCCGGAGCAAGCGAGACAAGTACTTCTCGAAGGCATGGAATGGCACCCCGGCCATGGGGATTCTCTCGCCACCGTCATCGCGCCCAGTCAGGGTGATTTCAAGGGCAGCCGCCGCTTGCTCGGCATCGGGGCCATAGAATTCGTAGAAGTCGCCCACGCGCATGGCGACCAGTGCTTCTGGATGCTCCGCTTTTGCGCGAAAGTATTGTTGAAGCATGGGCGTCCGGGCTTGCACCCCAAGAGTTTGCCACGAAGGATGCCCCATAATGAATCGTGCCCATCTGGGGGGTTGTGAATCAAAAGGGTGGCGTGGGGAAGACCACGACCTCGGTGAACTTGGCGGCAGGGCTCTCGAGCCGCGGCCAAAACGTATTGTTGGTCGATTGCGACCCGCAAGGCAACGCCACGACCGGCCTCGGCATCGACAAAACCACTGTTCCCGCCACGCTCTACGAGGTCCTGACCGATGCCATGGAGAACGGCGACAACCTGACCGTGGTGCACGAGGCGTTGGTGCAGGTGAACGAGCATCTTTGGTGCCTGCCCGCAACCCTTGACCTCGCCGGGGCCGAATCGGGTCTCGCGAGCGCGGTTGGCAAAGAGCTTCTGCTGCGAGACGCGTTGGAACTCGTGCGCGATCGGTTCGATTGGATTATCATGGATGCCCCGCCGAGCCTCGGGCTGATGACCGTGAACATCCTCTCGGCGGCCGACGGCGTGCTCGTCCCGATGCAATGCGAGTTTTACGCCCTTGAGGGCCTGAGCCAATTGATGAAGACGATTGATGTGGTCCGGCGAAGAATCAACCCTGGGCTGAAAGTGGACAAAGTGTTGCTCACGATGGTGGACCCTCGAAACAACTTGACCCAGCAGGTCCGCGATGAAGTCGTCAAGTTCTTTGGCGAAAAGGTCTCCAAAGTGGTGATTCCTCGCAATGTCCGCCTCAGCGAGGCACCCAGTTTTGGCGAGCCCGCCGTCACACTCTTTCCCACCGCGCGCGGGTCGGCCGCTTATCTAGAATTTGTTGATGAGGTGCTCGCCACATGCGTCGCGCGCTAGGAAAGGGCCTTTCGCAACTTATTGCCGACCAGTTTGAGGGCGGCCCGAGCGAGGTTCCGCTCGACGCCATCGAGCCGAACTTGCGCCAGCCCCGGCGTCATTTCGATGCCGCCGCGTTGGAAGACTTGGCCAGCTCGATTCGGCAGCATGGGGTGATCCAGCCGCTCCTTGTTCGGCCCCTTACCGAGGGTCGGTACGAGCTGATCGCGGGCGAGCGACGCCTCCGGGCGGCCAAGATCGCAGGGCTGACGGTCGTGCCTGTCATCGTCCGTAGCGCGGGGAACCAGAATTCGCTTGAGCTCGCCCTGATTGAAAACCTCCAACGCGAGGACATCGGCCCGGTCGAATGCGCTCTCGCCTACCGACGGCTGATTGATGAATTCGGGATCACGCAGGAGCAAGCCGCCGACAAGGTAGGCAAATCGCGCACGGCGGTGGCGAACACGCTTCGGCTGCTGAAACTGCCCGCCAAGATCCTTGATGGCTTGGCCGAAGGCAAGATCACCGAAGGCCATGCACGGGCACTGCTCGGTATCCCCAACGAGGCGCACCAATTGGTGGTGTACGACGCAATCCTTGAGCGGAACCTCACCGTACGCGAGGTCGAACGCCTAGCCCAAGCAACCCCGCGGGAAAAGCCGGTGAAGGCAAAGGACACGGCTAAGCTGGACCCGAACATGCGGGCGCTTCAGGAGCTTCTCAGCACTACGCTCGGCAGTCCCACGCGCATCCTCCCCGGCGAAGTCGGCGGAAAACTCCAGATCGAGTACTACTCTGACGAAGACCTCCAACGGATTTTAGAGGTGCTCGGAGTCTCGTCTTGAGCGATTCATTCCGGATCGTCCCGATGCGAGCGGAGCACCTCGAAGGGGTTGCGGCATTGCAGCCTTTGGCCTTTCCGCCGCCCTTTCCAAGCTACATGCATTGGGATCCCGAGGATCTTGCCTACCACATTGCGATTTTTCCCGAAGGTCAGTTCGTCGCGCTGCACGAAGGGGAAGTGGTGGGGAGTTGCAGCAACACTCGAACTACGGTCCACCACTGGGAAGCGCGGTCGAGTTGGATGGAGACCGTGGGCGGGCCACGTCTAGAGAATTTTGACCCCAGCGGCCAGATCTTGTATGGACTGGATATCTCGGTGCATCCTGCGTTTCGGCGTTTGGGCATCGCGCGAGCGTTCTATGCGGCTCGGTTTGATTGGGTGCGCGCCAATGGCGCTTTGGCCTACGGCACGATTTGCCGGATTCCCGACTATGCCGATTGGGAGCTTACTAACCACGGAACTCCGGAGGAATTCGCCGACGCCGTGGTCGCGGGGGAAGCCACCGACCGGACCCTCACGCCGCTTTTACGCTTTGACCTCCAATACAAGGGGGTTTTTCGAGACTATATGGAAGATAGCGAATCTCATAATGCGGGCGCGATCTTGGAGTGGCGACCTTGACCGTGCGCGTGGCGTCGGTTGCGTGGAAGTTGCGCGGATTGCGCGGTGACAGCGCCTACTTTGGCCATTTGCATGACCTCGTGAGTGCCGCCCACGACGAGGGGGCTCAGATTGTGGTGTTGCCAGAGTTGCACGTGCTTGAGCTCCTCCCCTTGGCCCGCGACCTGTCTGCCGAGCAGGCTCCCCGGTTCTTGGTCCAGTACGCCCAAGCGCTGGAGGAGTGGCTTCTCCGCATTGCCCGCAACAGCGGCATGACCATCGTGGGCGGCTCGCATTTTCGCAACTCGGAAACCGGCATTCGCAACGTTTGCGCGGTTGCGAAAGCCTCGGGTGAGCTGGTGCTAAGCGAGAAAAACAACCTCACGACCTACGAGCGGGACGTCTGGGGTTTGGAGCCGGGCAAAGGTCTTTCGATGTTCGCCCCTTATGCGGGCGTGACGGTTTGTTACGACTCGGAGTTTCCGGCGGCAGCGCGAGCCTTGGCCGACAAGGGGACGCTCCTGCATTGCGTGCCCGCCTGGACCGAGACGCAGCGCGGATTCCAGCGCGTGCGCTGGAGTTGCCTTGCCCGAGCGGTCGAGAACCAGAATTTCGTGGTGCACGCGAGCCTATTGGGCGACCTTGGTCGCGAGCCCGTTCCGAGCACTTGGGGATCGAGTGCGATTATCGCGCCCTCGGTCGAGCCTTTCCCGGTCGAAGCGATCCTTCGGGAAACTGAGCTTAACGAAGAGGGTGTTGTGGTCGCTGACCTAAACTTTGATCAGCTTGCCGAAGCCAGGCTGGCGGGCGAAGTGACGAACTGGCAAGACCGCGACAGTGGCGTTTGGGACGTCCACGTGCAACACCACCCCGATGGCGAGCCCCCCACCAATGTGTATGGCGGCCTGAACTGAGCATGGAAGTCGATCCCGCCCTCTTTCGCGAAAACGAGCGGACGGCGCCTTCGTCCGATGCGCGCCAGTGGTTCTCAGCGGGCGAATACACGTGCGAGGCCGGGGGCTATCTTCCCGAGGTCACCGTTGCCTACGAGACCTGGGGGACCCTGAATGCCGCCCGTGATAACGCGATTTTGGTGTGCCACGCCCTAAGCGGCGATAGCCATGCCGTTGGGTGGTGGGACCGCCTGGTGGGGCCTGGTCGGGCCATCGATACCGAGAAGTTCTTTGTGATCTGCTCCAACGTCCTGGGTGGGTGCCAAGGTTCGACCGGGCCGGTGTCTTTGGCCCCCGATGGACGACCATACCAGTCGCGTTTTCCGATCATCACCGTGGGCGACATGGTGGAGATGCAGATTCGGCTTGTCGATTCGCTGGGAATAGACGTGCTTTGGGCGGTCGCGGGCGGGAGCATGGGCGGGATGCAGGCCCTTGAGTGGACGGTGCGCCATCCGGGTCGTGTCCGAAAGGCGTTTGTGACGGCCAGTGGTGCGGCGCATTCGGCCATGCAAATCGGCTTCAACGAGGCCGCGCGCCAGGCGATCATGCGCGATCCGTTTTGGCGGGGCGGGGATTATCCCGCCGACCAGCCGCCGGTGGGTGGACTCAGCGTGGCGCGGATGATTGGGCACCTTTCGTTTCTTTCCGAAGCAGCTTTTGAAGCCAAATTTGGCCGGGAACTGCGCAACAAGCCGCAGTTCGATTACCATCTAGGGGTTGAGTTTCAGGTGGAGAGCTACCTGAGCTACCAGGGAGAGAAATTCACGCAAAGGTTTGACGCCAACAGCTTGCTCGTGCTCACCCGGGCGATCGATTATTACGATCTCCAGTCTTTAGAGATGAGTCAGAGCGAGTATCTCTTTGCGGGATTCACCAGCGACTGGATTTATCCCTTGCACCAGAGCGAGAAGCTTTTGGAGATGGCAAAAACTGCCGGCAGGCCCGCGCGCCTCGAGCGCATTGACCTGCCGTATGGACATGATGCTTTCTTGTTAGATGGAGAGATTCAGGGTAGGGCCCTTCGTGACTTCCTAACGGAGTAAGGGTCACATGAGGCCGGCGACGAATTGGAGGTCCTTGCGCAGGATTGCGCGTGCCCGATAGAGCCAGCTCTTGATGGTTCCTTCGGGCCGGTCCAGCTTTGCGGCGATCTCGTTGACCTCCATGTGGTTCACGTGGCGCATCACCACGATCTGCCGATAGGTCTCGGGCAGTCGCCGGATGGCTTCATCGACGTGCCCGCCGAGGATCGAATCTTCGGCTTCGAGGGCGACGTTCTGAGGATCGCAAATCGAGTGTTCGTAAGCCTCTAGCGGCTCACTTTCTCGCTGACGCGAACGAATGATGTCGACACAACAGTTGGTGCAAATTCGGCATAACCACGGCTTAAGTGGTCGGGAAGGGTCAAAGTCTTCGAGGGCGCGAAAGGCCTTGAGTAGCGTGTCTTGCACGGCATCCTGAGCATCTTCCGAGTTACGAAGCATTCGAATCGCTAAGTGCGTTAAGGTCGGTCGGTAAAGATCCGAGAGCAGGTCGTAAGCGACGGGATCACCCTCGGTCGCTTGGACAATGAGGTGGGACTCCCAGCTCAGTATTCGGTTTTTGTTCATGTTTGTGTCTCCTTGAAGAAGACACCGGTATTGTACGGCCCTGGCCCAGCGCAGGGGCCAAGTTTGGGACCGCCTAGGACCCTCTAGGACTATTGGTCATGGGCGGTTCACTTGGTAAGATTCAGACGTAATGGGCCAAATTCGACTCGTCTGCTTCGACCTTGGCGGCGTTCTGGTTCGAATCGGCCAGACCTGGGGCGAGATGGCCACGGCGGCGGGAATTCCATCGCCACTATCCCCGGATATTCGACGTGGTGATTTTCCGCCGTTCGTCCGGTATGAAGAAGGCGCGATTACGTTCGAGGCGTACATCGTGGCCCTGGCTGGCCTGATGGAATGCACTTCGGAAGATGCGGCACGAATCCATGCCCACATGCTGATCGAGCCGTACCCGGGCACTTTGGAACTCGTGCGGGATATCCGCTCGGCGGGACTGGCGACGGGATGCCTGTCGAACACGAATGCTCCGCACTGGGCCGAGCTCGTGAGCGACCGTTTTCCCGCGATTCAGCAACTCGACCACCGGCTCGCCTCGTTCCAAGTGCGTTTGGCGAAGCCGGACCCGGCGATATTTCGGAAGTATCAGGAGCAATTTGGCTTTGCGCCCGAGGAGATCTTGTTCTTTGACGATGCCGTGGCGAACGTTCGGGCGGCTGAGTCTTGTGGTTGGATTGCGCGTTCAATTGACCTCCGAGGCGACACTTCGGCCCAGATTCGGGCCGAGCTTGCGGCTTTGGGTGTCCATCTTTGACCTTGCAGCTCCTTGCCGAGAAGCTGCTGGAGGAGCTTATGGAAGCCTTTCCCCTGGGCTACACCCCGGAGATTCAATGGAAGGGGCTCCGGGTTTCGGCAGGGATCGCGTACTTCAAGGTCGGGCGCATCGCCCTCAGCCGAACGGTGCTGAAGAACGAGGCGATGGTCCGCGATACTCTGATCCACGAATATGCCCATCTGCTCTCATATGTCCGGCACGGCCGGGCCGGAGCTGGGCACGGGCGCGGGTGGCAACAGGCCATGCGCGACCTCGGGGCGGAACCCAAAGTCCACCACACCTACGAAGTCGAGCGCAATATGGCCCGCCAGCAGGTGACCTACCTATGCAAAAAGTGTGGGGCCAAGATCATTCGAAGTCGGCGTCTGGCCAAGAATCGTGTCTATGTCCACGCTCGTTGCGGGGGCACGATCCGGCTGCACCAGGTTCAAGCGGTAACAGAATCTAAACCTGCCTCGTAGAGCGCATGGTACTGCCAACAACGGTGTCAGTCGGATACGAAACGATGTGGATTGCAACCGCAGACCGTAGCAAAAGGGTGGATGAGCGGGCCGAACGGGAGTTTGGTCTGAGTGCCGTCGTCCTGATGGAGCGGGCGGGCATGGCGGTTTTCGACGCCGTTCAAGAGATTTTGCCAGGCACCGGACGAATAACGGTCTTCTGTGGCAAGGGCAAGAATGGTGGCGATGGCTTCGTCGTCGCACGTCTCGCCTTGGAGCGGGGCTATCACATCGAGTGTTTGGTCGCGGGAGAAGAGCGGGACCTCTGCCCCGAAGCCGCCGAGCAGTACCGAATTGCGAAGCTGAGAGGCCTGGAACCGATCTTCTTCTCCGATGCTCGTTGGGCGCGAAAGGCAGACTGCGTAGGCTGTCGCGACCTGATCGTGGATGCGCTCTTGGGTACTGGGGCCTCGCACGAAGTGCGTGGACCGGTGAAGACGGCCATCGAAGCCATCAACGAGAGCGGCGTCCCGGTGGTCTCGGTTGATGTCCCGAGCGGAATCCTCTGCGATACCGGCGAGGAGCTGGGCGAGAGCGTCTGGGCCCTCCGGACCATCACGTTTGGCATGCCGAAGCCGTTCCTTTTCCAAGGTATTGGCCTGGAGCATTCGGGCTACTGGTCGGTGGCAGATATCGGCTACCCAAATGTCCTTCTGAACGAACCGACGGATGCGCGCCTTGTGGATCGCGAGTCGGTCGCGAGCCTCCTGCCCGAACGGCTACGCGCCAGCCATAAGGGTGAGAACGGCCACCTACTGATTGTCGCGGGGAGCCAGCGGTTCCGGGGTGCGGCATCGCTGTCCGCACTTGGCGCGCTTCACAGCGGGAGCGGGCTGGTGACGGTCGCGGGAACTCGCGAAGTCTGCAGCGCGGTCGCGAGCCAGATTCCCGAGGCGATCTTGCACCCGCTTTCGGAGGAGAACGGCGTTCTTTGCCCGGAGGCGTACCAAGAAATTTTGAACCTCCAATCTAGATGCCATGCCGCCGTGTTTGGCCCCGGCCTGACCCACGATGATGCGGTTTTGGAGCTCCTTTCCAGAGTATGGGAGCACTGGACGAAGCCGGCGGTCATCGACGCCGACGCCCTCAATGCGCTTTCGCATGGCGTGCGATTGCCCAACTGTCCGGCGATCTTGACACCCCATCCGGGCGAGATGAGCCGCCTGATGCAGTGCTCGACGGCTGAAGTCCAGGCTGACCGATTCCAGACGGTCGTACAGGCCACCGAGTCGTACCGCCGCACGGTCTTGCTCAAGGGGCCGTACAGCATCGTCGGCGATCCCAATCAGCCGTTGATGGTGAACCAGACCGGTAACCCTGGCCAAGCCTCGGGGGGCATGGGTGATGTACTCGCGGGCGTCCTTGGCGCGCTGCTCGCCCAGCAACTACCGACCTACCACGCGGCTTGCTGCGGAATGTTTTGGCATGGGCTCTCGGCGGACATTTGTGCCGAAGAAATTGGCCCAATTGGCTACACCGCCACCGATGTGGCGAAGGCTTTGCCGAAAGCTCGGGCTAGAATCGTAGCATCGTGAAGTTTTTTGCGCTGTTAGTGGGTTCTGTGTGCCTGGTTTCGTCGGCTTGTGCCCAGTCGGACTACACCATCAAGCTCCCAGACGGATCGCCCCGGTCGATCTGGGTCGGCCAATCCGCGACCGAACCGCCACCGACAAACTTCCAGAAATCCACCCAGCCCGAGGCCATTCTGAAGGACCCGAAGGGCACATTCGTCTTGGTGAAAGACGACAAAACGGGCAACCTTGCCGCGCGCAAGCTCGCCGACATCAAGGCCGGGAAGGACACCTTCACTGAGGCTGACTTTGCCAAGATCGCTTCGGTCAGGGTGACCTTGGAGCATGAAGGCAAGCCGGTTGCGGTGGCTAGCATCAAGTTTGGTGATCAGCTTCAGCTGCTGGATCAGGACGCGAATGGCGAAGCCAGATTCCGAAATGTCGCCCCTGGTCGGGTGAAGGTCGAGGTCCTGTATCGTAGCGACGGCAAGCAGGCGACTCCGGTCGTGCAGGAATTCGACCTCGCCCTCGAACGGCCCCAACCTGAGCCTTTGCTCCGGATCTCATTGCCGGAGACCACGGAGACGATTGGGGCGACTTCAGCATCAGCGGAGGGTGAGCCAAAGACTTCCGGCCCCGCACCGAGTGGCTCCGCCGCGACCGCTACCGATGCGGCGAAGCAACCAAGCGACCCCGGGGCAGGGTTCCGCAGTTTCATCGTCTATCTCATCTTCCTCGCGGGAGCGATTGCGGCGGGCTACTTCTTGCTGAAGTACATCCGCGACAATCCCGGCGTCGTTGGCCCCCAGTTGGAAAAGCTTGGTGTGCAGATTCCCAAGCCCAGTGATGCCCCAATGGCCGACGCTGATCCCGTCGTCACCCCGCCCGCAACCCCGATGCCGGTGCAAAAGATCGTCCTCGATCCCGGTGCTCCCGATCCTGTGGCCGCGCCCACCTTTGCTCAGGCCCCGGTCGCGAGCGCACCCAGTGGAAACCCTCGGCTCATCGCCGAGAATGGCGACGTCCTGACTATCGGGCCCGGAACCCTCGAGGTGGGCCGAGAGGTTGGCCTTGGCCTCAGTTTGCTCGGCGAATCGACCGTGTCCCGACGCCACGCGTCGGTCGTGCGGTCGGGTGACAGTGTTGTGGTCCAAGACCTAGGCAGCACGAACGGAACGTTCGTAAATGGCGTCAAGGTTGCAGGACAGTCGCCGTTGAATCACGGAGATGCGGTCCAGTTCGGAAGTGTCCGCTTCCGATATGAGGGATGAGTGGGATCGTTACTTTTCAGAACACTAGTCGGTGCGGTGGCGGGGCTCGCGATCTGGGCCCTTTTCGAACCCTTCGCGCCGACCCAGTACGCTGATCCGCGCTGGTTCATCTGGGAGAGCCAATTCCTTCTCGCTCTCTCTGGCACCATCGGGGCCGCGATCGGGGGCCTTAGCGGCTACCTGCAGGGGGGCACTCGTCACACCGTCCGGGGATTGGTCGCGGGCTTGTTCTTTGGCGCAATCGGTGGTTCGTTCGGCTATGGCATCGGTGGGGTGATTCAGAAGATCGCGCCCGGGGCGCTCGAAAGTGGCGTTCTCCTGCTTCAGATGCCGGTTCGTATGGCGGTGCTGGCCTCGGTTGGCTTGGGACTCGGGATGGGCATCGGCGCCAGCACCATGAACCTGAAACGCCTCACCCAAGGCGCAATTGGTGGCTTCCTCGGTGGCCTCGTTGCCGGGGCCGCGTTCGACCCTCTCGGCATGATTGTTGGCCAGTTCGTGCTCCAAATGCGCGGCCAGCAGACGGGCGAAGTCGGCGGACTTTCGCGTGGGCTTATGGGGCTCCTGCTTGGCGGGGCGATTGCTCTCTTCATCGGGCTGGTCGAACGGTTCGCACGAAGTGCTTGGATTCGCCTGCGGCTGGGCCGAAACGAAGGCAAGGAATGGTCGCTGGACGCGGCGCAGAACTTCATTGGCCGCAGCGAGGGCGCGAACATCCCGCTCTTTGGCGACCCGAATATCGCCCCGATGCACGCCATGATCCAGAAGCAGGGAAGTCAGTGGCTGCTCGTGGACGGTGGATCGACGCTCGGGACTTTCCTGAATGGCCAACGTGTGCAGCAGGCCGTCCTAATGCCGGGATCGGTGATCCAGATTGGGGGTTCGACCTTGGAGTTCCTGACCAAAAACAGTGCAGCACCAGCGCGAGGGCCGGAAGCCTACATGAGCGCACCGATTCCCGCAACCATGAACTACCCGACTTCGGGATTGCCGCCCTTCAACACGGTGTCGGGCCCAATGCCCACCCCCTCGATGCCCACGATCATGTCGCCCCAACCTGCGCCAATGGCCCCGACGCAGTTCGCGATGCCCGCAGCGGCGACTTTCGCATTGGTCGCCCTCGATGGCCCGCTGACGGGCCAGCGATTCCCGATCCACGCGCCCGCCGACTTGGGCCGCGAGGGAATGACGATCCCGATGAGCTACGACACCCAGGCGTCTCGCCGCCACGCGAACATCTCGCCGCAGCCCCATGGCCTCGGCGTCCAAGATCTGAACAGCACCAACGGCACGTTCGTCAACAACCAACGTGTCACGCAAGCCCTCGCCAATCCTGGCGACGTCGTGAAAATCGGCTCAACCCAGTTCCGAGTCGAACGAAGCTAAGAAAGAGAGAAACCCATGGACCAGAACAAGACGATGCTCACCAGCGACCCGATGCGCACTCAGGCAATGGGTGCCTTCGACCCCCTGAAGACCCAGGCGATGGGGGCCGGATTCGACCCTCTGAAGACCACGGCCATGGCGGCCATGGGTGTCGCGGATGCCGGGTTCACCGTTGAAGTGGTCCCGAGTCGAGAAGCCACCATGGCGAACGGACCCGCACGCGAGCAGTTCTTGCTCCAGATCAATGCTGGGGGAACCGCCCCGGCTGGCTTCACGGGCACGACTGGGCGAACTCCTCTGAACTTGTGCTTGGTCATCGATCGATCCGGCTCGATGGAGGGTGCGCCGCTGGAATACGTCAAGCAAGCGTGCTCGTACGTCGTGGACATGCTTTCGCCCAACGACATACTTAGCATCGTGACTTTCGAAGAGACCGTCGATGTGCTGATGTCGCCTCAGCGCGTGAGTGCGAAGCAGCCGATCAAGGATGGCATCGCAAGGTTGCAGCCCGGGAACACCACCAATTTGTACGATGGCCTCGCGCTGGCCTGCCAGCAAGTGAGTTCGATTTCGGAGCCGGGCCGCGCGACCCGAATGGTCGTGCTGACGGACGGCGACCCCACGGCGGGCATCAAGGACTTCAGTGCCCTCGTCACCCATGCGGGTGAAATCAAACAGCGAGGAATCTCCGTGACTTTCCTCGGATTCGGTCCGGACTACAACGAAGAACTTCTTGCCTCAATGGCCAAGAAGGCGGGCGGCAACTACTACTACATCCCTCGCCCCGAGATGATCCCCGAAGTCTTCCGCACCGAGCTAGAGAAGCTGATGACCGTCACGGCGCGTAACCTCAAGCTGACGGTGAAGCTTGCCCGCTGGGTCACCATGCGGTCGCCTCAAACTGCCTCAAGCGGCGAAATCTCGATTCCACTCACAGACATGGAACGCGGGTCCACCCTTGAGCAGGTCTTCGACTTCGACTTTCCGAACCACCCGCTCGGGCACTATCGCGTGGCGAGCGGAAAGTTGAGCTACGAGGACCTCTCGACGGGCCAGCAGCAATCGGTGAACGTGGATTTCGTCATGGAATTCACGGCTGATGCCGCTCGTTACTCGGCCCCCGTGAACCCGCGCGTGCGCCAAGCTGCCGATTTGGTCGCCGCTTCGCGTGCGGTGGAACGAACGGTGATGGGCCTCAAGACGGGCATGATCACGCAGATGGGTGCGGTCGCTGAGCTCCAGAAGACGCAGATGCTCTTGGTCTCGCAAGGACGCACGGGCGAAGCCCAAGAGGTCACCATGGCCCTGCGCGCGATTCAATCGGGCAATGTCGATTCGGCGGAGAAGACGCTGATGGGCACGATGGTTCAGCTGGATCAAGGGAAGCATTAGGGGGAGGGCGCGGGGCGCGCCTGACGCGGGACGCGGGACGCGGCGAGGGAGGGGAGGACACTCCGAGCCGCAAGCCGCCAGCCGCGAGCAGGCTAAGGCGTCAGCTTCTGATGCTCGTCGAATGGATCGACGTGCACCACCGCCACGCATGGAGCGAGGGTGGCCTGGAGTCGCTTTTCCACCGCGTCGGCGACGTCGTGGCCCTGGACCACGGACCAGTCGCGCGGCACGACGATGTGCACGTCCACGTAGTGCCAGTGGCCCGAGTGGCGGGTCCGGAGTTTATGGAAGCCGAGGACGCCATCGGTGCTGCGAATTGTCTCTTCGATGGCAAGAATCTCTTCCGCCTCAATCCGGCGGTCGATCAGCTCTTCGAATGCCTCGCGCCCGAGCTTATAGGCGTTGCCTCCGAGCCAAACCGCCAGCAAGATTGCGAATACCGAGTCAGCTTGACGCCAGCCCGTTGCCATCGTGATCCCAAGGGCCGCGAGCACGCCGAGGCTTGTCCAGAAGTCGACCATCAAGTGCTGGGCATTCGAGCGTAGGGCCATTGAGTTCGTCCTTTTGGCAATGCCATCCACGTGCCGCGAGGTGATGAGGCTCGTGATGCAACTGGCGGCCATGATGTAGATGCCGATCTGCACCTGCTTCAGTTCGGAACCGCCGATGAATCGCTGCACGCCTTCAGCCGCGACATAGAGCGAGATCAGGACAAGTAGCGTGGACTCAGCCAGTGCCGCCATGGCTTCGATCTTTCCGTGACCATAGGGGTGCTCATCATCCGGCGGCTGCGCGGCCGCGCGAATGCTTACGAGGGCAATGAGCGAAGCAAAGACGTCCACCCCCGAGTGGGCGGCTTCGGAAAAGAGACCAAGCGACCCGGTGAGGACCGCTCCCGCGAGCTTCACCACCGCAAGAACGGAGTTGTAGGCCAGCGAGATGCCAGCAGCCCGGCGCTTGAGCAGGTCCGTTTCGGCATGAACTTGCATCTCGTCGCTCACCTCGGTAGCATGAAGCATATGGAGCCCGAGAAGCCACTTCTGGCCCGATATCTCGATGCCAATGGCCTCGTGAAGCTCTGGCCCGCCAAACCGTCTGCGCGCGAAGAGGTGCTGGACTACTTGGCCTCAAAGTTTGATGTCGGCAAGTCCTACAGTGAGCGCGAAGTCGGGGAGATTCTTGACGCCTGGCACTGGTGGAAGGACCGGGCGCACCTGCGTCGGGAGCTCGTGGATTCTGGTCGCCTGAACCGCACATCCACGGGCTCAACCTACACTCGACCGGAAATCAACTCGTAGAGCGGGGTCCGTCGACCAAGTCGCCGACCGGCAGCGAGACCGTAAACGTGGACCCCTTGTTCAGGCTGCTCTTGACCGAGACGTGACCGCCGTGGGCTTCGACGATGTGCTTCACGATGCTAAGGCCCAGACCGGTCCCGCCGGTTGCTCGGGACCGAGCGCGATCGGCCCGATAGAACCGCTCAAAGATTCGGGTCTGTTGGTCAACGGGGATTCCAATGCCCGTGTCTGTCACGCTCACTTCAACTTCGGTTTCGTGCCGGGTCAGCTCGACAGTGATCGTGCCGTCGGCGGTGTAGTTGATGGCATTGTCGACCAGGTTCAAAGCCACCTGCGTCATCTGGGCGGGGTTGGCTTCGATGATGCAGTCCTTCGGTCCCCGGTAGGTGAGGGTCAGGTCCTTTTCTCGCGCCTTCGGGTTCAGTTGCTGGACCACCGAGGCGAAAACGTCGGCGAGGTTGCAGGCCAACTTTCGGACTGGATTTGACTCCGCCGCGCTGAGTACCAGCAGGTCCTGGGTCATGGCCGAGAGGCGGTCCACTTCGTCGATGATCTTGGCGAGATAGCGCACAAAGAGGGCGTCATCGGGGTCCAGTTCATCTTGCAAAGTCTCGGCCATTGCTCGGATGACGGTCATGGGGGTTCGCAGTTCATGGGAGACGTTGGCGACAAAGTCGCGACGAATGCGTTCCAGGCGACGCAAGTCAGTGATCTCAATCAGAGAAAGGAAAACGCGCGTGCCGCCCTCTCCGGGGGGCCACGCCTTGGCGAGGGCAATCCGCTCTTCGGGATAGGTAAACGAGAGTTCTGCTCCGAGCGTTTGGTTTAGGCGAAAGGCCTCGATCACGAGCTGCTCGAGGTCGTAGCTTAGCGTTACCGCGAGCAAAGACCTTCCAATCGGTTGATCGAAGGCGAAAAGCTGCCTTGCGGTCCGGTTCGCGTACAGGACCTGGCCGCGCGAGTCGGTGATGAAGAGGGCCACGTCAAGGCCATCGGCGAGCGAGTCGATGGCGTTTCGTTGCTCTTCCAGCTGCCTCTGGAGAAGCTCGTTTTGGCTGCCGCGCTCGACGAGCATCTCCAGTTGTTCAGTCAGAGTAGACCGGGCTTTGATCCCGAGCAGCGCGAGGATCGACGCGCTTGAAACCAAAAGCCAGGCGGGATTGAGACGGGCCACACCTGCCGCCACGAGGCCAGCCAGAATCAAGAAGACAGCCGCACTCCCGAGTGCTACCCAGGTGATCCATGCCGTGCTTCGTCGACCCACGCCCCGATTGTGGCAACTTTACGAGGGATCGTAATCGAGTTCGTGCAAGATGCGTGGATTTTGTCGCCAGTCTTCACTAACCTTAACATGAAGGTCAAGGTGAACCTTGGTTCCGAGCAGTTTTTCGATCTCTTCGCGCGCCTTGGTGCCGATGGTTTTGAGGAACTGGCCGCCCTTACCGATGATGATTCCGCGCTGGCTACTGCGCTCGACGAGGATAGTCGCACCGATACGAAGGATATGGGGCTCCTGCTCCCAGGTGTCCACCATAACGGCCGTCGAGTGCGGGATCTCTTCGCGTGTTGCACGAAGGATCTGCTCGCGGACAAGCTCACCGGCGAGGAACCGGCTGCTTTGGTCGGTGAATTCGTCCTCGTCGTACATGACCTCGCCGACGGGCAAACGCTCCACGATCTGGGCCACCAGCTTGTCGATGTTGATGCCGGTGGTCGCGGTGGTCAGCATGTAATCGTCGCATGGGATCAAGGTCTGGAAGGCCTCGATGTTGCGCTCGACATCGGAAGCCTTGAGCAAATCCATCTTGTTCAGGCAGAGCAAAGTCGTGGTCGGTCGCTCTTTGCGGTGAGCGGCGATTAACGACGCAATCCGTTGGTCTTGCTCACCCGGGTGGTGCGAGCCATCGCCGACGAAGAGGAGGAGGTCGATATCCGTCAATGCGGCACGGGCATGGTCGACCATCGCCTTACCCAGCTGGGTGTGCGGCTCGTGAATGCCCGGCGTATCGAGGAAGACGATCTGGAAGTTCGCCTCGACGGTCGGGATCGGCTCGCCGATTTCGGTGGGTTTGGGTTGGGCCGGGTCGGGCACGTGGCTGGTGCCGTTGGCGATTCCGATTACCCGGCGGCGGGTGGTCTGGGGCTTGTTGCTGACAATCGAGACCTTTTGGCCGACGATGGCATTGATCAGTGTGCTTTTGCCGACGTTCGGCTTCCCGAGGACGGCGACGATTCCGACGCGAGTTTCACTCAAACTTAGTACACCGCAATGGCTTCGATTTCCACATCGACGCCGAGGGGGAGGCCAGCCACGGCGACGGTCGAACGCGCGGGAGGGTCGCCCTGGAAGTAGGTCTTGTAAACCGCGTTGACCTCGGCAAAGTGGGCCATCGAACTGAGGAAGATCGTGCTCTTCACGATGTTCTCCGTGGTCAGGCCAGCTTCGGCAAGGACGGCTTTTAGGTTCTCAAGGCATTGCGTAGCCTGGTCGGCAATCGCGCCAGTGACGATGGTGCCGTCGGGCCGGAGGGGAGTTTGGCCACTGAGGAAGAGGAATCGACCTTCGGCCTGGATGCCTTGGCTATAGGGGCCAATGGCGGCGGGCGCATGGGCCGTGCTTACTTTTGTGCGAGTCATATGCCCCCTAGGGTACCAGCCTCACCTGTTTCGGTCACGATGCGCTACCATCTCAACCGTGCCTGAGTTGCCAGAAGTCGAAACCGTGCGCCGAGTTTTGCGCCGTGCCCTGGGCGGCAAAAAGATCGTCGCCGTCGAAGTCCCACCCGATGAGATCGTTTTGAAGTGCGTTGACCCCGAGGTTATTCGGCAGGCGTTGATTGGGCGGACAGTGGTTGAGGTGGGCCGGAAAGGGAAGACCTGGTGGCTCGAACTGGACGAGATGCCCTGGGTCTACGGCCATCTGGGCATGGCAGGCTGGATTCGTCAGCTGGGCAAACCCACGATCCGCCTGCGCGAGCATGGCGAGGCACCATTCGAAGACCCCGAGGGCCGTCCCCGGTTTCTCAAGCTGCTCCTGGAGGCCGAAGATGGCGAGCGAATCGCCTTCACCGATGGCCGCCGGTTGGCTCGCCTATGGCTCGGCGGCTTGCCCGCCAACGAGAAGAAACTGAACGAACTCGGCCCGGACATGTTCGATGATCCGTGGACCGTCGAAACTTTGGCGGCAAGGCTGGTAGGCAAGAAGGCCCCGATCAAGGCCGTCCTTCTCGACCAAACCATCTTTTGCGGCGTTGGGAACTGGATCGCCGACGAAGTGCTTTACCAAGCCAGAATTGCCCCTAAGCGACTTGGCGGAACTCTGGACAAAGACGAAATCCAGCGCCTCATCGACAACCTGGCCGATATTCTGACCAAAGCCGTCGATGCCGGGGCCGACCATGACCTCTTTCCTAAGGATTGGCTCTTCCATGTCCGGTGGGACGGCAAGAAGGGAACTGACCAGATCGGGGGCGAGCAGATCGTCCGCGAAGCCGTGGGCGGGCGGACGACCGCGTGGGTTCCGAGCCTGCAGCACTAGTTGACGCAGGAGTGGTTGACGTTAGATATCCCGCCAATCGGCCGATTTCTGCGCGGTGTAACCTGGGAGGATGAAACCGCTCCGGCTCGGCCATATTCACCTCAAGGTGCGCGACCTCGATCGCTCGATCCAGTTCTATCAGGAGATTCTTGGCCTAAATGTCACGGAGCAGGTGGGTTCGTTCGCCTTCCTTTCGGATGGCAAGATTCACCACAGCCTTGCGCTGCAGGCCCTCGGTCTGGAGGCACGGCCGCCCACTCCGTTTTCGGTCGGCCTGTACCATGTAGCCTTCGAAGTTGACACCGCTGCCGAACTCGCGCTTGCCTATCACGAAGCCGAAAAGCACGGGCGCGTGGACGCCGTGGACCACGGCATCTCTTGGGCGATCTACTTCCAAGACCCCGACGGCAACGGCCTCGAGATCTATCTGGACCGCCGAGAGGCGACGACAGGCCGCCCCATTTGGGACGGCTGGCAGGCACCGCTTGCCCTCGAACGGGTTCTCGCGGGTTAGCGCTTGCGGCGGAGGAACATGGCCGTCGCTACTCCGAGAGCAACGAGCGACGCTGGCTCGGGGACGACGCGAAACGCCATTCCCGTTACGTCGCGGTGCGGCCCCATGCTAACGAAGGTGGTCGTTGCCGTGGTCGTGTTGACCGTGTAGAAGTAGCGGTGGAACCAAGTCATCGCGTACAGGGTGCCGTCGGGGGCGACGTCGATATCGCTGATGTAGCTCGCCGAGTCGGATTGGGCTAGGCTACCGATAAGGGATGCGGTCGTGGACGAGCTCGCAACCTCGAACAGGTAGTCGGCATTGTTGCCTGAATTCCCGCTCAGGAACACCGAACCGTTGGACGGCTTGTAGGCAACGCCAGTGATGTTGTAGAAAGCCAGGCTGGGGATGGCCGCCGCGTACGTGACCGAGGACGATCCGAAATTGTAGAAGAAGAGCACTTGGTTTGTGTTGCTGAAGCCCCAAAGGCCGCCCGACGCGTAGTCGAGGTCACCGATCTGGGAGTAACCCGTGGAGCCCGCAAAGATAGGTGTCGCCAGCGAGACGTTGTAGAGGTTGCCTCCCCCGTCTGCGCTGTAGAGGATGCCGGAAGGGTCCACAGCCAGACTGCTGGTCGTGAAGCCAATGTTGCCCGTTGAGGTCTCCGTGTTCGGGGCGATGTTGATGGTGGTCTTGGCACCGTTCTGCCCGACGACTCGCACGATCGGGGCGGCCTGGACTGTGGCAGTGACACCAAGTACCAAGGCGACGACGGCAACATCTACGGCGAGTGACTTCATTCGCGAAGTATAGCAACCTATCCGGAATCTGCCAACTGATTGTTGAGGCCCGGATAACGCCGTGACTCATTGGGTACCTTTGAACTACCGGAGTGGGATCAACTCGGTCTCGGCTACGGGAGAGAACCTCATGCCAAACCAGGAAGCCTCGCACCTCATTCCCAGCCTTTGGGACCCTGCCAAAGCACCCACCGACCCGGTTGATCTGCTCATCTACGCTTCCAATCTGCTCGGCTCTGACCCGAGAATAACGAACTTTGGCGGCGGCAACACCTCCAGCAAGATCTTCGATGTCGACCCGTTGACGGGCGAGGAAGTTGAAGTCCTGTGGGTTAAGGGTTCGGGTGGCGACCTGGGAATGGCCAAGCGGAACGGCTTTGCTTCGCTCTATCAGGCCAAGGTTCTCGGTCTGGAAGCCCGATTTCACGACCACAAGATGCATGAGGATGAAATCGTGCCGCTCTATCCGCAGTGCTCGTTCAACCTGAACCCAGCTGCGCCTTCCATCGACACCCCGTTGCACGCCGACGTCCCCGCGCCATGTGTCAGCCACATGCACTCCGATGCCGTGATCGCCGTGGCAGCTGCTTTGGATGCGCGCACCCTGATGGACGAGGTTTACAAGGGGCAGATGGGCTACCTTCCTTGGAAGCGACCAGGATTCGAGCTTGGTCTGATGCTGCGTGATCTCATTCGCGAAAAGCCCGGCATCAACTCTGCTCTGATGGCGTCGCATGGCTTCATATGCTGGGCCGACACTTGGGAAGAGTGTTACGAACTGACCATTCGACTGATTAACGAGGCCGCCGAGTTTATCGCCGAAAGGGGCAAGGGTAAGCCCCATGCCTTTGGCGAAGTCGTGGGCAAGCGGCACCACAATCCTCGCGAGGTGTTCCTGCGCCTTTTGCCGAAACTTCGAGGCAAGGTCACTTTCCAGGGTCAGCGGCTCATCGCCAACATCAACAGCTCGGAAGCAGTGCTCGACTTTCTTGGTCGATCCAAACGAGATCAGCTGGTTGCTCTCGGAACCAGCTGCCCCGACCACTTTCTTCGCACGAAGATTCGACCCTTGGTGTTGGACGCCGATGCGGACGATGCCCTGATCGACGAGAAGCTGGCCGAGTTCCGCGAGAACTACGCAGCCTACTATGAGCGCTGCAAGCACGCCGATTCGCCCGCAATTCGCAACCCCAACCCCAGCGTGGTCCTGATTCCTGGCGTTGGAATGATTAGCTTCGGCAAGAACCCAACCGAGGCGCGAGTAACTGGTGAATTCTATCGCAACGCTGTGGCGGTCATGCATGGTGCGGAAACCATTAGCACCTATACGGCTCTGCCCGAGCAAGAAGCTTTCAACATCGAATACTGGCTGCTCGAAGAGGCGAAACTGAAGCGACAGCCGCCAGAAAAGGAGATGTCTCGTCGCATTGTGCTCCTGATCGGCGCCGGCCCTGGCATTGGATACGCCATCGCTGAGAGACTTCTGGACCAAGGCGCAACTCTGGTCCTCACGGATCGAAACAAGGCATTGGTCGATGAGAGTGTCACCTCGCTACGAGCCAAGTTTGGCAAGGAAGTCGTATACGGCGAAACGTTGGATATCACGGATAGGTCATCGGTTCGCAAGGCTATCGAGGAGACAATCCTCAAGTATGGTGGTCTCGATTCGGTGATCAACATTGCCGCGATTTTTATCGCCCCGGATGCCACGAACTTCGATGAAGTTTGGAAGAAGACCTATGATATCAATGTCTTTGGATCGATGGTTGTGGCCGACGAAGCGGCGAAAGCGATCAAGTCGCAGGGCTTGCTTGGCTCGGTGGTCCTAGTCTCCAGCGCGAATGCGGTGGTGGCAAAGAAGGGAAGTGTCGCTTACGACACGAGTAAGGCGGCAGTCAACCACGTTGTGCGAGAGCTGGCGGTCGAGTATGCACCGTACGTCCGAGTCAATGCCGTAGCCCCCGCGACCGTGGTTTCCGGATCGCAGATGTTCCCGCGTGATCGAGTGATTTCCTCGCTCCAGAAGTACGACATTCCTTTCGAGGAAGGGTGGAGTGATGAGGAGTTGCGCGATGCTCTGGCGAGCTTCTATGCTCAAAGGACGCTCCTCAAGCAAGCGGTCACTCCGGGCAAAGTGGCCGATGCCGCCTACTTGCTTGCCAGCGACCGTTTGGGGCAAACGACGGGTCAGGTCCTTGCTGTCGATGCAGGCCTTGCCGAAGCCTTCCTGCGCTGACCTTGCGCATCAAAAAGTCCCGAGCGATCGCTCGGGACCTTTTGCTTGCGCGGTAGGCTCACTTCTTAAAGTCGGCGTCGAATGACTGCGGCCGCGCCAACTGCGAGGGCGGTCATGCCTGCATAACGCAAAGTGACCCCCAGGCAACGCCTGGGGTCACTGAGATAGCCAGTCTTACTTAGCCATCTTTCGGCGTCGGAGAACAGCGAGAACTCCAGCACCGAGTGCTACCATCGAAGCGGGCTCAGGAACGGCCTGAACTTCTGCATTCTTCAAAGGCAGTGTGGTGTCGATTCGGAAGGACGACTGCGAGGTGTGTCGTTCCGCAAAGAAGACCTGGAGGTTGTAGTTTTTGCCACTTTCCATTCCGAACGTAGGTGCAATATCGTTCAGCTTGAATTCCGAGCTAGAAGCTCCGTGCACTCCGCCAAGGTCCAAGGCGAGCTTGCCGTTGATGAAGACAAACACATCGTCATCGCCGGTGAACTTGAACGTGTGGTTCTTGCTGGCATCGTATCCGAAGGTCGAGTTGACTTCGTACGTGAAGGCATAGTTGTGATTGTAACCTTGGTTGCCAAACCCCTTGCCGTCGGCCACGAAGAAGCTATTGTTCGTGTAGGTATAGATTCCGTTGTCGGACCGAGTTAGCGTAACCGGTACGTTGAAGGCATCGTTGACATTTGGAGTATCTCGGAACCACTGGCTAAACGAGTTGGCAGAAGTGACGCCGCCAAGGTTATCGTTGCCAACATACACAGGCTTCCCGAATTGATCAAGGTTTCCTGCAACCATTCCCTTCTTTAGACCAGAAATCTTCCACTGAAAGTCCGGGTGGCCACCATCGGTACCTCGCATTTTGAAGTCGCGGACACGACCATTTAGAGTGATAGTCGCTGGATCGGAAGCGTACGAACTAGCAGTAACGGCGAGGATGGCCAAAAGGATTGTTGTTGTTTTCATAATTTTTTCCTGGTTTTGAGAGGCAGGAATTGAAACAAACCATGTGGGCGGAAGGTTCCCAGAACGATGGAGATTTTCTGTTTCCATTACTTTTCCGTGATGAGTCGCTGGATTTGACCGTCGGCTCAGCTTCGATCGCTCTCCGTCATACTAGGGAACATGAGCCTTCTCACCGACCGGATCGATGCTGACCTGGAAGCCATCACTGCCTTCCGCCGCGACCTCCACGCCCATCCTGAGCTGATGTACAAGGAGACGCGGACCTCCGCCCAGGTTCAAGCCGCCCTCGCCGAGGCCGGAATCGAGTTCGTGCCTGGCCTCGCGGGTGGTACGGGTGTGCTCGGGTACATCCCGGCAACCCAGGGCGGCGGGAAGACCATCGCCATCCGCGCCGATATGGACGCTCTGCCGATCTTCGAGAAGACCGGAAAGCCCTACGCCTCCGAGACCCCCGGCGTGATGCATGCATGCGGCCATGATGGCCACACCGCGATCTTGCTTGGCGTGGGTCGCGCGCTGGCCAAGGAGCCGGTTCGCCCAAACCATGTGCTTCTGGTCTTTCAACCGGCTGAGGAAGGCGGGGCAGGTGGCCGTCGCATGTGCGAGGACGGCGCCCTCGACGGCTCTCGCATCGGCTGGGCCGCCGACATGATTTTCGGCTTGCACTGCTCGCCCTTCACCCCGCTTGGGGTCCTAGCAACAAAAGTCGGGCCGATGATGGCCTCGACCGATGACTTTGTCATCACCATCGCGGGCCAAGGTGGCCACGCCGCCATGCCCCATGTCGGCGTCGATCCAATTGTGGTGGCGGCTCATCTGGTGCTCGCGCTCCAGACGATCGCCTCACGCAACGTCGACCCCATCGAGTCGGTCGTGGTGACGGTAGGCAAGATCGAGGGCGGTACCGCCTCAAACATCATTCCTCACACCTGCAAACTCGTGGGAACGATCCGGACTCTGGATTCCGACGTGCGCGCGTTGGCGGGCAAGAGGCTACGCGAACTCGCCCACTCGGTGGCGGCATCCTTCGGCGCGACCGCCGAGATTGAATGGCGCGATGGCTACCCCGTGACGGTGAACGACCCCGATGCCACCGCCGCCTTTCGCCGCATTGCCGCCAGCGTCGCCGGAGCCGAGAATGTGCAGGAATGCTCCCCGGTCATGGGCGGGGAAGACTTCAGCTTCTACGGCCATCACGTGCCCGCCTGCTTCTACTGGCTGGGCCTGGTCCCCGAGGGTGTTGAGCATTATCCTGGCGTTCACACTCCAGAGTTCGACTTCAACGATGACGCGCTGAGCCTGGGCATTCGCACGATGTGCGCGCTCGCCCTTGCTGATCACAACTAGGGGCTTTCGCTGATGAGGTCGCGGAGGGTGCGCAGAGGAAGCTGCGCAACCGTCGCGATCTCCACGATCTCGCGCAGGTGCGTGAGCTTGGGGTCAAACTTGGCGAGGACCTGGGGGCGCAGACAAACCGTGAGCATCGACCGCCGCATCGCGGTGTCCCGCACTTGCTTCTTTACGACGTCCGTCCAGATCTTTGCGGTCGCGCCGGAACGGGCCGCTTCCCGGTCGCCTTTGGTCTCAATTGGGAAGAGCCGAAGGCCCTCTGGCGCTCGCTTGCCAAAGGCGCTCAGGAACTTAAGCCCTTGATCAGGCGAAGCCGCTCCCTCGGGCCATTCACCACGAACCGCCAAGCCGACCAACGCGTGCCCGCGCCCATCAAAGTGCTTGATCGCCTCTTCGTATCGTTCGTCCTCAGTCGGGTGCTTGCTAAGCCAATCTAGGTCGTGCCCTTCGTTGAGGACGGCATCCACGGTGGCGGGGAAGGCGCGCAGGACCCGGTTTGACGCGAAAAAGTGGAACTTCACCCCCGTGTGGCGGGCGAACTCCATCAGTTTCAGGACCATGGCGGGCTCGCCATGGCCAAACTCCTGCGCATCGGGAGTGTCCCAAGGCACATAGTCCAAGTCAATTCGAAGGCACAGAGCCATCGGGTTTAGGCGTCCAGAAGGGCGGCGATTCCAGGGAGTTCCTTGCCCTCCAAGAATTCCAGGCTGGCCCCGCCACCCGTGCTGACGTGGGTCATCTTGTCGTCCACCCCGAACTTCTCGACCGCGGCGGCGCTATCGCCACCTCCCACGATGGTCACCGCGTCGCTTTCGGCCATCGCGTTGGCGACGGCGATGGTTCCGGCCGCGAATGGTGCCATCTCGAAGACGCCCATGGGGCCGTTCCAAAGCACGGTACCCGCTTCCTTAATGATCTCGGCGAAGCGCACACGCGTGGCCGGTCCGATATCCGCACCCATCTGGTCGGCAGGAATCTGTTCAACCGGCACCACGGTGGTCTCCGAGGTCGGCGTGAGGGTGTGGCAGATCACGACGTCGGTGGGCAGCACGATCTTGTCGGGGTGGTCGGTGAGGAGGGAAGCCGCGTAGTTGAGGCTGCTCTCATCCAGAAGCGATCCACCGATCTCGAGGCCAATGGCGCGATAAAACGTGTAGGCCATGCCGCCGCCGATCAGCAATCGGTCAACCTTGGGAAGAAGGTTGTCGATCAGGGCGATCTTGTCCTTCACCTTCGCGCCGCCCATGATCGCGACGAAAGGTCGCTTGGGGTTTTCGACGACCTGGCCAAGGTAAGTGATCTCCTTCTCGATCAGGAACCCGGCGTAGCCCGGCAGGTGGTGGGCAATGCCCTCTGTGCTGGCGTGCGCGCGGTGGGCGGTGCCGAAGGCATCGTTCACATAGACATCCGCGAGCGCGGCGAGCCCAGTCGCGAACGCTGGATCATTTTTCTCTTCCTCGGGGTGGAAGCGGATGTTCTCGAGGAGGAGGACGTCTCCCGGCTTGGCGTCGTCGATGGCGTCTGTCACTTCGGGCCCGATGGAATCCGGGAGGAGGGGGACGTCAGCACCGAGAAGCTCGGTCAATCGCTCGGCGACTGGCTTCAGCGAGAGCGACTTGTCCACGCCCTTGGGGCGGCCAAGATGGCTGGCGAGGATGACGATGGCACCCTGGTCGCGCAGGTGTTTGATCGTCGGAAGAGCCTCGCGGATGCGCCGATCGTCGGTGATTTTGCCCTCTTCGAGCGGCACGTTGAAGTCGCATCGCACGAAGACGCGCTTACCGGTGGCATTGAGGTCACGTACCGTTTTCTTCTGTAGGGCCATGAGATCAGTTTACCGGGATGCCCGGTACGTTGGACCCTACAAAGAACGCACGACTACCCGAACCGGCCGGAGACGTAATCCTGAGTTGCTTGCTGCTTTGGCTCGGTGAAGACTTGCGCGCTCGTGCCGTGCTCCACGATCTC
>JBMOJD010000046.1:0-25884 GCA_049317025.1 Fimbriimonas sp. | reverse complement strand
GAGCCGAAGGTCGAAGCGATGCCCGAAGATGTCGTTTGGCACTTCATTGGTCACCTGCAATCCAACAAGGCTAAGCGCGTGGCCAATCTCTTTAGCGTGCTCCATACGGTGTGCAACGAGGCCCAGCTAAGGGAGATAGGGAAGTCTAATCGCACCGGTTTGCAGGTGTTTGTCGAGGTGAATATTGCCCAAGAGGCACGAAAATCGGGTGTCGATGAAAAAAACCTTGACGAAATTGTAAAAATGCTCCTAAACTACTCAAACGTTCAGTTCTGTGGACTGATGACCATTGGCCCGGCGCTGCTGGAGCCCGAAGGGATGAGGGATTACTTCCGTCGTCTGCGGGATCTCAACCAGCAAGTGGGGGGCAAATGGCTCAGCATGGGCATGAGCGGCGATTATTGCGTGGCTATCCAAGAGGGATCGACACACGTGAGAATCGGAACGGCACTCTTCGGCGATCGCCGTTGAACCCAAAAGGAGAATGCAATGGAAGGCACAGCAACCCCGGTTAAGACCGGTTTTCTCGGTCGTGTTACGGCTTGGCTCATGCGTAGCGAGCCCATTGAGGCGGAGGAGCCGAGTTCGGAATTTCCCGCCCCCCGCACTGAACTGCAGGTCCGGACGGCTGTCCGCTACACCGTCACGGTGAGGAACAAGATCACATCGTTCGACGATGCGGTTGCCGCCGCCAATGGCATCAAGCGCGGCGAGCAGCAGATCCTGAACCTCGTGGAGTGCGAAGCATCCCTAAGGGCCAAGATTGTCTACTTCATGCAAGGCGTGGGCTACGCGCACGAAGGGACCTGGGAAGAGATCGCCCAGTACGTCTATCTGATCTGCCCCGCGAATGCCAAAGTGGATAGCGCCACGCCAACGCCCGCCGCTTCGGCCGCGAAGAACTAAGGCGCTTTAGGGCGTGGCACGGACCGCATCCGGGAAGTCTCGGTACAGTCCGGAGCGGAAGTTGATGACCCGACTGAAGACGGCACCATGGAGCGATTCTGTGGTGCCTGTTCGGGTCGCCGCGTTCAGGAACGCGCTGTCTAGTTGCGCCAGGCCCTCGCACTCAATCGTGATGTTCCATTCTCCGAGGGCTTCAGGCCCGAATCCTAGCTTGCGCCGTCGGATTCGGTAGGCGGCGATCTGGCCCTCTTGTTTCAGGTGGCCCAGAAACGCTTGGGTGGCCGCGACGAACTCGAGGTCCTTCACTCCGGGTCGCAGATCGACCCAGATTTCGTAACAATCCATGGAAAAGAGGATACGCCATCGGCGTATGCTGGCGAAATGGCCGTGCGCGAACTCCAGATCAGCCCCACGACGGGCAAGAAGCCCAAGGTTGTCCAGCAGTTGGCGGAGTGGGAGTACCTCGAAACTTCGCTGTTTCGAATCCTCGCGGGCTGGGGCCGCTGGCATGAGGCTTGGGCTGATAAAGTCGCCGTGTCACGCCATGTCTGGGAGCAATCCGAGATCGTCCGGCGATTGCGCGAGAGGCTTGTTCAATTCCCCGGTACTCACACCAACCTTGCCGCCCCCGTCCATGCGAGTCTGGAAGCCCTTGCCAACACCGTGCTGCTGGCGCCTAAGTTTGAGGATGCGATTGATGGCAGTTACCAGATTCTCAATGACTATCTCGTCCGGTCGTATCTCGCCTACGCCGAAGCCGCGCACCCCGTCCACGATGCCCCGACGGTCGCGATTCTGCAGGAAATTCTGCGGATCAAGAATGACCATCGCTTATGGCTGCGCGAGCGCCGTAGATCGCGCCCGCACTCGGTTTCGGCGAGCTATCGGGAGGCGATTGAGCGAGCGATCGCGGTGTTGGTGAGTGGCCCCGGTGATGCTCAACCGGTTGGCGTCCGGACGCCGTTCCGGCTCCCCTTGAACGCCTTCCATCCTGAGAAGCCTACGCCTACGCCAAACTTCATGCCCTACATCGAGGCTGATTTCGAGACGAGCATCGAGGCTCGGAGGCTGTTTTGGTGCTACGGCTACATGCTCGAAATGAACCTCGCCGAGGACCAGTTGCGCTGGATCTGGGACGCGCATGCGATGCCGTTCGAATTCCACCAAGACCTCGCCCGGCACATGTGGGACGAATCGCGCCATGGTGACAGTGGCATGTCGCGGCTGCTGGACTTTGGCATCGACCTCGGCCAGATCGGGTTCCCGCATTACTCCAAACGTACGGACGGTGAGGCGGCGGGCGAATGGCTCCAGCCCGAAGAGAGGGCTCGAATCGATGCTTTCGCTCCACCGATGACGGCCAAGGACCTCTACGAATCGGTCTATTTCATCGGTATGGTCGCCGAGACCGGTCACTTCGTGGTCAAGCACGAGGCTTACGCTGACTTTCGGGATGGCGGCGATTTTGAGTCGGCGGAGATGATGCTCTTCGACATCATCGACGAGACCTCGCACGTGCAATATGCCCACCGGTGGCTGCCCGAACTGGCGCGGCGCGCCGGCATCGATGAGGACTTTCGGGCACGCGGTTTGGTGCAGCGCGATGAGCTGCGCGATGCCATGGGGGTCAAGCTGGAGGGCCTGAATCCGGTGCGAGATTCTTCCGACCCGGGCTTCGTGTTCTATCAGGAGCTGCTAGACACGATGCGCAAGAAGCACCCGTTGACGAACGCAGATAGCTGCCCTCCGCGCACGCGCAAGCCGATGTAGATCGGGAAATCGAGGGGGAAGTGGAGGCGCCGAGCGGAATCGAACCGCTGAATAAAGGTTTTGCAGACCTTCCCCTTAACCACTTGGGCACGGCGCCGATGGAGTTCCTGAAATAATACCGCGTATTTCCCGCTACCGCACTGACCGCAGATGCCAATCGGTAGACTCTTGCGATGGAGCGCGAAAACTCGGAGGGAATTCGGCGGGACGAGTTGGCTTACGCGCTTTCCCAGCGTCGCTTCGTGATGACCGCGCGCCGCATCGACTCATGCCTGCTCTGCCGCCGCAAGCGTGTCAATGAAGCAGGGCTCTGCGATGCCTGCTATTCCTCGCTCGACGGGCGCGAGTTTGAGCTTGCGAGCCGGTGGCTCGCGGGGGTTGGGCCCTGAATCCTCTCGTCGGTCTGGTCGTCTTCGCCCTTGCCCTGGTGCTGGGATACGCGGTCGTCACCCGGCGCACCCAATCGAAGTTTCTCGCGCACACCGAGTTGTGGGTCTACCTGCCTGGCCTCGATCTGCCCGCCCAGAACGCGATGATGGAGCGGCTCCTGCGCGAGAATCCTTACGGCAAGGGGGCGAGGTCCCCAATCAACACCGCCGAGGGCCTCGTGCTTTCGGATATCCGCCTGAATATCGGCTTGGT
This sequence comes from Fimbriimonas sp., assembly GCA_049317025.1. Taxonomy (GTDB): domain Bacteria; phylum Armatimonadota; class Fimbriimonadia; order Fimbriimonadales; family Fimbriimonadaceae; genus Fimbriimonas. The sequence continues at coordinate 22,566 of JBMOJD010000046.1, read as the reverse complement.
CTTGCGGGCGAAGAACGCTTCCTGCTTTCGGCCCGACCTTGAGGATTCCGTCGAGCCGACCGCCGATCAGCTCCGGTATCTGGCCGAATCCAAGTCGTTGGTGCGTTTGCGGTTCATCAGCGACGTTCCGTTGCTGGATAAGCGCCATCTCCAGTTCCTCCTTCACGCCGCTGAAGCCTATGCCGAGTTGGGCGAGGCGAAGTTGATCTATGACCGCTCGGCAAACCGTTTTTGGGATCGGTCGCAACTGGTGACCCGGCTCCGGGAGTCGCTCGATGTGACGGATTTCGACACCCATGTGCGCTTGATTTGGTCGATTCCCGATCCTGAGAACGCTTCGGTTTCCACTGCGGGCCTGGCCAAATTGGGGCTAGATGAAATGGTTTGTCATCTTCATTCGAGCGACCAGCGCACCATTGTCGAGGGGCTGGTGGGTGAGTTTGCTGCCGCGTGTTGGACGTCGCAGATGCTTCTGCGGTCGTTCGAAACCGAACGCCTGGGCATTCGATTCCTGATCGAGCCCGAGCCCAAAACCCAAAACCCGATCGCCCTGCGTATCATCCGAGTGACTTCATGAGATCTGTTCGCCTTATCCCGTGCCTCGATATCAAACTGGGCCGCGTGGTCAAGGGCGTCAACTTTGTGGGCCTCCGCGACGCGGGAGACCCGGTCGAGTTGGCCAAGTTTTACGATGCTGCCGGGGCCGATGAACTCGTGTTCTTGGATATCACGGCTTCCAGCGATGGCCGCGCGCCGGTCATTGAACTGGCGGAGCGGGTGGCCGAACAGGTCTTCATTCCGTTCACGGTCGGTGGTGGGATAAGGACCGTCGAGGCAATCCGAGATGCCCTGCTGGCCGGAGCTGATAAGGTGAGTCTGAACACAGCGGCCATTCAGCGTCCCGAACTGATCTCCGAGGGCGCGAGCCGGTTCGGGGCCCAATGCATTGTGACGGCCGTTGATGCGCGGAAGCGCATTGATGGGGATGGGTGGGAGGTCTTCACCCACGGGGGCCGCACGCCCACGGGGCTCGATGCGGTCGAGTGGGCCGCCCGTGCGGTTACGCTAGGATCCGGTGAGATTCTGCTCACGAGCATGGATGGCGACGGGACCCTTGCGGGTTACGACCTCGCCCTCACGCGCGCCGTCGCTGAAGCAGTCAGCGTCCCTGTGATCGCAAGCGGAGGGGCGGGGAAGCCCGAACACCTCGTCGAAGCCATCACCGAAGGCAAAGCCGACGCCGCCCTCCTCGCGAGCCTGGTCCACGACGGTGTCTACACGGTGCGGGAACTCAAGCAGTTTATGGCCGACGCGGGCTTGCCGATGCGGCTAGTTTAGTTCGGGCCGAACCTGGGCCCATGCCCAGATCGGGTCGAGAAAGTGAGAAGGCGGATGTTCAACACCTCCGGTGTTGAAAAGTTAGGATTGCCCCATGTCCCTGGGTGTTTACCCAGGGCTTTTCGATGTTGAACCACTCCGTGGTTCGGAGCCGCCATGCTGTGGTCGGACCTAGGATGGCCCCATGTCCCTGGGGTGTTTACCCAGGCTTTTCGATGTTGAACCGCTCCATGGTTCGGAGCCGCCATGCTGCGGTCTGCACCCAAGTCCAGCTGCAGGCTCTGCGACCACTAGCGAGTGAAGCCTGTTGAAAGGGCCAAAGTGATGACTTTTCGCCTTGCTGAGTGACAGTTCAGGAGGGGGGCAGGCTTAGTGTTGAATGGTGTTTTTAACTTCCCAAAAGGCAGGGGCCCCTTCGAAAACGTCTTTCTGGAAAGCCTGCGCGAGAGAGCATGGTGGAGCCGTTCCGCTCCAAGCGACGGTCCTCGCGGCTGGCGGGTCCTGATGGCGGGCAAAGGATTGATGCGTCCACGCTCTCGAATCCTGCCACGGTTCTGCTCGCGCCGCAAATCCAATCGAACTTATCTGGTTGGGAGCAAGCACGGCGGAGCCGTTCCACACCCAATAGCCAGGGGTCATCACCCCTGGATCCATGATCATCGCGGTGTTCAACCCCGGATGGGGTTGTAGATCGGGGAATAGGACGCAGCGCAAACAAGGGCCAAAGTCCGACACCAAAAGGAATTGTAAGCGGGGTAACGAAACCGAGCATACAAAGCCATGTTCTTCCTCCTACTCGCCTCGCCTCCCGATCCCTTCTTGACCGAAGCCCTGGCGTACCGCAAGCTTACGCCTCTGCACCAAGAACTCCGCGACATGGTCGCGAGCACGGCTGCTCTGTGCCGCGACCCGAAAATGATGCTCGACGTGCACTACCAACCCGGAATCCGGACCTACGCCAACGCGTTGGCCCTACAGAAAGGCACGGCCAAAGTCGGAGCCACCCTGGTCAAAGAGAAGTACGAGCGCAAGACCGACACCAAGCCCAGCCTGATCACGGCCATGCGCAAGGCGAGACCCGGGACCGGGGCCGACAAGTGGGATTATCTCCTGGTCAACCTAAAGACCGGCCAACCGTTCCGAAGCCCGAGCTGCCTCGGATGCCACCAGGATTTCCGCACAACTGACGGCATCTCCCCGGATGGCGCAGCGCTATTGAAAGCGTGGCAATCAAAGCACGGCAAGGGTTGACAGCGACCGTCTCTCGATCCTAGTCAGAGCGCGGCCGTAACTTAAATGGTTCCCCCTATGGAGCGCACCAAAATTAAGTCGAAAATCAAGTGCCTCCGCAGCCGCAAGCGACTGCGAAGGCAACGGTCTTCTCAGTATTCGCGCGAAGGGTTCATGCCCGGCATTGGCACCGGATAGCGGCCATTCGCACCGGCCTGAAGTGGGGCGGGCGTGTTTTTGGTCAGCTTGTCCAGCCCCGGCGCGAACTCGTGGGTCGAGTTCAGCATCATGTCGAAGGTGATCTCTTGGCCGGTATGGGCGGCCATTCGTCCCATGCTGCACATGACGCTCGCCTCAACACCGCGCTTCACTTCGTTGTAAGGTCGGTTGTTGCGGATGGCACCCACCAGTGCGTCCCATTCGTTCTGGTACGGGTTCGTGTTGTCGTTCGACTGCCACAGCGGCGATCCGCTGGAGTTCTGGCCCTTGAAGATCGCCGAAGGTCCACCGCAGTCATTCGCCCGCGAAGCAATGGCAAAGCCCTTTGTTCCGTGGATGTAGCTCGAATATTGGCCCATCGCGCCATTCACGCACCGGCCATCGAAGAAGAACTTGCTGCCATCGGCAAAGGTGTACTCCACCGAATAGGTGTCCAAGTTCTGATCGACGAATGCGGTTCCATCGGAGGCTTGCTTGTAATGGCGGCCGCCGAGCGCCTGGGCGCTCACGGGCCAGCCGTTCTTCATCCAGGCTAGGTGGTCGATGATGTGGATGTAGAAGTCGCTGAAGCAGCCACCGCTTGCCCACAGGAAGCTGTGGAATCGGCGAATCTGATACTCAAGGTCGGTGATGTTGGCAGGCTTGGGCGTCGATTCAAAGAATGCCGCCGGTCCGTGCATGCGGTAACCGCGCATGAGCACGACATCGCCGATTTCGCCGTTCGTAACCCGTTTCTGCAGCTCCTGCAGACCGCGCGCGTGGCGTGACATCAGGCCGACGCCGACCTTAAGGTTTGCTGCCGAGGCCGCCGTTCCCAGCGCCAGCATTCGCTTGCTCGTGGGGCCGTCGACGGTGACCGGCTTCTCCATGAACACGTGGAGCTTCTTTGAGATCGCGTATTGGAAGTGGACCCAGCGGAACGCGGGTGGGGTGGTGAGGATCACGATGTCGCCGGGGCGCAGGCTGTCCATCGCCTTCTTGTAGGCATCAAACCCAACAAACTTGCGGGCCGGGGTCACGTCCACCAGCTTGCCCATTTGCTGGGAAAGGTTGCTGTAGCTGCTGTTCAGGCGATCCTCGAAGGCGTCGGCCATCGCGATCAGCTTGATCGGGCCCGACGTAGTCGAAAGTGCATTGACCGCCGCGCCGCTTCCGCGTCCGCCGCAACCAACCAAGGCGACCTGAATCAGGTCGGCCCCGCCAGGGTGGACATTCGGGAGCTTGAGGCTGGAGAGGGCGGTGGCGGCCGCGAGGCTACCAGTCGTCTGGAGGAACTGACGCCGGGATGTGAGGTTGTCTTCGGGGTTCATAGTCTGGCTCTTCGTAGTGCAGGACGCCCGACACAAAGCACCGTGACGGGATGTAGTTGCCGGATTCGGCAAAAACTTCTGACTTCCTTCTCACTAATTCGGAATTGGAAGCAAATTACTGATAGCTTCGCAAAGCTCCTCGATCGTGTTCGGTTTGTAGATCAGCTCTGTGACCCCGAGTTCCTCCGCCTGTTGGATCAGTTCATCGGAGAGATAGCCCGAAATGAGTGCAACCGGCATCTCTGGGCGAATGCTCTGGACTTTACGCACTAGCTCTACGCCCGAGTATCCCGGCATGTTCTGATCGGTTACCACCAAGTCGAAGTCTCCCGGATTCTCGCGAAACTCAGCCAACGCTTCCATCGGATCCTGGAACCCACGGACCTTGTAACCCTGGCGTTGTAGAAATCGGCGGACAAGAAAAACCATCTCATCCTCGTCATCCACATACATGATGCGCTGGCCCACGCCCCTATCGGTTTCGCCCGCGACCGCCGAGGCCACGCCAGGAGGGATCGCTGGAGACTCTAGGGGCAAGAAGATCGAGAACGTGGTGCCCTCTCCCTCCACACTCTTGACCCGAATGGCACCACCGTGTGCCTTGACGATGCCATGGACCACAGAGAGACCCAGGCCCGTGCCCTGTCCCACTCCTTTTGTCGTGAAGAACGGCTCAAAAATCCGCTCAAGGTGCTCCGGCTGGATACCTAGACCGTCATCTTCGACCGAGAGGCAAGCACACATCGGTCCCTCAATCTCGGGTAGCAAATCTGGGCTTCGGTCGACCACACCGAGAGTGATCTTGAGCTCGCCCTGCCCGCTCGGCATTGCTTGCCAAGCGTTTGTGCAGAGGTTCATCAGGACCTGGTTGATCTGGGTTATATCCACCTTTGCATAGACTGGTTCCGTCCCAATCAAGGGCATGAGGGCCACGCCTGCCGGCATGATCGCCCGGAGCAAGCTCAACGAGTCGCGCACTAGTGGACCTAGGTCAGTCACTAAAGGCTCGTGCGCTTGGCGACGGCTGAAAGCAAGAATCTGCTGAACTAGAGCCCGCGCCCGCGTTGCCGCCTTCATGATTTCGGCCAAGCTTTCCAGCGCGGGACTTTCGGGCGGCGTATCCTGTCGGGCAAGTTCGGCATTCCCAAGGATCACGGCCAGGATGTTATTGAAGTCGTGGGCCACCCCGCCCGCCAAGGTCCCAATCGCTTCCATCTTTTGCGATTCGCGCAGTTGTGCCTCAAGCATTTGGTGGTCAGCAGCTGCCTTAAGCTCGTTGGTGATATCGCGTACAAAGGCGCAGTTCAGCTCAATATCCCCATAGCGGAAGTAGTTAGCCTGAATCTCAACGTGAAAAATCGAGCCATCCTTACGCTGTTGTCTTGTTGTCAAGAGGAGCGAGCCGTACTTGCTAAGCCGAATCCAATGCTCATCCCAGGCATCGGTGTCATTGTCGGGATTTAGTTCCATCACATGCATGGACATCAGCTCTTCCTTCGTGTAACCGAGAGCTTCGTGAGCCGTAGCATTCACATCAATAAATGTGCCGTCGGGTCGGACCCAGTACAGACCGATGGCCGCGTGGTCCAAGGAGAATCGAGCCAACTGCAGCGCCTCCTGGACTGCCTGTCGCTCGGAGATATCAGAAAGGATCGTTAGGTGGACACCGGGAATTACGTTAGCTACTGAATTGTATTCAACCGTAACCAAGCTGCGATCCTTCTTCATCACTTTGGCGATACCGGTCCAAAAGCCGACTCGCAAGAACTCACGCCAGGAGTCGCCGACAAATGACTCGCGAGCAATAACCTTCCTCGCCGTCAGCTTCATGAATTCATCTCGGCTGTACCCCAGCAGTTTGCAGGCGGCTGGGTTGGCATCAATATAGCGTCCGGACGTATCGACCATCATGATCGCGTTCAGCGCATTGTCGAAGAGGGCCTGGTTCCGATGTTGGACCTGACGAAGCTTAAGTTCGGCCTCTCTCCTCTCGGTTATATCGATGTGACAGCCAGAAAACCGGGTGGGCTTCCCGAAGTCATCGTTCATCACTGAACCTTTCGACAGAATCCAGCGGTACGACCCGTTTCTGTGCCTAATTCGAAAGACACTTTCGTAAATACCTTCGGGATTCGAAATGTAGTATCTTGTCTTTAGAACTGCCTCTACGCGATCATCCGGGTGTAGCCTACTAGACCATTCACTAAGGCTGTTTGAGATCTCGTCGTCTTCGTACCCAATCTGCGATTTCCAGACTTTGGAATACTGCACTTCGTTAGTGAGTAGGTCCCAATCCCAGAGTCCAGTATTTGAGAGGTCGCTCGCCTGGAGAAAGCGAGCTTGAAGGTCCTGTACCTCACGCTCTGAACGATGACGATCGGTCACATCCTGCAAAGTTCCAAAGAGGCCAATTCTCTTGCCCAGCGAGTCAAGCAACGGCTTGCCCGAAGCAATGCCCCAGCCACTGGTGCCATCTGCCCGTAAGAATTCGATTCCAAGCTCAAAGCCAGTTCCCGAGGCAATGGACTCCTGAACGGCTAAGCTTAGACGATCAAAGCTCTCCTTTGAGTAAAGCCTTGGGTGTTCGACAGACGTTGGTGCGGGGGTACTCGGGTCCAAGCCAAATATTCGATATAGCTCATCCGTCCATGTGACAATGTCTGGCTCTTGGATCCACTTCCAACCGCCAATCTTAGCGATCGACTGGCTGAGGCTGAGATCGCGCTGGGCGTTGCGGAATCGCTCTTCCGACAACACTTGATTGGTTACATCGACTACGAATCCATCCCAAACGGTATGGCCATTGGCTTGGCGCTCCAGATTTGATCTGACATGAACCCACTTGATCTCGCCCGTTTTGGTGGTCGTTCGCCACGTGTAGTCCCAGGAGCTCTGACCAGCCGAGGCTTCCTCGAAGGACTTCCAGAACAGTTCCCGCTCTTCATCGGTCGGGATCAACTTGATTGGGATGGATACATCGAAAAGCAATTCTTCGCTTTTGTAGCCGAAAATTTCATAGCAGCCCGGGCTCATGTAGGTTGCATAGTCATGTCCGGTACCTGTGATCACATACTGGAATACAGCCCCGGGAAGGTTTCCGACTAACGCTTCAAATTGGCGCTTAGAGGACCATCGCTCCGAGACATCCACCACCGTTCCGGCAAGAACACTCGGCTTGCCATCCTCCCTGTAGTCCTTAAACTGACCTCGAAAGAGGAGCCACTTATAGCTACCGTCACTGCATTGCATGCGGTGCTCACTTCGGTAGATTGTTGTTTCACCATCCAAATACGCTTGGCAGTTGCGTTGCACATCCGAGAGATCCTGGGGATGGACCAGGCTCGCCCAGTCCCAGTATCCACTGCCAATCTCATCGTCGCGGAAGCCCAGCACGGCCTTCCACTCAGACGCATAGTGCTCTTGTTCTTCCCGTAGGCCTAGCTCCCAGTAGCCATCGCCAACAAATTCGAGCGCCTGCTTCGAAAGTGAGGCAATCTCATCGCTCCCTCGGGGGATGAGTTGCTGGCCGACATTGGTGAGGGTGCATATGAACTCGCTCCCACCCACATCTTTCGGATCGACCGTCATACTTCCCCAGAAGTACGTTCCATCCTTGCGGTAGAAGAAGTTCGGAGTCACGAGGGCTGTGCCCTTCGCGATCGCTTCCGCGAGAGCGGTGATGTTTCGCTTGCTGCTCTGGGGGCCGAAAAGGCAAGTTGAGAGCGCGAGGCCGATCAAATCGGAGGCTGCGTAGCCGAGAAGCGACTCAAGAGAGGTATTCGCCCAAGTGATGACGGATTCTCGGTTGACGAAGAACGTGCCAATCATACTTGCTGCACCATTTTGGGCTCGCCGCTGAGCTCATTGGACCTCAAAGCCGGTCTCATTCCGATACAGTACCAGCCACAGACGGAATCCCTTCAACGAGAAAATTCTAGGCTATGGCGATTCATTATCGGGCAGGGACTTGCCAAGTTTCCGAAGGAGATCGCAGAGAGTGCCAATCTCGTGGGGCGTGAGGTTGCTTACCACCCTCACGATTCGCTCGATGTGGCCGGGCCACACGCTCGCATGGAGCGCCTCCCCCGACTCGGATAGGTGCACCCACACTACCCGCCGATCCTGGGGATCACGCTTCCGCTCCACGAGGTGCTTTCGCTCCATCGTGTCGATCACGCTGCACATGCTGTTCTGCGAGCTCAGGTTCTTCTCGGCGATGTCGGAAATTGGCATCGGGCCACCGAAGTGCAGGGCATCAAGGACGCCGAACTGGGTCGGCGTCAATCCAAACTCATGAAGGGATGAGTGCACCCGTCTTTGGATGCTGTGGTTGGCCCGGCTCAGCTTGATGAAGAGGTCAAGGGCGAGGCGCTCATCGGCTGGGCCTTCGTGACGAGTCGGCATAGGTCTTTTGCATATTACTCCATCTGGAACATATCGAAATGGATATAATAAGCTATGAACGTTTTGGGCATCCACCACGTGACTTCCGTGACCGGGCAGATCTCTTCGAACCGGCGGTTCTATACTGACTTCCTCGGATTGAGATTGGTCAAGAAGAGCGTCAACCAAGACGATGTCTCCGCCTACCACCTGTTCTATGCCGATTCTGTCGGCACTCCTGGGACAGATCTGACGTTCTTCGACTGGCCATCCATTGGGGCGAACCGGCCCGGGCTGGCAACCATCTCGCGAACGACGATGAGGGTCGCGGGTTCCGCCCTCGAAGCTTGGCAGGTGCGATTCAGTGAGGGCGGGGTGCCGTTCGAGCGAGACGAAGACGCCGCGGGCCGTGCCCGACTTCTATTTGCCGATCCTGAGGGCCAGTCGCTGGCCTTGGTCGATGACGCCGGTTTGCCCGGGGAGGTTGTATCGTGGACCCAAACGGTTTCCGCCGAGCTTGGCACTCGCGGAATCCTCGGCGTCGACCTGACCAGTGCGCGCCCTGATTCCACCCGTCGTGTTCTGACCGAGCTTCTTGGGTACAAGGATGTCGATGGTGGGCGCTTTGAAGTCATCACCGCGAGCTCGGCGTCCGAGATCAATGTCATCGAGTCTCCATCCCGCTCGTTTGGATCGGTGGGTGCTGGGGGCGTCCACCATGTCGCCTTTCGGGTGAAAGACGATGAGGAGCTAAGGGCTTTTCAGGACCGGATCGAGTCGGCCGGGCTGCAAACCTCAGGCTATGTCGATCGTTACTACTTCCACAGCCTATACTTCCGCGAACCGGGCGGAGTGTTGTTCGAGTTGGCCACCGACGGCCCGGGAATGGCCGTGGACCAGTCCCTCGACGAACTGGGGACGAAGCTGTCCCTTCCGCCGTTCCTCGAGTCCCGACGGGCCGCGATTGAGGCCAACTTGAAGCCGCTCTAACGAGAAGGATTCCAGCGGAGTGGGTTCGTGAAGAGCCCACTCGCGGCGATCCGCTTCGGATTGCGACCATCGACGTCTATCTGCCACAGGCTGAAGACGGGTCGGCTTTGCTCGTTCATCTCGGTTCCGGCCAGGAACAAGATCGAGCGGCCATCCGGAGTGAAAACCGGCTGCTGATTGTAGCGGCTGACTTTCGCGAGGTCCAAGTGCCGGACCTGAGTGCCGTCGGGCCGCACCAGGTAGATATCGTACTGATACGATGACGCCCGATCCGATATGAACGCAAGCTGTTCCCCGTTCGGAGAAAGACGAGGATCGCTGCCATCCGAGCCATTGTTGCTTCCCGGCGGCAGGCGCAGAATCGGGGAAGCGCCTCCCCGTCCGTCGGATTTGATCAGGAAGAGACTGGATTTGGCCTCGACATCGGCGGAGAAGAACACGGCCATACCAAGCTTGGTGAAGCCCGGATTGCTGGCTTGGTAGTATCGCTGGCTCGTCAGGCGTCTCGTGCCCGATCCATCCGAGTTCATGCTGTAAACATCGTAATCCGACCAGACCATGCCGCCCATACTGTACGGACGAAACAAGTGGGCCCGAACGAACGCGATCTTTTTGCCATCTGAGGAATAGCCCGGCTGAAGGTCGGAAACCTTCGGGGTTTTGGTCAGGAACCTTGCTTTTTGGCTCGCCAGGGTGATCTCGGCGAGGCGCGCTCCGGCTTCGTACGATTCGCTCGATGTAAAGAGGATGCGGTCGCCCTTGGGCGAGAACCTCGGGCTGGATTCGGTGGCGGGAGTTTTGGTGAGGGCGCGGACCTTTAGAGTCTTTCTGTCCATCAAGTAGAGGTCGTTGTCCGCCGCCGAAAAGACGATCTGCTTGCCATCTGGTGAGAGATCAAACGAGACGTTTCCGTGCTCGACCAGTGGCGCAACGGAGCTTGGAGCAAGCAACAGTGTGACAAAGAGAGCCTGCATTTGTCGAGACTACTCGCTTTTGCCCGCGAGGGCTTTCGAATCAGTTTCATCAAGTATCTGGCGGACCGTCGCACAAAGCTCTTCCACGGTGTTTGGCTTGTAAATGATCTTGTCGATACCGAGGGCACCCGCCTTCTGGATCAGTTCGTCGGTGATATAGCCCGAAATCAGCGCGATTACTGCTGACGGATGAACCTTGCGAATCAGTACCGATAGGTCAAGCCCGTTCATCCGGGGCATGTTGTAGTCGGATAGGACTAAGTCAAAACTTGAAGGATCATGCTGGAACGCTGCAAGTGCTTCTTCGGCACTTTCGAAGGCAGTGACAATAAAGCCATTTCGCTGCAAAATGCGGCGAACGAGGAAGAGCATTCCCTCATCATCATCCACAAACAAGATGTGCTTGGGGGGAGACAAGTCCGGAGGAGAATCTTGGGTATTCATGGCGAAAGCGATTGAAACAAAGATGGCTAACGAAAGACTCAACCGATTGTCTGACGGAGTTCTGATTCCATTCGATCTTTTAAGGTCATGCCGATTCCGAGCACTGACCCTGACCCAATGGGCAGTCGCCTGATGGAGAGGAACAAGTTGGATCTTACCATCGGCGAACCAAAAACTGGCAAAAATGCTGAAGTCAACCTTCCCGGAGCTTAATTGAACAACAGAGTTTGCACCTCAACTACATCAAACCTGATATTAGTTTGCAAAATATGGGAAACGGCGAGACTTGCATCAAATTGCTCAAATTCTCGCACAGAACCAGTAGACCCCCATCACCGCGATCAAGACGGACCCAACGACCACGAACTTAGCGTGTAACTTTGGCTGCTTCTGCGCGAACCAAGCGATGAGCGGCGCCACCGCGATCACAACCGCCGCCTGCCCGACCTCCACCCCAATGTTGAATGTGGCCAAGGCAAGCGCTAAGCCATTTGGGGGGAGTCCCGCCTGTGACAGCCCCCCGGCGAACCCAAAGCCATGGATCAGCCCAAAGCCAAAGGCCAATAGCGGGCGATGATCGGTCTGCGTGGGCTTCTTTCGCAGATTCTCGACCGCAATGGCAACAATCGAAAGGGCAATCAGGGGCTCTATCAAGAGCGGCGAAGGCGTCAGGACGCCCGTGACGGCTAAGCTGAGGGTGATGCTGTGGGCGATGGTGAAGGCTGTCACCGTTCGCAACAGAACGGCAAACGAACCGCCCAACAGGAGCAGCCCGACCAGGAAGGCGATGTGATCGGGCCCGCTCCAGATGTGGGTCATGCCTTCGCGCATGTAGGACCAGGCAAGTTCGGGACCAGATTTCGCCTTTGCGGCCTCCTCCAGGACGATTTGTTGCTTCAACTCTCCATCGCGCCAAATCGTCACGATCGTGCTGGCCGATGGGTCCTCGGGAAAGAGCCGCTCCAATACCTGGACGTCACCATTCCCGATCGGGATGCTGGCCTCCCATCGCAGCAGGTCGCTGGCGATATCACCATTGAGGCTAGCGTCGGCGGGAGCGACCGGCTTGCCGCCCTGCGCCAACCGGAGCCGACTCCGGATCGCCAGGTCGGTCTCAATTGGGGTCAGCTCGGCCCGGCCCCCGCCCTCGGCCTGCACCAAGCGACTGATCGGCATCGTCACCGTAACTCGCACCTCTTTCGCCCGATAGTCGATGCGAATCCCGCTCAGGGCGAGATCATGACCCCAAGCAAAGGCTACGCACATCCAGCACACGAGTGCCACCAGCATTCGCAACATCAATGGAACTTAGCCCGAACCTGGTGAGAAAAGCATGAGGTCGAATGAAGATTTCACGTAGGTACCCTTATGCCCATGGCCATTAGCCAAGAACAGGTTCTGACCGCGCTCCGCCAGGTGATGGACCCCGACCTCCACCGCGACATTGTCACCCTCAAATTCGTCCAGGATGTCCGCATCGAGGGCTCCCATGTGGCCTTCACGGTCGAACTCACGACCCCGGCTTGCCCGGTGAAGGAGCAGCTCAAGGCCCAGTGCGAAGAAGTCGTTTTGGCCCTACCTGAGGTCGAAACCGTCGAGGTGCTGATGACCGCCCGCGTACGGGAGCGGCAAGGCAAGCAAGACGAGCTGATCCCCAAGGTACGCCACCTTATCGCAATTGCCTCGGGTAAGGGTGGCGTCGGAAAGAGCACGGTCTCGGTGAACCTCGCAATCGCGCTCGCCCAAACCGGCGCCCGCGTTGGCCTGATGGATGCCGACGTCTACGGACCCTCGATCCCCATGATGATGGGGGCGCAGGACGAAAAGCCCTACACCCAGGGAAACAAGATCATCCCGATTCTGCGATACGGGGTCCAGATGATGTCGCTCGGGTTCTTGCTCGAAGAGGGCCAAGCCGTTCTTTGGCGCGGCCCCATGGTCGCCGGGACCGTGCGCCAACTCCTTGCCGACGTCGAATGGGGCGAACTGGATTATCTTTTGGTCGACCTGCCCCCCGGTACTGGCGATGCCCCCATGTCGCTCGCCCAGCTAGCCCCGGTGACGGGTGTCGTCGTCGTCACGACGCCCCACCACGTGGCCGCGAACATCGCGGGCAAGTCGGTGCTGCTGTTCCGCCGGCTGAACACGCCGATCATTGGGGTTATCGAGAACATGGCCGGGTTTGTGTGCCCGAACTGCGACACACTGACCCAGATTTTCTCCGGCACTAGCGGGGAAGAGCTGGCTGCGAGCTTGAAGATTCCGTATCTTGGCTCGATCCCGCTTGATCCCAAGATCAGCGAATCGGGCGATCGCGGCGTTCCTTCGGCCATTGCCTACCCCGAGCGGTTCCAGGCTTCCGCGTTCAAGGAGATCGCTGGTCGTCTCGCGCAGCAAGTCAGTATTCGCGCCATGACCCGAGACGACTTGGTTGGACTCAGTGACCCGGCTGAAAGACCCAAGTTTCAACCCGTCGAAGGATAGTGGGTAGCATTTTCGCTAACCATGAAGAACCGAAAGTTGAAGATGTTCTCGACGGCAGTGCTGGTGCTCGCGCTGGTGAGCGTTGGCACGCCGCAGATCGGCCGGATCATTAAGGTCCTCGGCGTGGGTGCGGCCGTGAAGCAGTTCGGACCGGAAATGAACCGGGCGATGAACAAGCTGACCAACCACACTGACACTGAAGCCGAGACCACCAAGGTCGTGCCCATCCTTACGGTTGGCATCGGCAAGAGCAGCGGTATCGGTGCCGCCCAGGTCACCGGACCCCGAAGTGCGGTTGAGAAGGTAGAAGCAGTTGCCGCACCCGAGACGGAGCTCTTTGGCAAAGAAGTGCGCATCCGTGGACTTATCCCGGTTGAGAGCAAGGATGTCGTCAAGAGCATCAAGAAAGTTGAGGGCGTTGGCATTACTGGCATCATTGACCTAAAGCTCTAGGCATTTGTCCCTGTCCGGGATCGGGCGGGGACAACCTGATTCGGCTAAGCTACGGCAATGGACGCGACTCCTGGTTCCGTTGCCGATCATGGCGGGGCATCTCTCGCGCACGTAGTGCCCGATCCCGGGAGCCTCAGGGCATTTCGGGAGTCGGTCATAAATGCCGATGTGCTCGACGCGTGGTACGATCCTGCTCCCGGTGTTATCCAGGCTTTATCGGGTGACCTGAGTTGGCTATGCCGGACTAGTCCGCCCGTCTATGCTTATGGTTTAGCCGGGGCCATTGCCAAAGCAAGATCATTGGATGAGGGCACCGTCCTTGCCGCCGGTGGTTCCTCCGAGATCATCCATTTGCTGCTTCGTCAAGAGCTGAATGCATTGTCCAAAGTGGTCATGCTTGACCCGATGTATGGCGAATACTCCCATGTTGTCGGCAATCTCATTGGTGCGGAAATCGACTACATTCGGCTTTTCCCCGCAAACAACTTTCGAGTTGAACCTGATGAAGTGACTGCGAGGGCCAAGGGAGCTAACGCCCTGGTCTTGGTCAATCCGAACAACCCGACTGGGTACGCCATTCCGTCCAGTGATCTAGTTCAGATTCTCGAGTCTCTTGACCCAAAGACGCTCTTCATCGTCGATGAAACCTATGTTGATTTCGTTCAGGGTCAGGCCTCGTTGGAAGGGCAAGTATCAAAGTATCCCAATCTCCGAGTGATCAAGAGTATGTCCAAGTTCTATGCTCTGAGCGGATTGCGAGTTGGCTATCTGGCTGCTCCCGCGGCAACCGTGAGCGAACTGATGAGATTTTTGCCGCCCTGGGCGGTCAATCTCCTCGCCCAAGTGGCCGCGACCGAAGCTCTCCGTGACACGGACTACTATGAGAGGATGGCTTGGGAAACCAATCAACTGCGGCTAAGCTTTGCCCAAGCGCTAGCTGGCATTGGGGCGTTGAAGGTCTATCCTGGTGCAGCAAACTTCATCCTTGCCGAAATCGTGGATCCAGCATTTAACTCCGCCAAGGTGTGTGCAGCTCTTGCCGAGCAAGGAATCCACATCCGAAACTGCAGCACGCAAGGTCCCAGCATGGGCAACCATTTTGTTCGAATAGCAGTAAAGACTACTCCCAAAAACAAGAGGATGGCAGGGGCCCTAGCCAGTTTGCTCAACTAGGACTTCCAGCTCGCCAGAAGCCGGGATTCAGATACAATGGATTATGCAACCGAGTGAAGTAGATCAATGTCTGTTAAGATTTTCGTCAGTCATAAACATTCCGATGGTGAGATTGCTAAGGCGCTAAGCGAATACCTCCAAGCTGCTCTCGAAATTGGCGAAGACGAGATCCGGTGCACCTCGCAGCCACGCCAAGGTTTGGGTTGGAGCGAGGCGATCCCAACCCAACTGCGCGATGACGTCGGCCAGAGCGTTTGCCTGGTTGCCCTTCTTACCGAAGACAGTCTCAGCTCGACGTGGATCAAGTTCGAGCTTGGTGCCGCCTGGGTGACCAAGAAGACCATCATCCCCATCCTCGGGCCCGAATTGGAGCTCGGCGACGAGCGTCTCGGCCCCATCGGGGACCAGCGATGCATTGCCATCGGTCGCGCGGACTCCGACGCCCAGATCGTCGATTCGGTCCACGCGCTGGCTCGTGAACTTGGGGTCCCCCACCGCGAGACGCCCGAGAGCGAACGGCTGCGGGCGGCCTTCATCGAGTCGTTCCGGCTGTATGGCAATATTGGGGCCTCGTTCGAGGGAGCCGAAGTGGAGATCGTTTCACCCGGGCCCGATGAAGTCCGGACTGGGCAGTTTGAGGTGAAAGTGCGCTGCCTTGGCTTGCCGCCCGGCGCCCATGTTTGGCTCTCCATCAAGGGGCCCGATCTCTTCTGGCCCAAGGTCGCCCTGCCGCTCGATGGCGACCGAATCCACGATGGAGTCCACTCTGTCACGATCATTGAAGGCGGCCAAGTGGGAGGCGAAATCCTGAAGCTGGCCCTGATCGGAGTCGGCACGTCCGGCAACAACCGCCTGCAAAAGTGGCACGACCGCGGACCAATCGAGGGCTACTACGGGCTAAAGTCGACTGACATCCCCGGGTTCACCTTGCTGTAAGCGGACGCTTATAGAGGGTCATGACTCGGCGGTGGTGCTATCCTTTGGGGGTAGCAAGACAATTGTCAACGTGGAGCGCGATTTTGTTGGTTGGAGCCTTACAGGGCCTGATCGTTGCGGGGAGCCTTGTTTGGAGTCGAACTGGCCGGCTCGCCAATAGCTTCCTGGCCGGTCTTATCTTCATTGTAACCCTGAAACTAACCCCATATATCCTGGGCTTCTCGGGATACTACCAGCAATACCCTTGGCTCAGTTACGCACCTTTCGAAATTGAGTCTGGGATTGGACCCCTGCTCTTTCTCTACGTTGCAAGCCTAACCCAAGGGACGCGTCCAACGAGATGGCGATGGCACCTAGTGCCGCCCGTAATTGAGTTTGTGTACTACAGCCTGATCTTTGTTCAGCCTCTGGCCTTCAAGGATAGCTGGCATGCGAGAGTCCAAATCTATGTGGATAAGTTTGACAGCTTCTATGGGCTTGCCTCTTTAGGTGTCTACCTTTGGCTGACCCTGAGGCTTGTGAACGAATATCGAGTTTGGACGGCCAACAATCAAAGCCAGGGCGACCCCGAGACGATCCGGTTCATCAATGGCATCCTGCTCGCTTTCGGAGTAACGTGGCTACTGGCCGCAGGCTTCCAACTCTTCGACAGCGTGGTTCGATCATCTTCCTATTCCGATAGGTTTCCGTACTACATTTGGATTGCCTTGCTTGTTTATGGCCTAGGTTCTGGTGCCCTGAGATTCACGGATCGGATTCCTCGCCGGGGTCCCGTAGATTCGCCAGCCGAAGTCAAGAAGAACACTGTGGGACCGGCCTGGCCAGAAATCGCCGCAAGCCTGGAGCAGCGCTGCGTCGAACAGAATGTCTGGGTAGATTCGCAACTTAGTTTGGACAGCCTTGCGGCGAAGCTGGAGGTCTCGCCTACCCATCTTTCCAAAGCGCTAAATGTTGGATTCGGCGAGAGCTTTAGTGCCTTTGTGAACCGACACCGTGTGGAGTTAGTCGCGGCCTGCCTTCGGGATGAGCATGATGATCGGGAAATCCTTGAAATCGCCTTTGAGTTCGGGTTTAACTCAAAGGCGAGTTTCAATCGTTGCTTCCGTCAAATTCTGTCCGATACGCCTAGTGAATACCGGCGAAAGAATCGACCTGCCTGAGGGCGGTGTCTAGGACTCTGTCGAAGCCCGACGTGATGTCCTGCTTGACTCTCTTAATCCAGACATCAGGTTGCAACCCTTCGTTCCTATTGCGGCCCGATGGCACATAGGCAATGATCGGCACGTCTACCTCGATCTGCGAGTTTGGCAAGGTCAAGAAGAAAATCGCGCCGCCGTTGATCCCCCGCTGATTTCCTCCCGTCGGCTCGCCCACAATTATGCCAACCTTGTATTGCCGGACCATGGTAGCAAATTGGAAGGTCGCCGAGCTATTCTCAGCATCAACAAGCAAAGTCACTCGACCCTGAAACTGGGGTTTCAAGGGAGTGATCACGGTAGTGGCATGGTCCTGGCTCCGGATTTCGTAAGCGTTTGCCCTCAGAGTCTCCACGAATGACAGCGGATTTGATTGGCTGCTCCAGTTGTAGTAGGTTGGATCCCAAGTCCTCAGGTATGGACGTAAAGTAGGATCAACTGCCTGCACTCGGACATAGGTTCTGATGGGAGAAACACTCGCTTGCTCACGGACCAAGTACCGGATGATCTCATCACCAACTTCGTCACCGCCACCATTGCCGCGCACATCCATGATCAAGTGCTTGGCCCCCTTCTCCTGCAAGTCCACGAAGCATCGCCTGAGGAAGGCTTTCCAGTTCCAAGTGGAGTTGTAGAGTGCCCAATTTGGCATTGTTAGGAGCGCCGTGTCGGGACGAGGGTACGTCCAGGTCCATTCTTCGCCATCCTTGACGGGCTCAGGGCTGGAAGCTGGCAGACGTTCTAGCCTTGTCGATTGGTCGACGGCATCGACATGGACGGTTTGCTTGGCTCCCGAAGGCGTTTGTATCCGGAGATCAAACACGCCCTTTGGCGGATATGCCAAGGCGTAGTAGATATCGAAGGCCTCCCATTTCTTTTGGTCTTGCAGCCCTAGCTCGGCAATCCGCTTGTTGTCATTGGCCCCATCTCCTTTGACGATTCGTAGTAGCCGACTCAGGATTTGCTTGGTCGGCACGCCATTGATGCTTAGAACCTCGGTCCCCGGGCTCAGGTTTTTGTGTTCCGAACTGCTTTTGGTGATGAACATTCGCCGGTCGATCCAAGTGAACCGAAACGGGAGCTTGTCGCGGCCCATGAAGAGGTTTTGCTTCGTCTGGGCGGGCTGATTCCAGAAGCTGGGGAATGTGTGGCCGCACTGGATGGTGGCCGTGAACTCCGATAGCCCAAGAAACAGCTGCCCTTGGGTGGAGCCGTTCGCGAATCTCCTCTCAAGTGACTCCAGACTGGCTTCAATTTGGCGGGCCGTGCGGTAGCGGTAGATCCCGGGATGAATCGTGGTCAGGGCTTGGCGAAGAATGGCGAGGTCGGATCTCACCTCGGATCCACTGATCCACGGTCCCGAGGCGGCGGTTCCAGCGGCGAAAAGAAGAAGGGTGCTTAACATGACTGCTCAAGATGCCCTTGGTGAGGTTGATGAGGCGGGTCAGGTAGGCAGTGATCGGGAAATTGGACGTCTCAAATTGCCGACAGAGGAATTTGATCCTTCTCGTGCAGGGAAGCTTGGCGAAGGTCGGGGCTAAGAATGGTTCATGCGAGCGCGTCGCGACCGCGCTCGCCGGTTCGGATGCGCAGGGCATCCGAAACTGGGATCAGGAATATCTTTCCATCCCCAATCTCGCCCGTTTCGGCGCTTTCGCGAATGGCGGCGACTGCATCTTCGACTTGCTCATCGTTCAAGACCAGCTCAAGCTTGAGCCGTGGGCTCAGGTTCTGGGCATACTGAGAACCCCGGAAGGTGTGGGTGATCCCACGCATCCGCCCCATGCCCCGGACCTCAGAGACCGTGAGTCCATAGATGTCCAGGTCATAGAGGGCTTCTTGAACCGCTTCCAATCGCTGCGGCCGAATCATGGCTTCGATTTTGATCATGATAGTGAGTTCTCGGATTCTAGCTCTTTGTGCCGAAGGTCGGGCAGCCGGTGTGAGACCAGCTTGAGCAATGGGGGCGTGATGAATGTCGTTGCTACGACCACAAAGACAATGGCGGCATAGTCGCCTTGGTTGACGATGTTACGCGAGAGGCCAATGCTGGCAAAGATCAGTCCGACTTCACCGCGAGGAATCATTCCAACCGCAACAACCCAGCGCTGAATCCCTTGGCCGGGAACCGTGAGTCCGCCAAGAACCTTGCCAATCACAGCAACCGCAAAGAGGCCAAGGCCGAGCCGAAGGGCGCCCGCATCGATTGAACCAAGGTCCATCCGGGCACCCATCATGACGAAGAATACGGGCACAAAGAGGTCAGCGATCGAGCGGACCTTCTCTTCAAAGTGGATCTTTTGCTCAGTCTTGACCAGCACCAATCCGCAGGCAAATGCGCCAACAATGGGAGCGAGGCCAGCCAACTGGGCCACGCTCGCGAGAAGCAAACAAAGAACCACGGCGGCGGAGGACACCGCCGCTCGGGTTCGCATCGCCCGTGCCCATTTGATGATGTACGGGCTGGCTCGCAGGCCAATCACGATGGCACCTACGAGAAAAGCGAGAGCGGCCAGTGTGACCCAGCCGACACTCGTCCAGGAAAGCGTCTTCGTTGCCGCCAACCCAGAAACTGCTGCGAGGATGATGAGGCCGATTACGTCATCGGCCACCGCCGCCCCCAAAACGATTCTTGCCTCCCGGGTATGAAGGGTGGCGAGATCAGTAAAAACTCGTGCCGTAATGCCAACCGAAGTCGCGGTCAGGGCGGCTCCGCAGAAGAGTCCCTCCAGTGGGTTCAGGCCGGACGCCATGGCCACCAAGTAGCCAAGGCCAAAAGGCGCAATTACCCCCGCTATCGCTACCCAAAGGGCGGATCCGCCAACTTTGAATAGCTCGTCGATGTCGCACTCTAAGCCAACTTCGAAAAGCAAGAGTACGGCCCCGATCTCGGCAATGCCGAGGAGTACTTCGTTCTTGCCATCAACAATGTGGAAAACGCTTGTACCAAGCAGGACGCCAGCGATGATCTCAGCAAGAACTGCGGGCTGCCCGAGATACCTCTCTGCCACCTCGCCGAGGAGCTTGGCCCCGGCGAGGATGACAGCAAGTTGTAGCAGGAGGTCGTGCGTCATCGCACGTCTGCAGTGGAGGCTTCTTCCGGCGCGAGCGGGAAGGAAGGATAGGCAAGGACGCCCATTTCGGGGATGTCCAGGCCAGCAATTTCATCTTCGGCCGAAGGTCGCAACGGCATGATCAGGCTTTGCAGCTTGAAGAAAATGAAGCCAGTTCCGAACGACCAGAGGATGCAGACCACCGCGCCGATTGCTTGCGCAACCAACTGGCTCGAGTCGCCGTGAAGGATGCCCGTCACGCCAAGGCCAGCTTTGCCGAGGTACTCCGTAGCCCCGACACCGTTCCATCCCGCACCATAGGTGCCGTCGGAGAAGATGCCGACGGACAGGAGACCAAAGATGCCACCGATTCCGTGAACCGAGATGGCACCGACGGGATCATCGATCCCGCGCTTGTCCCAGAACCCGATGGACCAGATCACGAGCAGGGCAGCAATGGCTCCGATGATTACCGAACTTAGTGAGTCGACGAAGGCACAAGGAGCGGTGATCGCGACCAGGCCACCCAACATGCCGTTTGCGGTGTTGCCCGGATCAAACTTGCCCGTGGTCAACTTCATATACATCATCGCGACAAATGCGCCGCCCGCCGAGGCGAGCATCGTGTTCGTCGCAACCACGCCGATGCGCAGGTTGCCCGCGCCCGCTGCACCCAGCATCGAACCAGCGTTGAATCCGAACCAACCGAACGCCAAGATGAACGTGCCAACCAACGCCATGGGGATGTGGTGACCGGCCAATGTGACGGACTTCCCGTTCACATATTTGCCAATTCGGGGTCCGAGGACGATGGAACCGGCAAGTGCCACCCATCCGCCGACCGCGTGAACCACACTCGAGCCAGCGAAGTCCACAACGCCATGGCCCATGTTGTAGAGCTTGCCCAGACTGGCCAAACCGCCCGCGCCCCAGACCAAATGTCCGTAAACCGGATAGATGACCATGGAGATGAAGAAGCCATAGACGATGAACGCCGTGAATCGCCATCGCTCGGCCATCGCGCCGGTCGGAATCGTTGCGGTGGTGTCCATGAACACCATCTGGAAGAGGAAGAAGGCGTAAACGATGATGTCGTATTGGCCAGTTAGGAAGAATCCGCTCGTGCCGGCAATGCTGAACCCAGGGAACAGGTAGACCGGGGCACCGGCAAGGCTTCCGAGCCCGCCAAGGGCCAAAGGTCCACCGATCCGATCCGGACCGTTTAGACTGCCAAACATGATGGCAAAGCCCGCGATCCAAAAGCCGAGCATGCCGATGGGATAGATCGCGAAGTTCGTCATGAAGACGTGGGCCGCATGCTTGGCACGGCAGAATCCCGCTTCAACCATGGCGAATCCCGCCTGCATAAACATGACCATGAACCCGGAGACCATCATCCAAACCAAGTTGATCGCGATGGTCGATTGCCCCGCCACATCGGCGACCTTGAGCAACTCGCCCTTGGTGGCCGGCTTTTCCGCATCGGTCGTCAGGGCCTTGATGTCATCCGCGGTGAATGCCGCGCCGCCCGAGTTCAGGGCGTTCGCCGCGTTGCCAGTGGCTCCACCCGAGGAATCCTGGGCGTGGGCCTGGACGTTTGTGAGGATGACAAAGAAGGTGAACAGGGCGTAGGCGACGAGCACAACTCGCGACATGCGCCGGAAATTCCGCTGGAAGAAACTCAACATTCTTGAGCCTCACCAAGCGGCCCCTGGGCCAAGAAAGAAAGACGCTCGGCAAGCGCCGAGCTCGTAAACAGACGCACAGAATAGTACCGTGACAAAGAACCCTCCGAAAATCTGATTTGCACCGCCACAGCGCGGAGGATCGTTCGCTACCCTGCGAATGACGCATTCTATGTTAAATCCTTCGAAAGCGCAAGGGCTTTGATAAATATTTCATCAAATTCTTTGCGTTCCGGCTCAGGGTCTTCAGTTCTGCAAAAAATTGTCCTTACTGCTTCAGGTGCGAATTTCTGAGGCCGACGAAGTTCGTTCAGTCTCCCGCAAGCTGAACTGCGAATGGCCCGCCGCCCTGCCATATAATGAAACGACAGCTCTCCAACGGTCCTCAAGGGCAATTTTATGGCAACCCTCCACCCCCGGCCCTACACCATCGAGGAATACACCCGCACCGTTTGCCCAGAGTGCGCCAAGGCTGGCCTCCGGGCCGATGGGGCGGGCACGTTTGTTGATGGCATGCTCGTTGCCCATGACGACGCGATCTGGATGCGGCGATTTTGCCCTATTCATGGGGAATCGGAGAGTCTTTACGAGGAGGACGCCAACCTTTGGCGAGCCCGTGCGGGCTGGCAGACCCCGACCCTGGCGGTCACGCCCGACCGCGCCGACAACTTCGCGGGCTTTCCCGATGGCTACCGGCA
>JBMOJD010000045.1:0-26183 GCA_049317025.1 Fimbriimonas sp. | reverse complement strand
AAGAAGTGAACCGCCCCACCGACAAAATCCTCGACCGGGACCCGTGCGAGGCCATTCGTCCCGATGACAATGAGCTCCTCCGTGCCCTCGCCAGTGCGGCCCCCTCCAAGGTCCTGATCAGCTCTCGCCTCACCCCTCGCGTGCTCCTCAATCCATCTGGCCTTCCCTTACCGGGGGTGCAACGGTTGGTCCTGCCCGGGCTCGACGATGAGGACGCCGAAGCCATGCTCCGCAGTTGCCATGTTAGCGGCACCTCGACAGATATCCGCTACTACCTCTCCAACTACTGCGCCAACCACCCCCTCGTCATCGGCGTCCTCGCTGGGCTCATCAACTCGCCCGGCCCCCACCGGGGCAATTTTGACGCCTGGGCCGCTGACCCCGAGTACGGGGCCAAGCTCGATCTCGCCCGCCTCGACCTCACCCAGCGCCGCAACCACATTCTTCGCGCCGCCCTCGACGCCCTCGAAGGCCCCAGCCGCCAACTGCTCTCCACTCTCGCCCTCCTCAGTGACTCGGTTGACTACGAGACGGTCTCCGCCTTCAATCCTCACTTGCCCCCCGAGCCGCCAGAGGTGAAAGAACCGGAACCCTTGGAGGAATCGTTTGACTGGCTAATGGCTGAAGACGAGGAGGAAGAGGCCAAGCTTCGGAAGCAATACGAAGAAGCCCTAACTCGGCGCAAAGAGTACGAGCGGGCCTTGGAAATCTGGCGAAACTTGCCCGAACTGCGCGAGGCACCAAAGAAGCTCTTAGCCACGATTCAAGATCTCGAAGGTCGTGGATTCCTGCAATACGATGGCCGCACCCGGCGCTATGACCTCCATCCCGTCATCCGTGGCGTCGCCTCGGGCGCGTTGCAATCGGAGGACAAGGAGCGCTTCGGCATGGCCGTGGTCGACCATTTCAACGCTAAACCCCACCCGCCATTTGAGGAAGCCAAGGCCATGGCGGAAGTCGAAAGTGGGCTCCACGTGGTACGCACGCTCCTCAAGCTCGGGCACCACCAGCAGGCTGCTGATGCCTTGTTAGGTGATGTGGCAAGCGCGCTCTTCTACAACTTAGAAGCCCATGCCGAGATGCTCTCCCTCGTCCGTCCCTTCTTTCCCCACGGCTGGGGGGTTCTGCCCGAGAACGTGGCTTCTGAGGCTGCCAGTTCCCTCGCTACCATCGCAGGGAGTGCTCTGCATAAGGCGGGCCAAACGGCAAGTGCCCTCGAGGCGTATGGCGTAGCCCTTCGTGCGTCTCTTGCCGCCAAAGACTGGACCGGCACCGCCGTGGACATCACCAATCTCTCTAGTCACGTCGAGGAGCAAGGTCGCCTTGCCCGACCTTATTCTCTTCGCGCCCTCGCCCTCGATTTGGCCAACGCCACGGGTAACCAGCAAGATATCTTCAAATGCCTTCTTCGCCTGTTTTCCAGCCAAACGAAACTCGGACAGACGCATGAAGGCGAAGCAAATTGGAACCTGCTCGACCCAATGGGGCGAAACTGGGATCGGTGGATCTATCAGCAAGGCGAAGCTGAATGGCATTTCGCCCAATTCCAGTTCTATCAGGGCACTTTACGAGAGGAGCACCTGACCCGCGCCATCGACCTCGCTGAGGGTGGCCAAAGCCGCTTCTACTTACGCGCGCTCCACCGGCTCACTGGGTCTTGGCGGCTGGAGCGGGGCGAATGGGACCTCGCCGCCAATGCCTTCGACCGGGCCGTCACTATGGCGCGCGAGGCTCGTCTCACCGATTCAACGTCCGAGGCGGGACTCGCCATTGCCAAACACCGTCTGCGCGAGCTGAAGGGCGACGATGCCATTGCAGAAGCTGAACGCCTTTCGCGCCCGGAGCCGGAGGAACGATTTGTTGCCGAGCTTTGGCTCGCCCTCGGCCATGCTGACCGGGCGAAGGAGCACGCTCTCGCCGCCTACAAGTGGGCCTGGGCCGATGGGGAGCCCTACGTGAACCGCTATGAGCTCACCAAGGCGACTGAGCTTCTGAGCCGGATGGACGTCCCGATTCCGGATCTTCCGCCCTACGACCCGGCCAAGGACGAGCCGTTCCCCTGGGAGGCCGAAGTCCGCGCCGCTATTGAGAAGCTCAGGGCCGAGAAGGAAGCAAGGAGAAGCCTGACTGATGGGCAGTGGGCTGGTGTTAAGGCGGTTGACATATCGGGATAACGGGTTCGAAGAGGGTGCCTGGTGATTGCGACCGTGGCGATTCATACTTAAATAATTCGGTTTGCTTAGCGCGCACGATTTTTTAGGAAAAGTTTTAGGAAAGACCGGAACCCCCAGCCCCGGCCCTTACCTAGTGCGCGAGGAGAACTTTTTGAGTTCCGGAACCCCCATCCCTAACCCTTGCCCCCTGCGCCGGAGCGCAAGGAGAAGGGAACCGGAGATTGGCCCCCAATCCTCGTGTCCTTGGCCAAGGGCCTGAACATTGCGTTAAGCCCGGAACCCGATCCGTGGCCCTTGCCCCCTGCGCGAGAGCGCGAGGAGAACTTCGTGGGTTCCGGAACCCCCATCCCTAACCCTTCCCCCTGCGCCGGAGCGCAAGTGGAAGGGAACCGGACCATCCCGCGGTTACGATTGACGGCCGACTTCCCGAAAACGCCAACATCTGTCAAACTATCGTTTCCATGCGCTTGCTCAAGGCTCTTTCGCTCCGATTGCTCTTCGGGGTCTTGAGCCTGCTTTTCATCTCGTTTGTCACCTTCGTCGCCGACGAGATCGCTCCGGGGGATGCGGCCACCGTGGTGGCGGGGGAGAAGGCCTCGATCAAGGAGGTGGAGCGGTTGCGCGAGAATATGGGGCTCAACCGGCCTTGGCCGATTCGGTACGTGGAGTATGTGGGCAAGGCGGCGACGGGGGACTTCGGGCGTAGCTCGTATGGCACCAAGGAGCCGGTGAGTGAGGTCATCAAGCGGTCGCTCCCTTACACTGCGATCAATGCGACCCTGGCCATCACCATTGCGTCCGTCATCGGCATCCTCTTCGGGACCCTGGCGGCGATTTGGGAGAACCGCGCCCCGGACCGGGCGATTTTGACCTTTAGCACCCTTGGCGTGACGCTGCCGAACTTTGTGCTTGCGCCGCTATTGGTTTATGTTTTCGTCTTGCAACTTGACTATTTACCCCTGACTTGGGAAGTCAACCGGCGGGGGAGCGACGTGCTCTACTACATCCTGCCCGTGTTGCTTCTCTCGGCCAGGCCGACGGCCTTGCTGACGCGCTTGACCCGGGCGAGCATGGTGGAGACCCTGAAGCAGGAGTTCATCCGGACCGCCACGGCCAAGGGCGTGCCGAAAGGGCGGTTGATGGTGCGGCATGCTTTGCGCAACGCGATCTTGCCCGTGGTCACTGCCATTGGCACCAGCTTTGGGTTCCTGCTTACGGGTTCGTTCGTCATCGAGCGGTTCTTCGTGATCCCGGGGCTGGGGAGCGCGACGATTGAGGCGATCACCCAGGGCAATATGCCGGTGGTCCAGGCTTGCGTCCTCATCACGGGCGCGATGTTTATTCTGCTGAACTTGATCGTGGACATGATCCTGCCGATCCTTGATCCTCGCATCCGGGAGTCGCAAGTATGAAACGTCGCGATCCGCTGTTTGTCTTCGGCCTGGTCGTCCTTGGCCTCGTGTTCCTGACCGCCGTGGTGGGCCCTTCGCTGCGCTATTCGCCTTTCGTGAAGGAAGGCTTGCCGTTCCAGCCGCCGAGCATGCAGTTCTGGCTCGGGACCGACGAACAGGGGCGAGATATCTTTGCCCGGATCGCTGAGGGCGCAAAGGTATCGCTCTCGGTCGGTTTTCTTGTCCAGATCATCAGCCTGGTCGTGGGTATCGTGGTCGGCTCGCTGGGGACGTTCAGTCCCAAATGGGTCTCGACGCCGCTGATGCGGTTCACCGATGGAATGTTCGCCTTCCCCGACATCCTGCTCGCGATCTTGATTATCGGCGTCTTCCCGGGGGCGGGCTTCACGGCGGTCATCGTCGCCCTTTCGATCACGAGTTGGCCCAGCATTGCCCGACTGGTGCAGGCCCAGATGGCGACGCTGAAGGATCGCGAGTTCGTGGTCGCGGCGAAGGCGAATGGTGCGGGCACCTTTTACCTTGTGACCCGGCACATCCTGCCTCAGCTTTGGGGGATCCTGCTCGCCGTGAGCATGGTGGACCTGGCGGGCACAATCTTGGCCGAGTCCACGCTAAGCTTCCTCGGCATCGGCATTCAGGCGCCCCAGCCCAGCTGGGGTTCGATGATCAATGGAGCCCGGGCGAACCTGAACTCGCATCCGCTGACCATGGTTTGGCCCTGCTTGCTGCTCAGCCTCACCATCTTCGCGCTGAATTTCGTTGGCGATGGCCTGCGGTCGCGACTTGATCCGAAAAGCCAGTAACATCTTCGGCGTGATCTCTCGTGGTTGGCTGTTGTCGTTTGGTCTAGGTCTTGCCCTCGCCATTGGTGGCTGTGGAAGGGGCGGTTTTTCCAAAACGGGAGGGGCGAAGGGCAACGAGTTGAAGATCGTTTTGAACGTGAACCCGACGTCGCTGGACCCGGCGGTCGCGCAGGACGTGGACACCGCCGACCTGCTGATCAACATCTACGAGCCGCTGGTTTCTTACAACGAGAAGAACGAAATCGTGGGGCAGCTCGCGGAGACGTGGACGGTCGAGAATGAGGGCAAGACGTTCGTCTTCACCCTGCGGGCTGCGAAGTTTCACAATGGCCAGGCGGTGACAGCGGAAGACGTGAAGGCGACCTTCGAGCGGAACCTCGGACCGAAGTCGGTCTCGACGACGGCCAAGGCTTATCTGACCGATATTGTGGGGGCGAACGAGCGGCTTGCGGGCAAGGCCGAGAGCGTCAGCGGAGTCGAGGTCCGCGCCCCGAACATCGTGGCCATCACGCTGGACAAGCCGCGGCCATACTTCTTGGGCAAGCTTACTTATGGGTGCGCCTATATCTTGCCGAAATCGGCGGCGAACAAGGAGATTTCGAGTCCGGCGGATGCGATTGGGACGGGACCTTTCGTGCTGAAGTCGTTTGCGCCCGAGCAGGAAGTGATTCTGGAGCCGTTCGCCGACTATTACGGCGGGCGGGCCAAGGTCGACCGGATCGTGCGCCCGATTGTGAAGGATGCGACGACCCGATTGAACCTGATGAAATCGGGTGACCTGAGCTACCTTGGAATTCAGCGGTCGGATATCAAAGAGGCCTCGGCTGACCCGGCGCTCAAGGCCCTGTTGGTGGACCTGCCTCGGCCCGCCGTTTGGTACCTGGGCCTGAATCAGGATGTCTACAAGCCGTTTCGGGATATGCGCGTGCGGCGGGCTTTCGCGATGGCTTTTGACCGGGCCCGCATCTGCAGCGAGGTTTTGCAGGGGACGCCGGAGGCTAAGGGTCTTGTTCCTCCTGGGATCGTGGGCTATCGACCGGACTATGCGGGATTGCCGTATAACCCCGCCGAGGCCAAGCTGCTACTGGCGGAAGCGGGATTCCCGGGGGGCAAGGGTCTGCCGCCTTTGCAGCTGACTCACCGCGACCAGAGCCCGGATGCGCGCTTGCTCGCGGAGGCGTTCGCTATCGACGTCAAGAAGAATTTGGGCGTCGAGGTGAAGCTGCAGACGATGGAGTGGCGGTCGTTCTTGGAGGCGCGCAACGCGGGCAAGGTGGCCTTTTACGTGCTCTCTTGGTATGCGGATTATCTGGACCCGGAGAACTTTTTGAGTTTGCTGCTGAGCTCGAAGAGCGATCAGAACCGCGATGGGTATCGCAGTGAGGAGTTTGATCGCCTGTGTGGGCTGGCCGATGTTGAGCAGGATGCCAAGCGGAGGATCAAGCTTTATCAGCAGGCAGAGGACACTGTGGTGGAGGAAGCGGGGCGCATTCCGATCTTCTTTGTGAACGATGCGGTGCTTGTGAGTCCGCGCGTGAAGGGGCTGAAGTCGAACCTGTTTGGCCAGCTCCCGCACTTGACCACCGAGGTGACGCCCTAACATCGTCAACGAAACCAATGACTTTTGGGGCTTCTTCGCGTAGGATCAAGAAGTTGCCTTCGAGTTGCGATGCCTGCCACCCTCGCCCGCCCCACCTATCCCGCCCGAATCTATGTCTCGCGCACGAGTGAGCGCGACATCAAGATGCGCGAGGTGGAGGTGTATCTGGACGACATTTTGTGGTCGAACCTGAAGTACAGCAAGACGAAGCAGATAGAGGTGCCGGCGGGGCGACATGTGCTTCGAGTGACGAACCGGCTGAACACGCGGAAGTTGGCCTTTGAGTGCGCTCCGGGGGAGTCGATCTTCTTTCAGGTCGGGCAGACTTTGCCTGATTTGAATGCGTTGCTGATTTTGATTTTGGCGGCAGCGCCATATCGGGTGTTTATCGAGGAGGTCGAGCGGAATGGGATGGTGCACGACCCGAGCTATCAAGAGGCCTTCGAGGGCGATTCTTCGCTGTAACTATTGACGGGTTGGGGTCGTCCTTTCAGGGCATGGTTCGTGCAGATTGTCTCGTTACTAATTCAATTCGCTACTTCGGGGCAGGCTTTTCGTTGTTCATCTGCTGCACGCGTTGGATGTTCTTTACGTCGCCCATCAGCGCACCGGCGAAGAGAAGCATTACGAAGACTAGTCCGACGGCGGAGACGATGTTTTGGACCTTGAAGCTCAATCGGCGACCGCCGCGTAGCATTTCGGTGAAGGCGACCAGCATTTGGCCGCCGTCGAGCGGATGGACCGGGAGCAAGTTCAGAATGCCTACGGAGATACTCAGCATTCCGGCGAGCCAGACCACTTGCTCGAAACCTTGTTGGACCATTGCGCTGGTGATGAGTACCATGGTTCCGGGCCCGCTGAGGTTATCGGAGATCGATTGGGGCTTCTTGACGATGTTGGTCAGGCCGGTCACGGCGCGCACGGGTTCCTTGGCCGCCTCCACCACCGCCGCGCCGAATCCGAGACGGACCTTTTGATCGCTCCACTGGGCGAACCAGCGGCCCTGCTTTTTCAATTCGTTGGTGATCTGGAGGTCGGGCCCGATGACCGGGGTGGCTTGGTCGGAAAGGATGGGTGTGACGGTTGCCACGGCCCGCTTGCCGTCTCGCTCGTATTCGACGGGAATGGGGACGCCACCGTTGGTGCGGATGCCAACGATGACTTCATAGAACGTCGATGTTGGCTTGCCGTCGACGGACACGATCTTGTCGCCTAGCCTCAGACCGGCTAGGTAGGCGGGGCCCTTGGGATCCATCTGGCCGATGATCGGGGCGGGGTTGGCTTGGCGGACGCCGTAGATCGAATAGACTCCGGCTAGGAGCAAAACGCCAAAAATGATGCTGAACACGGGTCCGGCGGCGAGGACGATGAACCGCTGCCAGGGCGCGCGGTGGTAGAAGCCGCCGGGGACGTTGACCTCGGAGCCGTCCTCTTCGGGCATCATGCCCTTGATGCGGACGAAGCCGCCGATGGGCCAAGCGCGCAGGGTGAAGTCGGTGGTTTCCTCGCCCTCGGGGGTTGAATACGTCTTGCGGAGCCAAGTCTTGATCTTGGGCCGGCCGAAGCCGATCGCGAACTCCTCGACGCCCATCTTGAAAACGCGGGCGAAGAGGTAGTGGCCGTATTCGTGCGCCGCGACCAGAAGCGAAATCATGAGCACGAACACCAGTCCGTACCAGATTCCATTTGCGATATCAACGGCGGTCAGAGCAAGCAAAGAGGGCATAGGTCATCAAAGGAGCCGGAGGCTCTCTATAGTTTGCCTCGAAACCTCGCGAGCGCGGGCATCTAGGGCCAAAAGACTTTCGAGAGTCGCCTCGGCACGGGGGATTGCGGCCATCGTCGTTGAAACCACACGTGCGATGTCGAGGTAGCGAATTTCGCCGCGAAGCAGGGCATTGGCGGCTTCTTCGTTGGCGGCATTCATCACGCAGGGCATGGTGCCGCCGATGCGATCGGACTCACGGGCCAAGCTGAGGCACTCGAAGACGTTCTCGTCCACGTTTTCAAAGGTCAGGGTTGGCGTATCGACTGGGTTCCAGGGTCGGAGGTGGTTGGGGACTCGAGCCGGGAATCGAAGGGCGTAGGCGATGGGTAGGCGCATATCGGGCCAGCCGAGCTGGCCGAGGACCGACCCATCGCGGAACTTCACCATTGAGTGGACGACGCTCTGGGGGTGGACGACGACCTTCACCTGGTCGGTGGGGACGTCGAAGAGCCAGCGCGCTTCGATGATCTCTAGGCCCTTGTTCATCATGGTCGCGGAGTCCACCGTGATCTTGCCTCCCATTCGCCAGGTGGGGTGGTTCAGCGTCTGTTCGCGGGTGACGTTCTCGAGCTGATCTCGGGTCCAGCCGCGAAAGGGTCCGCCGCTGGCGGTGAGGATGAGCTCTTCGACTTGATGGCTTTGGTAGCCCTGGAGGCATTGGAAGATCGCGCTGTGTTCGCTATCGACCGGTACCATCTCGACGCCGAACTCACGGACTAGGGGCATCACGACCTCACCCGCAGCTACGAGGACCTCTTTGCTGGCAAGGGCGATGCGCTTGCGCGCCCGGATCGCGGCGGTGGTCGGGAGCAGGCCGATCACGCCCGCGACGGCGACGACGACACAGTCGGCCTCGGGGAGGGTTGCGATGTCGGTGATGGCCTCGATGCCGGTGGCGATGCCGGTGCCCTGAGGGTCGTGCATCAAGGCAAGATTGGTGACGCCGAACTCTTCGCCCTGGGCTCGCAGCTTGGCGCCATCTTGGCCTGCGGCCAAGCCGACGACGCGGATCTCATCGGGGAACTGGCGGACAAGGTCGAGGGTCTGGGTGCCAATGCTGCCGGTCGAGCCCAAAATGGCAATGTTCGTCATTGACAAACAGTTTACGGCTCGCGAGGGCCTGAACCTGAAGAACCGGGCCGAATTTCGGTGGGGAGCAAGCCGAGGTACTCCTTGATCGATTCGCGGAAAGCTTGGACGGTTCCATAGCCGCATTCCTTCGCGATCACTTCACTGCTATCATCCGACCCCAGCAACTTGCGGACGGCCATCTCAACCCGGCGGCGATCCACATACTCATGGAAGCCATAGCCAACGACCTGTTTGAAGACTCGCGAGAAGTGGAAC
Source organism: Fimbriimonas sp. (assembly GCA_049317025.1). Taxonomy (GTDB): domain Bacteria; phylum Armatimonadota; class Fimbriimonadia; order Fimbriimonadales; family Fimbriimonadaceae; genus Fimbriimonas. The sequence continues at coordinate 17,079 of JBMOJD010000045.1, read as the reverse complement.
GGCGAGTAGCTTGCTTGCTCGGCGGCTTGCTTCAGCGGCCACGAGTCGGCGGGATTTTCGGCCACGCGGTTTGTGAGCTCGACGATGGATTCGGGCAAGTCATTGGGCAGGGTGCCAAGGACGATTTCGTTGGGCGACTCGGCGACATAGGCCAAGAACTCGTAGACCACCGACAGCAAGTTGGGAAGGGCAATGGACGCCCCCATGGCTTCCATCACGCCGAGCCGCTGAACGGTGTGCAAGGCGGGGCCGATGAGCGATCGACAGGCGGCTGACCGTTCGAAGACCCGGCTGGGCAAGCTGTTCAGCCAACTGCCGATGCTCTGGTTGAGGTTCAGGTCGAGCTGAAAGCCCGTCAGTTGGTGCGAGCCGCGACCGGCAGTGACTTGGTAGCGACCCTCGGGGATGACGGACACGCTTTGGGGTGGAATCACAGATACGGGCTTGCTCGCGCGCGTGTCGCGAACCAAGAGGCTGCCTTCGTGGCTAACCACGACGAGGGCGTGGGCGCTCGGGACGTTCAGTAACCCAACAGCTTTGGCGGAAGAGCCGCTTACCTGCTCCATGAGAATGCAGGTGCTATGGAAGAGCTGGTGGCGGGAAAGACCGGTCGCACTGGCAGAACAGTCGAATCTGAAATCTATCCCATGCGGTGTCTCTTCCCCAGCCACAACGTTTTTGTCCCCCAACTACGTGAGTATAGCTAGGCGAACTCGGATGCGCAAGGCCCTTGCTCCCGTTGGATGCGTGTGATTCGTCACCACGTGGGGTACACCAGAGGCGAATGGAAGCAGTCTGGAAGACGGATCGAGGGTATCGGGTCGCCATTGTGGGGGCGACGGGCGCAGTTGGGGCCGAGTTTCTCCGGCTTTTTGACGAGAGAGAATTTCCCATTTCGAGCCTGACGCTGCTGGCTAGCGAGCGATCGGTAGGCAAGCAGGTCTCGTTTCGCGGCGAGACGTTGACGGTTCAGGAAGCAACGCCGGAGTCTCTGCGCGATACCGATGTCGCCTTTTTCAGCGCAGGGGCTTCGCGGTCTCGTTTGTTGGCCCCGGCGGCTCTTGAAGCAGGCGCCTGGGTTATCGATAACTCCAGCGCGTTCCGCATGGATCCCAACGTCCCCTTGGTGGTACCGGAGATCAACCCGGATCATGTGGGGCCAGATTCACGGCTCATCGCGGTCCCCAACTGCACGGCGATTCTGCTCCTTATGACCGTTCATCCGTTGCGTGCCCTGGGGCAGATTGAGCGGCTGATCGTTTCGACTTACCAGAGTGCGAGCGGCGGCGGGGCATCGGTGATGCGCGAGCTTGAAGACCAGACGGCAGATGTCCTTGCCGGTCGGCCTGCGGTTCCGAACGTGCTGCCTCATCCTTATGCTTTCAACCTGTTTAGCCACAACACGCCGGTGGGTCCGGATGGCTTGAATGAAGAGGAGTCGAAAGTTATCGCCGAGAGTCGTAAGATTCTGGGCCTGCCCGACCTTCGGGTGAACGTCACGTGCGTGCGGGTTCCAGTTCTGCGGGCTCACTCGGAGACGGTCACGGTCGAATTCGCTGGGCCCCCGCCCTCGCTGGATGCGGTCCTGGCGGCTTGGGAGGCGATGCCTGGAGTTCGGATCGTGAATGATCCAGCCAAGAACCACTTCCCCATGCCATTGGAAGCGAGTGGCCAAGATGATGTGCTTGTTGGGCGATTACGGCCCGATCCTTCGAATCCCAATGCGATTTCGTACTTCTTGAGCGGCGACCAGCTCCTGAAGGGGGCCGCCCTCAACGCCGTGCAGATCGCCGAGCAGGTCCTGAACCGCTCATGAGTTCTCTGCCGAAGGTCATCGTCTTCGATCTCGACGACACGCTCTGTGGCTATTGGGATGCTTCGAAGGCAGGGTTGCGCCGGGCATTTGAACTGCATGAATTGGACCCCGAGGCGATGTCGCGTCATTGGGCCAAGGCGTTCCGCGCGTTTGCGCCGACGTTGAAAAAGACTGACTGGTATCCGATTTACCTGGAGCGAGGCGAGCCCACCCGCACGGAGCAGATGCGCTTGACGCTGGTCGAGGCTGGGATCGAGGACGCGGCGCTGGCCCGAAGCCTGGGGGATGCGTATGGCCGCGAGCGCGATGCGGCGCTGACGCTGTTTGGGGATGCCATTGAGGTCCTGGATGCGTTGCACCCGCGGTTTCGCCTTGGTCTCTTGACCAATGGGCCGGCCGATATTCAGCGGCAGGAGATTGCCACGACGGGAATCGGCCACTACTTCGAGCACCTCATGATCGAGGGCGAACTGGGCGAAGGCAAGCCGAATTTGAGTGTTTTCCGCGAGGTTGAGCGGCGGTTTGGGGTGGGGCCGGAATCGATGGCGATGGTGGGCAATAGCTATCACCACGACATTCTTGGGGCTGTTGGCGCGGGTTGGCAGACGGTTTGGATTCGTCGCCCGAGTGATGTTCCGCCGAGTGTGGATGGATCGAGCAAACCGGAGGAACGGGGAGCAGACGAGCCTGCGCCAGACCACGAGATCACCGAGTTGCGTGCCCTGCTGGATATCTGGGCCTGAACGCCAAAGGGCGGTGACGTCAAAACAAAAGCCCGGCTGGGACGTCCAAAGGTAGCATCCAAGCAAATACCATGAATCAAGTCAGGTTTCTCCAATTCGGGTGGGTCATGTTCGCGGCGCTCCTTGCCGTCATGATTGGCGGTGGCTTTCAGGAGCCCGCGCAGAAGTCGGGCGTGGTGGATATCGCCAAGATTGTTGAGAATTCTGAATTTGGGAAGCAAAACCAGGTGGTCTTTGCCCAGATGAAGAAATCGCGCGAGGAAGTGCTGGAGTTCCTCGATACCTACCGCATTCTCACGGCGGAGCAGGCCCAGCGCATTCGAGATCTTTCGCTGAAAACAAACCCGACGGCGGAAGAAAAGGCCGAGCTGGAGCGATTGAAGGCCGACGTGATCGCGAGCAGCAAGAAATCGACCGAGCTGAGCACGAAGCCAAACCTGACCGCCGAAGAGCGGACTCTGATGGAAGAGTATGCCCGACGCAGCCAGACAATGACCGAAGTCACCCAGCGCTGGCTCCGGGAGTTTACGAACGAGATGCAGACTTGGGCCGACTCGCAGAAGGTCCAGAGCGTCACCAAGGCCCGCAAGGCGATCCAGGACGTGGCGAAAGCTGGCGGCTACACCCTCGTATTCGAGGTTGGCGTTGCTCCCTACGGAGCCAATGACCTCTCGGACGACGCGCTGAAGGCGATGAACGAGCAGAAGTAATGCGGCGCTGGGCTTGGTTGCTTCTTGCTCCGGCGTTCATCGGCTGCGGGAGCCCAAAGCCCGAAACCGTGTGGGTGGATGTGCCTGCCTTTGCGACGCCCGCCGAGCCAAGTGTGCGCGCGATGGGTTTGACCAGCACTCCGGCCGTATCCCTGAAGCTTGAGGCCTTGCCGACTCGGGCTGTGCCTGATCCGGCGGAGAACGACAATATCACACCCGACCAGGGCGTTCGGTTCAGCCAAGAGCGTGCGTTCCGGGTGTTGGTGACTCGCTTGCGGCGCTACTACGAGACCGAGACCCTTCGATTTGCCCGAGAAAAGGAGGATGAATACGGACTGAAGGAATCGGCTTCTTACCGGGCTTTTCTTGCGGACCTGCGGACGCTCTTCGAGAAGCACTCGGCTCGGCGGAGCCCGCTGGCGATCAAACTCGCTCTCTACGCGGGGTTTCCTTCTCCTGATTTGAATCAGCGTGGGGGTGGCTTGGACGTGAATCTGAAGGCGAAGCGGGTTGAGGCGTCGAAGGCATTGGTGGCTTCGCTGGGCGAGCTTGACCGGGAGTTTGGGATTGGTGTCCAGGGCCTTTTGGAAAGTGTGGACGACCAGCTTGCGACCAACCGGGCGGCGCTGGCGGTTGAGATCGAAGAGTTTCGGAGTCGGATGGACCAGCAAGCCGACCGCGAGGCAACCGAGCAAGTGCGTGTCGAGCCACGCCTTCTGGACCTCCAACTGGCGGCCCGCACGGACCTGATCGGGGAAGCGATTCCGGCCAAATCGGTGCGGTTGCCTGCCGTTGCACCTCAGGCCTTCGATCCGAAGGTATCTTCAAACCGGCATCTAGACCGCTCGGCGGATGACTACGCCCAGGACCTGCGGATCTGGGCGGGAATCGCCGGGGTCGAGCTTGCCAAGACCCCCAAAGGGGTCCGAAACGCAACAAAGGAATTCCTTGCATGGCGAAAGACTTTCCAGGATGGACCCTCTCCGGCATCGCCGAAAGGCTAGGCGGCACCCTCAATGGCCCGGCGGATTTGCCGATCCGACGCCTCGGCCTTGCCCACACGAACGACCCTGAGGCCCTGACTTTTGCCGAGAACGACCGGTTCTTGAAGCTCGCTGAGGCGAGCGAGATCGGGGCGATTCTGGTGCTGGAAGGGATGGAGACGACCAAGCCCTCAATCATGGTGGCCAAACCCCGACTGGCGTTTTTCTCACTGTTGCAGATTGCCCACGAGGCGCTTCCGCTTGATGCGGGGGTGCATCCGACCGCGATTGTGCATCCGACGGCGACGGTTGATTCGAGTGCCAATATCGGGGCGTATGTGGTGATCGAGCGAGACGCGGTGGTTGGTGCGGGCGCGCGGATCCATCCGTTTTGCTATGTTGGCGCGCAGTGTGAGGTCGGGGAAGGAACGGTTCTTATGCCCCATGTGACGCTGGTTCAGGATGTGCGCCTGGCGGCCAATGTGTTGGTTCAGCCCGGCTCGGTTCTGGGCGCGGATGGGTTTGGGTTTGTTTGGGATGGCAAGCGCCACGTCAAGATTCCCCAGGTTGGTGGCGTTCGGATTGCCGACCATGTCGAGATTGGGGCGCTTTCGGCGGTGGACCGGGCCATGGCCGGGGTTACGGAGATTGGTGAAGGGTCTAAGCTCGACAACTTTGTCCAAATCGCGCACAATGCTCGGGTTGGGACCCACACGGTGATTGCGAGTCAGGCGGGTCTGAGTGGCAGTGCCCGGGTCGGCAATCGGGTGACGATTGCGGGCCAAACCGGGGTCAACCACGATACGGAAGTTGGCGACGACATCATCCTTGGCGGACGCACGGGCGTTACGAGCGACCTGGCCGACCCGGGGGCGTATTGGGGCACCCCGGCGATCCCCCTTCGCGATGCCCAACGCGCGGCGCTTCTGGTCGGCAAGTTGCCGGACCTCCTGAAGCGCATCAAAGAGCTTGAAAAGAAGATCGCCCGGCTGGAAGGAAACCCATGACTTATTCGCGCAAAACTTTGGCCCGGCCAGTCGTCTTAGAGGGCCTCGGGCTTCATTCGGGTGAGCCGGTGACGGTGACGCTGCATCCATCCGATGGGGGGATTTGGTTTCGTCGCGATGCCCATCGGGTGGAGGCGCGGCCGGAGAATGTGACGGACACTTCGCGCTGCACGCGCCTGGGTGAGATTTCGACGATTGAGCACTTCATGAGCGCCTTTGCCGCCCTGGAAATCACGGACTTGGAGGTCGAACTCAGCAATGCGGAGTTGCCGGGTCTGGATGGCAGTTCGGCGCCGCTCCTTGGGTTGCTGTTGGATGCGGGTTTGGTTTCGGTCGGGGAGTTTGAGCTTGCGGCCTTGTTTACGCGGGTTTTCTTGCAGGAGGATGCGCTCAAGATCGCGATTGCGCGGGGGCAGGGTCACTGGCGGTATGACTTCAACATCGAGGGTCGCTGGCCGGGTGAGCAGAGCTTTGAGCTGCACAACGTGATCGCGGACTATGCCACCGAGGTCGCCCCGGCGCGGACATTTGCGACGGCGGAAGAGCTTCCGAAGATAATTGAGATGGGCCTCGGGCGGGGCTTGGATGAGTCTTCGTGCCTGATCCTGGGGATCGATGGCTACAAGAATGACGCGAGGTTTGCTGACGAGCCTGCTCGCCACAAGCTGCTGGATCTGATCGGTGACCTGTACCTCTCGGGGGTTCCGCTCCGGGCACTAAGCGTCGTGGCGCAAAGGTCGGGCCACCGCACGAACGTTCAGGCGGCCTACCAGTTGCGACAGGCTATTTTGGCTTCCTAGCCCGCTAAGCCTAAGACCACGGTCAGGATTAGGAGGACAAAGTTGTGCAGTGAGTGCAGCACGATTGAGGGCACGAGCGAGCGCGTGTGGTTCATCAGGGCGCAGTTCATGCCCGCGATGGTGGCCAGGGCGAACCAGAGCGGGAGCCCCTGGGGATGGATCATCGCGAAGAGGAAGCTGGACATAATCGCGGCATTGGGCAGGCTCTTTAGGCGCTGAGAAAGCGCAGGGAAAAGCATTCCGCGGAACATGATCTCTTCCCAGATCGGGGCGGCGACGGCACCGAAGAAGAGGAGCACTAGGACGGTCTTGGGGTCCTGGTGCTTCATCAGCTGCTCGCTGACGGGGTGGGTTGGGGTGGGCAAGCCGTTCGCGAGGGTCATGCCGAGGACGGCGGCCGCGGCGACGAGCGGGATATTGGCCACCCACGCGCACACGCCCCACAAGATGTGGCGTCCGAGGTTCTCGGTGCTGAGGCCGAAAAGCTTCCACGGAATCCGGCGGCCCGCGATCGGGATGGTTGCCAGCGTGAGCGAGGCGATGATCATGAGCGCGCCGAGGACGAGGGTCGAGACGCGCTCGGGTGCGCTCAGACGGCTGGCGACGGTCGAAACTGCCATGCCACCGATGGCGAAGAAGGCGAAGAGCAGCCCCGCCCGGAGGGCAAGTTGGTCGGCCATGCCGGGGGTGATTTCGCCCAAGGGCAGGCCCTGCAAGACAATCTTTCCGCTTGCGCGTGCCTGGAAGTAGAAAAACCAGACGGCCAGACTGGCAACCAAGAGCGCACAGGCGGCCACTGTGATGGCCCCCATCACGAGTGCCTTGCTTGCTTTGATCTCTTTGGCCCGGACGGTTTTGTCGCCCGCCTTCTCGGCGGCATGGACGCGGGCGATCCGCATCATGAAGCTGTCGCCGGTCATCTTGGCGGACAGTTTCTTCTCATTTTCGGGCGTCAAGGTCGTCGCGAGGTAGATCTCGCGGAAGGCTTGGTCCTGCGCCGACCCCTTCTCGAGCAGGACCAAGTCCTCGGCCATCAGCGGTTTGCCTTGCTCGGTTCGCATGGCAGCAAAGAGTTTCGCCGCCTCGGGGTCCTTTTGACGGACCTGGGAAATCCGCGAGATCATGGGATCGAGCGAATCCAGAAGGTTTGTCTCGGTGTTTGGCTTGGTTGTGCCTTTTTGGGCGGGCTCGGCGGTAGAGGTAAGTTTGAGCAACGACTTGCTCATCGCCTGAGTGGAGACCACTTGCTCAAACTGAGTCCATTCGGCGGTGTATTTCTCGGCCTTGGGCTTCTCGCCGCTAAGGTACTGGCTAGTGGAGCCAAAGATCGAGATGGCGAACAGGAGGGCGAGCAGAATCCAACCGAGGGGGTTTCGCTCTTCTTTTGTAGATTCGAATGAGAACGAAGACTCGGTCACTGGACGCCTAGGCTCCGGTCGTTAAACGAAATCGTGTATGTGCTCTGCTTGGTGATCAATGCCATGGCCATCCAGATGGTCTCCGCCGCGTACTCGCCCAGCAAAATGCCAAGCGCGATGCTCCTCAGAGTGACATACCCGCGGAGGCCATAGTAGCGTTGCACAAAATTTTTGATCAATAGGGCCATCAGCAGGCCGAACCAGAAATAATCGACGCCGTAGTTCATCGAAAGAACGTAGCCGGCGGGGTGTAGGGGGAACCCAGGGAAACGGAAGCGGATAAGATCGAGCAACAAAACCATGGCAAATCCGAAGATAGTCATGACGATGCCCGTGATGTCGGGTCCTTTGCGATTGTTCAGGATGTTGTTTAGGTAGCCGGGTGCTTCGGTCCAGCCGATTTGTCCAGTGCGATAGACCCGCACCTGGACGAAGAAATAGGCAAGGAAGAAGGCCAAAACTGAGATAACCGCGATGGCCTGGAACATCCGCTTCTGGTTGACCTTCTCGATCTGGGCCATTTTCATGGCCTCCAACTGATAGGGCATCACGTGGTTGCGGTAGATCCGGTTCATGACCAGATAGACCTCGCTGACATAGTTGGCCTGTTTGTCGTTCAGCCAGCGATTGCCCAGGAACCGGTGCATGATCGAGTTCGGGCCGAAGAAGGCAAACTCGTGGGTCGGCGGCCCCAACTGGGCACGAATGCGGGTGAGGACAACCGAGAACACCAAGAACAGGGCCACGTACGGGATCAGATAGGCCACGGGCAGTCCGCCGGTGAGGCCGTAGCCGACCATGATCACGAAGCCAAAGATGAGGCCGATAAAGGCCCAGCGGTGAGTTACGCCGCCATCGGGCTGGCGCGCTCCGGTCCGGATGTCGCTCCAAACTTCGCGCAGATAGTCTTTGGAGACCCAGAGAATCCCTAGGAACATTGCGATGACGCCGCCCCACGTTTGCTCATCGAAATAGGGTGGTCCGGGGACGATGGCGGTGCCGCTGAAAGTCTGCTGGGGGATGCCGTTGGAGGCCAAGACCACGTGGGTTGCTTTGCGGAGCAAGAAGAAGACCACGAAGCTGAGCAAAAGGTCGCTGGGCATGAAGAGCCCGATGGCGGCCATGAAGGGATAGAGTGAGATTCGGAAGTCGCCGATGTTGCTCCAGGGCGGCTCCTTGAAGGCCTCATTGATCATAAAGTAGGTCTTCACGGGAATCTCGGGCACGCTGGGATAGAGGTAGTGGAACCCGTTCAGGATGTCGATGCTGAACATCACGGCGAAGGCGATCCACATGTGGCGGCTTTTCCACATGCCCCCGGCCCCGCCGCCCTCAGCCATCGCGACCGGGAGCTGGATCAGAGGGAACGTCAGGCGCTCGCGCTCGCACCAGGCTCCGCGCATCAGCGAGTTGATGCATTGCATCGAGAGGAAAAGCGAGAAGAACAGCCCGCCCCAGGCGCACCATATGGGGAAATAGGTCGGGAGGCGCGTGATGACGTACTGCCAGCTTCGGCCGCCACCCTCGATATCCTGGACCTGGGCGATGTCTTTGAGCGCAAGCCAGTCGGGGATGTGGACCATCAACTGGTCTTTGTAGGTGGGGTTCGTCTTGGAAAGGAACGGGTAGATGTAGGTGGCCCCGTGGCCGAACCCGACCCATTCTCCCGAAACCGCTCCCGCGACCGCGACGAGCGCGAAGATCGTGACCAAGTCGGTTTGGTTGAGGGCGGCCTTGGGCAACCACAAGCGCAACGGTGCGTTGAGCAAGATGATAAGCAGGAGCGCCGAGATGGGCGCGACCATCAGCGAGAAGATGCCGGATTGGGCCGCATTTGTGGTGGCGTAGACCACCGGGAAGGTGGCAAGGAAAGCAATGAAGAACGCACGAAACCGAATTCCCGGCCAGCGAGAATCCTCACTGGCCTTGGCTTCGGGGTCGGTCAGCGACATTGCTCTCCTATCACCACGTCTTTCAGCTTAGCTTAGAAAGCCGAAATTGCAATCTACTTTTTGGTGTTCATCGCCTTGAGCGAGGAATCGGTGACGTCGTTGGCGGAGTAGGGCGCGACCTGCTCGGCGAAGATGACGCTGAAGCCATCTTTCGCAGCGACCTGTCGAACGGCATCCTTGGCTCGGCTCAGCGATTCGACGCGGAGCTTGTCCTGGGTGTCGCGGAGTTCGGTGCTGAACTCTTGCTCCCAGCGCTGGAGCATGGCCGGAGCGGCCTGGTTGCGCTGGTTGAATTCGCGCAGGAGGGCTTGCTCGGCGTCGGTGGCGTTGGCCTTGGTTTGGAGTTCGCGGAACCGGCGGTCGGAAGCGACGGCATCGGCCTTCAGCTTTTCGAGCGCGGCTTTGTCTTCGGCGGTCGGGGTGGTTTTGAGGCTGAGGTCACGGAACTTGGCCGCATCCTCGGGCTTCATGGTCTTGTTGGCGGCAACAAACTCGAGAATGTCCTGTCGAGTCTGACCAAGCGCACGCAGACCCTCGTTCTGCTTCTTCACGTACTCGCTGTCGTTGAAGACCTTTTCGAGGTCAACCGTGCCGACTTTGATTGCCTGGCCCTGGAAACCCGTTCCCACCATGAAACCGGCCATGAGCGCGGCGATAATCCATCCCAATTTGTCTGTGTTTCGCATAGGTCCTTATTTTAGTTCGTTTAGAACGAGAATCCGATCTGGAAGTGAGTGCGGCTCTTGCCCTTTTCGCTCCAGCCGAAGTCGAGTCGAATCGGTCCGAGTGGAGTTCGGAAGCTGAATCCGAATCCGTAGCCGGAGTGCAGCCGGATGCTGTTCGACTGGGTGTAGTCGTTGACGGTGTCGTATCCGCCCCAGGCTCCGCCGTAGTCGTAGAACCCGATCAGGTTGAAAGACTTTTGCAGTGGGTAGCGATACTCGATGGTCGTCAGCAGGGTTTGGCGACCCCAGAATCGGTCCTCGGCATAGCCGCGCACTGAGTCAGATCCACCGGCGAAGAACTGCTCGAAGAACGGCACGTTTCCGCTGATCACGCCGTACTTTGCCCGCAACGCAAGGACCCGGCGGGGCGCATCGAGCTGGTCGCCGCGTGGCTTCTGGTTCGTGAAGTAAGTTCGATACTCCAACGTGTTGCGCACGAACGTGCTACTGCCGAGCAAAAGGGTCGAGGGCGGCCCTACGGACTTGGTGATGTTGGCGTAGCCCGGCTCGACCTCCCAGCGAAGCCAGTCGCCGCGCGAGGGATCCACGTCGACATCGCGACGGTTGCTGACGCTGGCAATCGAGAGGACACCCACCTCGCCGTCTTGCTGGACGAAGTTGTTGGCGCTTGATTCCACCGTGTTATCCGTCGAAATTCGCTCGTAGCGCGCGCTCAGACCGTAGGTCAGGGCGTCGTTTTGCGGACGGGAGAAGCCGATGGTGCCGCCGGTTCGGCGCTCGTTGTAGCGGTCGGTCGTTGAGGAACTGCTGGAGCTTCCGATGTTGCCGCCACCGAAGCGGTAGATCAGACGGCTATAGAGCGAGATATTGAAGGTGGTCTGGCGATCATCGAAGAACGGGTTGGAGTAGTTGAGGTCAACACTGCCGCCATCGCCCTGGGTGGCCTGGATGAAGTTGACGCCCAGCGTTTGGCCGGTCCCGCGGAAGTTGGTATCGCTGACGCGAAGGATGCCCGCGACCGAGCTTCGCGGGTCGACCTGGAGGCCAACGTTGAAATTGCCAGTTCGCGCCTCAGTGACGCCGGCCACGAGGTCGATCTTTCCAAGGTCGGTGGGCGGTGCGCCCGCGTTGGTTACCGGATCGAACCACTGGGTATTCACCAGTCGACGCAGGTCGAGAATCCACTTCTTTTGGCTATAGGTATCGCCCGGGCGAGTCTTGATGAGTCGCTTGAAGACCCAATCCTTAGTGCGCTTGTTGCCCTGGACGGCGACCGAGCCGACCTTCATCTCGATGATGGAAATGTTGATGGTTCCGGGAGATTCTTGGAGAGGAGCGAATTCTTCGACCTGGGCGAAGTAACCCTGGGAGGAGTAGAGCTTCTCGATGGCGTCGGAACTAGGCTTGAGGGCGTTTAGGTTATAAACATCGCCGGGAACGAGCTTGATGGCCTTTAGGATCGCGTCGGTCGTGATGGCGCTGTTGCCGACCACGCGAATCTCTTTGATCCGGGGCCACTCTTTCACGTCGACGACGATCTGCCAGGATCCGAGCGAGAGCGGCGTAGCGCGGACATCGACGGCGGAGAAGAATCCCATGGCCTCGATGCTCGCCTTATCCGCATCCAAAGTGGCCTGCACGTAGGGCTGCCCGACTTTGGTGCGCATAGAAGCCACGATGGCGTCTTGCGTGACATTCGTGTTTCCTCGAATGAGAACTTCACGAATGACGTTTGATTCCTGAGCCCAAGAGCTACCGGCGACCGCGCACAGTAACAGAATCCCTAGTTGCTTTCCCTTCAAATGGTCCCTCGTCCCGAAGCCTCGTGATGCCATGGGACTTTACCCCTTGTCATCCAGCCGCCTATCAGACTTCCCAGATTGTGTCAGGTTTCGGACCAATAGGCTTAAAAACGAAGACTGTATTCGAGGGCGCCCTTCCACGGTCGGTCTTGATCGGCCCCGAAGGAGAGGCTGAATCGACCCAAAACACCGCGACGCGCCGGTCGATATTGCAGTTTCCATTCGAAGACGCTGGGGAATCCGGGGGGTGGCTCACCGACCTGACGGCGGCCTATGAACGAGAGTCCGGGACCGACCCGCTTGGCGAATGACACCGTGACGAGGTCATACGGGTTGTATTCCAGAGTCAAGAAGTCGAAGGCCAAGCCTTTGGCGAGTGAGTCGGTGAAGTTGCCGAAGACGGCGGGGAGGGCATATCCGGCGAGGGCATCGCGGATGCGCCGTTCGGTCTCGTTGCCGCTGACGCTGCCGCCGAACGACTCCAGCAGTTGGGTCTGGCCAAGTTGGCCGAGGATCTGTTCCTGGGTTAGGTCGGGCGGATCGCTTCTGGCGGTTAGGGTCAGGCCGCCATCCTTGAGGAGGTCGCCGAGCACGCGAAGTTCGATGCCGTAGCGTTCGACCGAGAGGTCGGGTCGGCGGGCGGTGAGGGCGGTTCTGCCTTCGAGATCCACGTCTAGCTGGGCGCCCGCTGAGTTCGGGTCGCCATCGAAGAAGGCCCGGATGCGACCTCCCGGTTCGAGGCGGACTTCGTGGTTCGGGAGCCGCAGGGTGCCAGAGGAGAGGGTCATCTGGCCGTTCACGGTCGGGGCGAGCAAGGTCCCGGTTAGGTTGGCGGTGCCCAGGAGCTTTAGGTCGGCTCCAGTGGTGCGGACGCGGGCGGGGCCGTTCGTTTCCAGCTTGACGTCGAACTCCGGTTCGATGGGGAAATCTGGTTGCTTTCCACTTTGTGCTTCGAAGGCTGGCAAAATCGTGTCGACTCCAGCGAAGCTGACGGCACCAGAGACCCTGGGGCGGCGCAGGTTGCCGGTGACCAGGATCTCCCCGGTGGCTTGGGCATCGACGAAAGCATTGCCGGTGAATTTTTGCCTAGCCTGGAGTGCATCAAGCTTTACAAATCCAGAGATGCTTCGGTCTAGGAGTGAACCTGACTTCCCGGGTTGGAACAGCGAGCCGAGATCTTCCGAGCTGTCGAGCTGGGTCTTTAGTTCACTCGCGAGGGTCCCGCCGCGAGAACTGGTGGCCCGCGCGGTGAGTTTCATCTCGTTGTCCACAAAGCCAAGGCCAAGGAAGGCGTTCTGGAGGGTCGCATCAACACCATTGCGGGCCAACGATGGCGCGTTGATGTTGATGTTTCCGCGCGGCCTCAGGTCGTTCAGCGGCCCGGAGACGATCACCTCGCCATCGACGCCACCTTCCGTTCGATCTGCATCAAAACCATCGATCAAACTTGCAATTTCTTTGAGGTCTCGCCGGGCCAAGCCAAGCCTGAGGCGGGTATCGGGGACGGTGCCTTTGTTGGCAAAGTCGATCGGCATCAGGCCATCGATATCGCCTTGAAACCCTCTATAGAAGAACTTGCCTTGAGTCGTCAGGGCGGAATATACGGTGCCATTGGGGCGGGCCATCGGCTCCAGACTGAGGGTGTCGAAGAGGACGCGGAGGGTCGCGTCCTCCTTGGCTCCGGGCTGGGCGAACAGGCCGGTGAGCTTGGCGGAGGCGCGGACGGTCGGCGATTCCAAGGTGCCTTCGGCGAGGAAGCTCAGTTCATCCAAGGAGCCGGAGATCCCGGCGAAGCCGGGGGCGACAAGGTCGAGAACGGCCAGCGGCATCTTCGAGAGTTCACCATCAGCGCTGAGGCCCTCCTTGGGGTCGAGCTGCCCTTTGATCTTGAGCGTGCCAGAAGGTCCTTCAAGCAAGAAGCTTGCCAGGTTCGCTCGGCCCTCTTGATAGTCCCCGGCGAGGCTGATCTTGCCAAAATCATGGCCGCCAACCATCACATTACTGGCGGTGACCGAGTTCGCCTGCCACCGAAGGCGGTCCAATTCGCCGGAAACCGCGACGGTTGCGCTCAGGGAGCCTTGGGCGGATGCCAGGCGCAACTTGAGATCGTCGCTGAGATTCTGTTGGTATTTGCGCGTGGTATCAATGATATCTTCGGCGCTAAAATTGTAGATATCTACCGACCCGGCGAGGGTTTTGGAGGTGGGATTGTAGGTAATGGCATTGCCCGCTAGGTAGCGGTCGATGGTGCCGAGGCTGAAATCTAGCTGAACCGGGCCATTGGCACCCCCGAGCGACCAGCTGCCAGACCCGAAGTCGGTTTCGTTTAAGTTTAGCGCCTTTAACGTTCCTTTTCCTTCGGTTCTGACTATGCTTCCGTTTTCCACATTGGCCGAAACCGTGCCGTCGAGGACGCCTTTGATGGTCACCTGGGCAGCGACATCGGGGGCGAGATCGCCAATGTCTAAGTGGACAAAATTGGCCGCAAACTTGCCGTTTTCTGTCGCTGGATCATATGTTCCTGCCCCTTGGATTTCGCCTTCGGCAAGGACGAACTTGGCATCGCTGACTTGGAACTGGCCATCGGAGAACTCCACGGCTCCGCATGCCTGGCCGATCTTCACGCGGCCCAGGAGCAACTGGCGGGCATCCAAGTTGGCCATCACCATCGGCTTTGCGAACGATCCGGATATTTTTCCATCCGAAATTTTTACAAAACCGAGGAAATCTTCGCCCGCAAACTCGGCGACCTGAAGCCGGTCGCCCGCGAAGGAGCCGGAGATCGCGTCCGTCTTGCGATTCCAGCTCGCGTTGCCCAGGGCACGAGCGCCGCCTCGGATCAGGCGGATATTGTTTAGGTTGACGAATTCGTTGGTTGCCGAAAACTCGGCCATCGCGACCGGTAAGCGCATGGTCTCGTACGAGAGATCGTAGGCCTCGACGCGCCCAGTTATTCTTGGGGCGGCGATAGCCCCGGTGACCCGGAAGGCCACGTTGGCGCTGCCAGCGAGCTTCTTTTCAATCGCTTGGAAGTCCAATCCACGGGCCAAACCGTCTAACTCTAGGCCATCTTTCTTGGACCATTGACCTTGCAGCGAGGCTCCGCCGAGGGCAGTCTGGAAGATTGCTCGGCGCACCCGGACCGAGTCCGGCGTGGCGCTGACTTGGGCCTCCAAGGCAACAGCGGGGGAGACAACGCCATCTTTAGGGGGTTGAGCGACCCCGACGATGCGGACTTCTGCCTCGGGATGATCAAATGTACCGGCCACAAGTGATTGAACTTGGACGATTCCGGTCCAGCCTGCAATGGCAAACTGCTTGCCCAGGGTCTCGATGGGCACTCGGGCTACGCTGATCTGTCCTTGGATGCTCTTCGACGCAAGTCCGAGCGAGAACTCACCGATGGGTCTAAGTTTTTGCCAAGAACCATCCAGTATTTTCGCCCGCAGGTTGGCTTGGTCGAGGGCGATCTGGAAGGTCGGCTGGCTCACCTGATCCTTGGCGAATGAGGCCTCGCGGAAACTTAGGGTCCCAGCCGAAGCCACTCGATCCGCGCCACTCCACTGGACCCAACCGGCATACGTCCCTTCGCGAAATGCTGCCTTCGCGGGAATCGCTTGGCGGACGAAGGCGGGCAGCGCCGCCGAATCTCGAACTCGGGCTTCCACCTGGCCTTCGAGAGATGGCTTTTGGGTCAAGAACTGGCCAGAAAATTGTACAAAGGCACCGTTCGACTGCGCATTTGCCCGGACGATCAAGCGATCATCGGATCCGGTCACCGTGCCATCGAAGCCTTGGACCGTGTCCTCGGCGATGCGTAGCTGGGTACCGCGAACCGCGAGCGACCCGGTGGCGACGAATCCCGATGCCTCCGACCGCATCGCGAGTTTGCCCTGGAGCAAAAGCGTGGACACGGATGCCGACTGAATTCGCTTCGCGGTCTCGGGGTCCAGCCAACTGACGGCATCACGGAGGACGTCGGTGGCCTCGATGGGTTGGGGGGCGTCGATATCCATGGCCCATGCCCCCTTTGCACCTAGCCGAATGTCCAGCCCTAGTTGGCCGACTCGGCTGAGATCAGCGTTCGTTTGCAGTCGCCAGTCGTCGCCCAGGCTTGCTCCATCCAACGAAGCCGTGCGAAGCGTGTGGACGGACTTTGCCCGCTTGTCGTTTAGGCGGATTTCGACATCGCGAAGCCGAACTGACAAGGGCACCGGCGCGCCGCCCGCTGAGGGGGGTGGAATCAGCTCTTGGATCGCGAAATCGCCATTTTCCTTTCGCAGAAGCTGAACTTTGACGCCGTTGCCGAGAACCGAGAGTCGAGGGTTTCCGGTCGGCCAGGTTCCAAGCTCAGTGACATTCACATCGCCGATCCGGCCAATTTCACCGCGATGGGTTGAGACTAGGTGAACATTGCGTAGAGAAAGATTTCGTTTTCCCACGTCAAGCTTGTAGCTATCGGCGCGGATTTCGAGGTCGTCGGAGGTGCCCTTGACCGTGATGGCTACCGGCGCATCGGGTGCCTTCAGGAGTTCGACGCACGCGTTAAGATAGAAGCCACCCCAAACCAGGATGCCAAGGGGAAACCCGGTTGCAATCAGCCCACGGATCGGCGCTGCCATTTTGGCTTCAAATCGCGACCAGCATCAGATCACCGACGCGGCGTCCAAACGGGCGACCCGCTCCGACATGACCTTTTTGCTGAACTCAATTGCATTATACGAGCTTCGGATAAAAGGCCCACTGGCCACGAACGCAAAGCCCATTTCATCGCCAATTCGCTCGTATTCAGCGAAGACATCGGGATGGATGAATTCGGCGACGGGCAGGTGATGCATGGTCGGGCGGAGGTACTGGCCAATCGTGACCGCATCCACGCCCGCTTCGCGGAGGTCGCGGAGGGTGATCAGAACTTCCTCTTTCGTCTCGCCGAGGCCGAGCATGATGCCCGATTTTGTGTAAATGCTGGGGTCGAGTTCCTTCACAGTTCGGAGCACCTGGAGCGTTCGGTCGTACTTCGCCTGGGGTCGAACGATCGTGTGCAAGCGCTCGATGGTCTCGATGTTGTGGTTGTAGATTTCGGGCCGGGCCTTGGTCACGATCTCGATGAGCCAGCGCTTTGCCTTAAAGTCTGGGGTCAGAACTTCCACAATGCAAAGGGG